>JAYVFS010000068.1:0-48293 GCA_043772905.1 Saprospiraceae bacterium | reverse complement strand
GTCAATCGAGTGCTTTGTTGTCAACAGCCGGTATCGGTTTGGTCAATCTCGTTTTCACGATTGCAGGTTGGTACTTTATAGACCGTTTGGGACGCAAGACGTTGATGTACATCGGTTCGGTCGGTTATATTATCTCGTTGGCGTTGGTCGCGTATGCTTTTTACACCAACGGACACGGCATGACGACGTATTTTATCTTCATGTTCATCGCTTCACACGCCATCGGACAAGGTGCGGTGATATGGGTTTTCATTTCAGAGATATTCCCGAACAGTGTACGGGCTTCGGGCATGGCTTGGGGTAGCTTGACGCATTGGGTTTTTGCGGCCATCATCGCCAGCACTTTCCCTTACTTCGCTTCTACCTATGGTGGGGCACCGATATTCGCTTTTTTCAGCTTTATGATGGTGTTGCAACTCCTTTACGTGTGGTTTATGATGCCTGAAACTAAAGGCGTATCGCTTGAAGACTTACAGAAACGACTGATAAAGTAATGATAAATGATGATTGATAAATGATGAATAACCTCCCGAAGGTTTTCATCATTTATCAATCATCATTTATCATTCATCATTAGTTTTCGGAAGTAGGAAAAGGCACCGTAATACCTTGCCGATTGGTCGAATGCGCACTATACACATCGTGCAATTCTTTATGCGCTTCATAGTACTCAATGCACCCGTCAGTATATTCGACCGTGAGCATTTTGTCGTCTCGATAGACCTCTTTGAAACCCTCTGCGGGAACAGTCATAATGCCGCCATTCATAAAATCATCTACAATACCCTTTTCGTTGAGCAAAAAAAGCGGGCTGTCATGCTCTGTCAGTATGAGTAAATAATCGTCTTCAATCTCGTCAATGCTTCTGAGCCTCCGCCAACGTTGGCAAATCGGGTCTATACAATCCTGTGGCGATACGCCTTGTGCCGCCGCTAAGGCAAGAGCCAATTCTGTGAGTTTATCGTAGAGGTTGTATGCCTCTTTTTTGCTGATAGCGCGCATATTAATAGCTATTGTATTGATTAAAAAAAGGATAATTAAGCCGTAAAAATACCGCAAAGAATGGACTTTATCCTTACAGAAGGTTTAATTTTTGGGTTATAATTTACTGAGGGGATAAAATCAAAGGCAGGACACAGACACAAAATGTATCCTGCCTTCTCTTTTTAACAACCTTTTTTAGATATTTGTATTTTAAGAATATTCCTATCAGGAAACAAGCATACCGTTTTAATAAATACCGAATTTAAAAGCATATTAGAAACAAACAATATGAAGAAAACCGTATTTATAGCCTTGTGCCTTATGGGTACATTACTATCTGCACAAACAATTACCAGTAATTTTGATACCAATAACGAAGGTTGGCAAGCCATTGACAGTCCATTAGGCGGGTTCGCAGGCGCGACTTATCGGGCGACGGGTGGTAATCTGAGCGGTCATATCTCTGCAAAAGACATTTTGCCTATCTCAACCATGTATTTTGTTGCGCCAGCCAAGTTTTTGGGCAATAAAAGTTGGGCGTACAACAATTCTTTGAGCTTTGATTTAAAAGTTCAAACGGGGACTTTCTTCTCCGTTGATGATGTCATTATGGAAGGCAATGGGGAAATCTTAGTATTTGACTTACCTAACCCAACGACGACTTGGACGACCTTTACTTGCCCTTTAAACGAAACAACGGGTTGGCGTGTCGGCACCCGCAATGGGGTTGCGGCGACAAAAACACAAGTCCAAAACGTTTTGTGCAATATATCTCGGATATGGATTCGGGCGGAATACTTTAATAACTTCTTGGTTTTTGATGAAGGTTTCTTGGACAACGTGGTTTTAGGTGTCACCCCTTGTTCGCCCAATATCAATGCCCTCTCGCGAGTGATTTGTACGGGGCAAAGCGTGACTTTAAACGGCAAAACATATAATCAAACGGGTATGTATTCGGATACCATTAAGCGGTGTTTCCCTGACTGTGACAGTATTATTAAGCTCAATTTGACCGTTACGCCCAGTTACACAGTGGCTCAAACGGTGGCTATTTGTCCGAATACTTCCTACACAATCGGCACAAGTACCTATACGCAAGCAGGTGTTTATCAAGATGTTCTAAAAAGTATCGCGGGTTGTGACAGCACCGTGACGACTACCTTGAAAATAGAAAGTGCTTCTTCGAGAACGCAGTTTATCAAGTTCTGTGCGGGTGGCACTTATACCATCAACAACCGTATTTATACACGGTCGGGCATTTATCGAGATACTTTTCGCTCATCACAAGGTTGCGACAGCATCGTCATAACAGATTTAACCGTTCATCCGACTTATCTTATCGTCAAAGACACGAGTATTTGCTCCGGTGATGTCCTTAGAATTGGTAATAAAACCTACAACCAAGCAGGGACGTACAGAGATACTTTGCGAACTTTTACCAATTGTGATAGTATTATCGTTACAACTTTAAAAATAATTATCCCCCTCAGTACAGCAGTTGATACAAGTATTTGCCAAGGTGATTTCATAAGGATTGGGAATAAAATTTACAATCAAGCAGGTGTTTATCGAGATACATTAAAAGGGTTTAAAGGTTGCGACAGCTTATTCATTACAACGACTTTAAGAACCATTGCCCCCCTCAGTATAACACGTGATACGAGTATCTGCAACGGTAGTTTTATCAGAGTTGGTAATAAAACGTATAACCAAACGGGTATTTATCGGGATACTTTTAAAACTGTTAAAGGTTGCGACAGCATTTTGATAACCAATTTAACAATTATTACGCCCCGCAGTACAACGCTTGATACAAGCATTTGCCAAGGCAACTTTATTAGAGTGGGCATTAAAACCTACAATCAAGCAGGTATTTATCGAGATACATTAAAAGGATTTAGAGGTTGCGACAGCCTTCTTATCACAACGACTTTAAGAACCATTGCACCCCTCAGTATTTCGAGAGATACAAGTATCTGCAACGGTAGTTTTATCAGAATTGGCACTAAAACGTATAACCAAACGGGTATTTATCGAGATACTTTTAAAACCATTAAAGGTTGCGACAGCATTTTGATAACCAATTTAACAATTATTACTCCCCGCAGTACAACGCTTGATACAAGCATTTGTCAAGGCAATTTCGTAAGAGTGGGTAGTAAAAACTACAATCAAGCGGGCATTTATCGAGATACCTTGAAAGGATTTAAAGGTTGCGACAGCTTATTCGTTACAACGACTTTAAGAATCATAGCCCCCCTCAGTATTTTGAGAGATACAAGCATCTGCAACGGTAGTTTTATCAGAGTGGGCACTAAAACGTATAACCAAACGGGCATTTATCGAGATACTTTTAGAACTGTGAGTGGTTGCGACAGCATTTTGATAACCAATTTAAATCTTATTACTCCCCTCAGTACAACACTCGATACCAGTATTTGTCAAGGCAACTTTATTAGAGTAGGAACAAAAACCTACAATCAAGCGGGCATTTATCGAGATACCTTGAAAGGGTTTAAAGGTTGCGACAGTCTTCTTATCACGACGACTTTACGAACCATTGCCCCCCTCAGTATAACACGTGATACGAGCATCTGCAATGGTAGTTTTATCAGAGTTGGAACTAAAATGTATAACCAAACAGGTATTTATCGAGATACTTTTAAAACCATTCGCGGTTGCGACAGCATTTTGATTACCAATTTGACCATAAAACCTTATCCCATTATTAAAAAGAACGTGGTTTTATGTGCTAATGATTCTGCTTGGGTTAATGGGCGTTTATTTACAAAGCTGGGCGTATTCAGAGATACCAGTAATGCGTCCACAACTTGCAAAGAGATTACAGAATGGACGGTTGTGCCTTCCCCTTTGCGTTTAGATATGGGCATTGCACCTGTTATTGAATTAGGCGACAGCGTCTCGTTAAATCCTTTGGTGACGGGAGCTCAAAATATAACGTGGACATGGACGGCGCATAAAGATTTGAGTTGTACCAATTGCCCCAATCCCTACGCCCAACCGTTGCAAACCACTGTTTTTACCTTGTCCGTAAAAGATACAACGACCAATTGTACTGTTAATGATGCGATAAAAGTAACTGTCAAGCCTTGCGAAAGCATATTTATTCCCACTGCTTTCAGTCCCAATGATGATAATGCCAATGATTATTTCTCCGTCTTTGCGTCGGGTTGTGTCCGAAACGTTTTGAGCATGCGGATATTTAATCGGTGGGGTGTTCTGGTCTTTTCACAAAGTAATTTCTTACCCAATAACGACAAAAACGGTTGGGACGGTCGTATGAACAATCAACCCGTGCCACCCGATGTGTATGTGTATGTCATTGAATTGGCATTGGGCAATGGCACAACGAAACAAGTGTCGGGCGATGTGACGTTGATGTGGTGAAATGTGCGGTGGATAATTGAATTATTATCCTTATTTTTTAGATATTTGTATTTCAAAATGAAACTAACATGAAACAAACACTACGAGACCTTATAGCTGATGGCAAAACAGCTAAAGTCATTGCTGAACTTCGGCGGCTTACCGCTTCTGATACGGATTTGAACAATGAAATCAACCTTATAGCTAACCGTTTTACTACGTTTGAAAGGCAACAACGCTTGGGTTTAGAAGACACCTCAGCATTAAACATCGAATCGAACAAAATCAATACCGCTTTATTAGACATCATTGAACGCTTGCCAAATAGTGATGGAGTAACTTTAAGTCACTCCGTCACTACGCTCAACCTTAAATCCATTATGGCTATCGGCGCGAGTTTGGTGGTACTACTGATTGTCTATTTTAAGTTCTGTGGCAACAGTCCAGAGGTTGCCGACGGCAAACCTTTCTCTGTTGTCGTCTATACGCATGGTGTTGGTGGGAAACAAGACATTCTGCAGTTAAAAGAAACCAAACTCGTTGCAGATATTGGTGGCAGGCGGGAGGTTGCAAAAGTCGGTGAAAATGGTCAAAATACCTTCAACGAGATACCATCCAAGTATCACAACAAGCGCATAGGCATCGGGCTACAAGGTACTGAGGGGTATGTCTTGACACACAAGGACTCGACATATCTATTGAATGGCGAGCCGATATACTTAGCCGTACAGTCAAGTTGTCGGTTTTGTGTCGTTGAGGGTTATGTTCAAAATCAAGAGTCTTTTATACCGAATGTGGTTGTCAATATTGACAATTTTGCGGACACCACAGATAGTAAAGGTCATTTCAAAATAAACATACCGCCTGATAAAGAGCTGTCAGAATATGCTGCAACTATTAGCATTAAAGGTAAAATAGTCAAACGCTTGTTTATTACGCCCGTGCTGAACAAACCCACAGATATTTTGATAGATTAGTTGATCCTGTTCGGGGAGCTTTGAAAGCTCCCTGAACATAATGTCAGAATATTTTTTTCATTTTTCATCATTATAAAAAGCCATTTTCCACAATGAAAGCGTCACTCTTCTCCATCGTTTTATGTTTTACAGCCCTCACAACCTTTGCTGAAGTCACCTTACGCGGCATTGTCACTTACCAAAACACGGGTGAGAAGATGAAAACCTTGCAAGTCACCGCACGTGGTGCTTCACCAACCCTCGTCAGAGCGAGTACAAATACGGAGGGGGTGTTTGTGCTGACCTTTCCGAATGGTAAAGTCGGTGATTTGGTGACGGTGGAACTCGGCACACCGATTTATGATTTGGTCAATGACCCACGCGAACGCAATGTGACCTTGACCGATAATCCCAATTACAAAATACGCTTGGTCGTCTGCAACAAAGGAGAACGCGATGCCAATGCTGTGACCTACTACAAGATTTCTACAAGGTATTTGGAGGTAAATTATCAAAAAAAAGTGCAGAAAAAAGACGCACAAATCATTGCACTTGAAAACCAACTAGCTGAAAAAAGAGCAAATGCTAATGATTTGACTAAGCAACTCTATGTACTCAAAGAAGAAAGATATAAATTAGACGAAGAGCTTAAAAATAAATTTGATTATGCTAAGAAAATGGCGGAAGGTTTCTCCCGTATTGACTTGGCACAAGCCGATGCGATTTATCGCAAGGCTTTTGAAACCTTTAAACAAGGTGATATTGAAGGAGCAAGACAAGTGTTGAATAGTAAAGAAGCCAAACAACAAGAGGCAGACCTTAAAAAATTAGATGCGGACATACTTAAAAGCGAGTCAAATATCAAAACAGTAGAAGACAGCCTCAAAGTAGCCAAGCAGAAGATAGCCGATGCAAAGATGCAACGCGATACTTTGAAGGCTTCTGTCATTAAAAAGAAGTTCTTAGACGGAGAATTAGCTGAACTCCAAAACAAATATGATGAAGCGGAACGCCTTTATACTGAGGGGGTCAATTTGGATAGTACAAATGTGGATAATCTGTGGGCTTTGGCTGCTTTTCTTCATGCTCAAAATGAAATACTAAAAGCCATTCAATATTATAAACTTGCCTTGTCGCTTTCAAAGGACGACGACTTAATCGGCACGTTTTGTATGTATCTTGGCGTAGCTTATTCGGATATCAACAAGATGCCCGAATCGGAAAAATACTATCTGCAATCCTTAGACATCTATGCGCGGTTGTCCAAAAGTAACCCACAGGAGTTTGAACCCGATTTGGCGTTAACGGCAATGAATTTGGGTAACTATTATAAGACCGTCAACAAGATGCCCGAATCGGAAAAATACTATCTGCAATCCTTAGACATCTTTGCGCGGTTGTCCAAAAGCAACCCGCAGGAGTTTGAACCTGATTTGGCGAGAACGGCAATGAATTTGGGATTATATTATGCAACTGTCAACAAGATGACCGAAGCGGAAAAATACTATCTACAATCCTTAAACATCTATGCGCGGTTGTCCAAAAGCAATCCACAGCAGTTCGAACCCGATTTGGCGAGAACGGCAATGAATTTGGGCGTATATCATCAAACCATCAACAAGATGCCCGAAGCGGAAAAATACTATTTGCAATCCTTAGACATCTATGCGCGGTTGTCCAAAAGTAACCCGCAGCAGTTTGAACCCTATTTGGCGACAACGGCAATGAATTTGGGCGCATATTATCAGACCATCAATAAGATGCCCAAAGCGGAAACATACTATCTGAAAGCCTTAGACATCTATGCGCGGTTGTCCAAAAGCAACCCGCAGCAGTTTGAACCCGATTTGGCTTTGACTTTAATGAATTTGGGCGATTATTATTCGGATATCAATAACAAGTTGTCAGAAGCAAAACAATACTATCAGCAATCCTTAGACATCTATGAGCGGTTGGCAAAAAGCAACCCGCAGCAGTTTGAACCCAATTTGGCGTTAATCTTGAATAATTATGGCTATTTTAATGTTGTCAATAAACAATATGACAAAGCACAAGCTTTATTAAGCCGTGCATTAGCGTTGCGACAAAAGGCTTTACAAAATAGTCAAACTTATATTTTAGTAGAATACAGCCGTGTTTTTAATAATTTACATAGTTTGAGTAAATCTTTTGTAGAAGGAAAAAAGGAATCAAAAGCCATTGAAATACAAACTGACCTTGCAAAAAGTCTTGAGATACTAGTGGGGATTATAAAAGATAGTCCAGCAGAAGCTGCAAAACTATACGGCGACTTATCACAGTGTAAACTTTTTGCAAGGCAATACGCCGCCGCCGAACAATCGGCACGACATGGTTTGTCTTTAGACCCTTCGCAAACATGGATAAATGTCAATTTAGCACATGCCTTATTGTTTCAAAACAAAGATGCCGAAGCTAAAAAGATTTATGATGCACTTAAAATACAAAAATATACTGATGGGAGGTCTTATCGAGATGTATTGGCAGAAGATTATAATGCCTTGGAAAAAATGGGTTTGGAAAAAAAACAACTCGACAAAGCGCGGAAATGGGTAAAAACAAACTAAAATACAGTTTCGTATTTCTAAAGAACCAAACTATTTTGTTCCATGCGTGCGTTAAGACTTTCATGATGAAACAAATCTTTATTATAGGGATTGGACTATGGGCAATTGTGCTTTGGGGTTGCGACAATGCGCCTTCACAGGACAGCCCAAGTTCGGCTTTGTCTGCTCAAACAGATGTTTTGGTGCATCAAGATACTGAGGGGGGGCAAAAAACGGGAACTTTGACGGCTTGGGATACGGTGTTGGCTCAAAAAATAGCGGTGGTGCGCAAGGGGAAGACACGGACGGCACGTTGGCAGTTAGCCATTACTTCTTTTCTGGGAACACCTTATTTGGAAAATACGCTTGACCAAAATGAGATTGAACAATTGGTCATTCAACCCGATAGATTGGATTGTTGGACGTATGTGGAAAGTTGTCTTGCGCTGTTTTTATGTGCGGAAATGAAGGACGCAACCACACAAGATTATGCGCATTTTATTCAACGAATGCGCTACAGCAATGGTAAAATAGACGGTTATGGCTCTCGCATACATTATTTTACGGATTGGATGGTGCAAGTCGCAGAAAATGGTTGGTTGCAGGATGTCACCCGCGATTGTGGCGGCGAAGATTTACAAAAAAATATTTCTTTTATGACTGCCTACCCCAGTGCCTATCCTCATTTGGCGGATAAGATGGCTTTTCAACAAGTTTTGGCAGCCGAAAAAAGGCTTTCTGAAAGACACTATTTTTATTTACCTAAGTCAAAACTCGCTGATTGGGAACACACCATACACGCAGGAGATTTAATTGCTTTGACAACGCCTATTCAAGGACTTGATGTTGTGCATCAAGGTTGGGCTGTGAAACGAGATGGGCGGATTCACCTGTTACATGCCACCTCCGTTGGCGCACGCAAGGTGATTGTATCTAAAAAACCTCTTTCTGACTATATGAAAGGCATTTCAGACCAGAATGGTCTCATCATTATGCGCCTCAAATGACATTCGGGTTTAATGAAAACCATTATTAACTTTGTGAGCTTATTACGTTATTTAAAACCTTCTGCAACATCACCTTCATTAAACCTTCAAATATGAAAAACCAAGCGTATTTCATCCTCGCACTCATCTGTTTAGCTGTTGTCAGTATTGACATTTATTGGTGGATAAGTATTACAATGGACACTTCAAAACCTTTTGAGGTTGAGCAAGCGGAATATTATCAGAAGTTTCCCACATTTCTTAGGAATGGTCGGTTGATTACCGTCCTAAATATTGTGTTGCTCTCCTTGTCCTCATTATTGTTTTTCAAGTCCACATCTGTTGCACGACTGAAAGGGGTGAGTTGGGTGCTTATGGTTATTTGTTGGGTGCTTTTAGCGTGGCAGATTTTTACACTTTTATAATTCTATCAATAGCTAAAAAGGTTTTAACAGGAAGTGTATTTTGTAATTCTTGATTACCCCCTCAGTATTCACCCTCTCGACAACACCTCCAACAACGTACCCGTCACATTATCCAAGACATCAAAAGCCGTTTCTGCCATTTTATTCCCTTTCGTATCCAGCAACGGATTGACTTCAACGATTTCAAGACACGCCACCTTGCCCGATTGCACGATGCGGTTGATGATAGACATGACTTCAAGTGGGTCAAACCCTTTTGGAACGGGTGTACCTGTGCCGTAGGAAATCATATCGCAGTCCATACTGTCCACGTCGAAAGAAATATAAATCATATCGCAATCTGCGAGCTTCTCCAATGCTTCGTCCACGCACGTCTCAATGCTGCGGTAGCGAACTTCGGCGACCATATAGTTGCGCATACCGAGTTTAGCCATTTGTTTTTCTTCTGGTTCTTCGGTGTCCCGCACGCCAAAGTAAACCACGTTTTGTGGCAACACCTTTGCACCTTTGACACCTAAGTTTTTCATCGCATTCCAAGACTTTTCAGTCGCTCGACCGACTTCATTGATGCTACAATCCATATTGTCTTGTGCAATAGCCGCTGCAACAGGCATACCATGCACATTGCCAGAAGGCGAAGTGTAAGGTGAATGAAGGTCAGCATGTGCATCAATCCACACAACGCCCAATGTTTTATCAGGAAAAGCAGCTTTTACACCACTGATTGTACCCAATGCTGAACTGTGGTCGCCCGACAAGACGATGGGGAAGTGGTTGGCTTCTAAACTTTTCTTCACGGACTTACAAACGCGGGTACATTGTTCATGCACGTCTTCTATCCGTTTCGCAAAAGAGTTGCGCACCATGTTGTAGATGGATTCATTGTGCGTTTTGACATCTGTGTGCGCAAATTGCGTGAAATAATTATTGCCTTTATTGATGGCAGCGATTTCTATGGCATCTATGCCCATATCTGCGCCACGTGTGCCTGCTCCAATATCTGAGCGATTTTTGATGAGTTTGATGGTCATTGACATATAGTTTGGTTTTATTTTTAGAACACTGATTTTATTGATTTCTCTGATTGACACTGATTTCTTTTTATTGGAGTTTTGACAATACTTCAACAACTGTATCTACTTCTTCTTTAGTATTGTAATAATGTGGCGAAAAGCGCAAAGCCCATTCAATGCCCTTGTGTGCAAAGTCAAGTTGTGCCATGACCTTTGAAGTAACAGAGTAATTGACTTTAGCATTGTTCAAAGCCGTTTGAAGGATTTCGAGAGGCAAGTCGCCAACCCTAAATGTTATGATATTGCACAAATGCGAACCCTCATCATACAAAAAGACCCCCTCCGTATGGATTAGCTTTTCTCTAAAGTATTGGATTAAGTCTTGATTATACGCGTAAATATTGTCCAAACCAAGGACATTTGCATATCGAACAGCTTCTGTGATGCCCAACACATTGGCAATTGACCTTTCATAAAGTTCAAAACGTTGCGCAGTGGTTTGTACTTCATATTCATCTGCACCTGTCCATGTAGCACTGTGATTATCAAAGAACAACGGGGCTAAACCTGCGTCTAAAGCCTTATCCGATACATATAAAAAGCCTGTGCCACGTGGTGCACGTAGAAACTTACGCCCTGTAGCGGTCAGAAAATCGCAGCCAATCGCTTGCACATCTACGGGCATTTGTCCGATGGATTGACAAGCATCTACGAGATACCAAATATCGTGTTGCCGACACAGTTGACCGATAGCCGCCACAGGTTGCACCTTGCCAGAACTTGTTGGCACGTGCGTGATGGCGATTATTGAGGGGTGCTGCGTTTTGATGATGTGTTCGATGTCTTCTACATCAATATCGCCATTGGGTAAGTTTTTGGCACGTATGATTTTTATGCCAACACGTGCTTGCAAAGAGAGGAAACACAATTGATTGGAAGCATAATCATCATCAGAAGTTAAAATAATGTCTCCTTTTTTGAACGGAATTGATGCCAATGCTTTGCTATACGCTTCTGTGCAGCTTGTCGCAAAGGCGATATTGCGGGCATCTGCATTGAGCAAACGAGCCGTTTCTGTGTAGAAGGCATTGATGTCGTTTGCACGTAAACGCGCCAATTCGTAGCCGCCTACTTGGGCTTCTTCGTCCAAGTAATCTTTTATTTTTTGAATAACGGGCTGTGGATTGAGCGATGCACCTGCATTGTTGAAATGGATAAGATGTTGAGTGGCAGGTGTTTGTTGACGGATTTGATGGATATCGAGCATGGACAGACGGTTTTTGAATATAAACACAGAGAATTACTAAATCTTTAAGATTTAGTAATTCTGCGTATCATATAACTCATAACATTTAAAGTAAACGTGTAGGGGTTAAAAATACCGAAAATACTGAGGGGGGTATTGCGTAGAAGTTCGGGAAGCTTTGAAGTTTCCCGAACTTGATGTTATCGTTAAACAAAAGCATTCAACGACTTTTCAATAATCGCCAAACACTCTTGTATTTGACTTTCAGTAATCACCAACGGCGGCGCAAGGCGTATTTTATTGCCATGCGTAGGCTTTGCCAACAAACCATTGTCTCTAAATTTCAAGCAAATGTCCCACGCCAATGAAGAGTTTTTATCGCTGTCAATCACTATTGCATTGAGCAAACCACGACCTCGTACTAAGGTGATGATGCTGTTGCGTGTAGCAATGTCTTCAAGCCCTTGACGGAACAGTTTACCCATTTTATCAGCATTTTCTGCCAAATTTTCATCTAAAACCACTTGTAAAGCGGTTTGTGCGACGGCACAAGCGAGTGGGTTGCCGCCATAAGTAGAACCATGTTCGCCTGGCTTAATCGTCAACATAATATCATCATTTGCCAAAACAGCAGAAACAGGGAACACGCCGCCTGACATAGCCTTACCAAGTATCAAAATATCGGGTTTTACTGAGGGGGTGTTTTCGTCGCCTTCTGTCGCCAACATGCGACCTGTGCGGGCAATGCCTGTTTGTATTTCATCGGCTACAAAAAGCACATTGTACTCTTTGCACAATTGTTCAACGCCTGGGAGGTAGTTGTTATCGGGTACAAGTACACCTGCTTCGCCTTGTATGGGTTCAACTATGAAACCCGCAATATTTTTGTCAGTTGCCAACAAACGTTCCAAAGCAGCTAAATTGTTGTATTCAACGATTTCCAAACCGTCCATAAAAGGACCGAAACCTGTGCGGCTCGATGGGTCAGTTGATGCAGAAACGACTGAAAGCGTTCTACCATGGAAATTACCTGTGGCAAACACGATTTTTGCTTGGTTTGCAGGAATGCCTTTGACTTGATAGCCCCATTTGCGGACTAATTTCATGGCAGTCTCAACGGCTTCAACGCCTGAGTTCATCAATAAAACTTTGTCAAAACCAAAGAGTTTGGTGATGTATTCCTCAAATTCACCGAGCAAATCGCTGTGGAAAGCACGCGAAGTCAATGTCAACTTCTCCGCTTGTTTCTTCAATGCATCTATAATACGTGGGTGACAATGTCCTTGATTGACAGCAGAGTAGGCAGACAAGAAATCAAAGTATTTCTTTCCTTCAACATCCCACAAAAACACGCCTTCACCACGTTCCAAGACGACTGGTAGGGGATGATAGTTGTGTGCGCCATATTGGTGTTCTTTTTCAATGGCTGTTTGTGTTTTACTGAGGGGTGCGCCGACTGCTGTGACCTGTTCCATGCTTATATATTTAATTGATTGAAATAATAAAACGAAATTGTTAAGCACAAAAGTAAAGAAATATTTTGGTGAAACCAAGTATTTGGTTTAAATTTGACTTTTATTTTTATTTATTTAAGTCAAATTTCATTTTTAAGGTATGTTGTTAAGTCATTTTAGAATCACAATCTTAGGAAGATTTTAAATCTTCCTAAGATTAGAACCGAAGCGGTTATTTCTTTTTACTCTTTTTTCTTAATCCGTAAAGCTTGCCATTCGTTCAGTTCAATTAAATAACCGTCTGGGTCGGCAAAATAAATCTGTTTGATACCGCCAAAACGGACTTGAAGATGGTAAGGAATATTGTTTTTCTTCAAAAACACCAATGTCGAATCAATGGATTTGACAAAAAGAGAAAAATGTCCACCATTGCGGTCATTGACAACAGGCTCGGTGCGACCTGCTAATAGGTGAATCATTTGTGTGTTGCCCAATTGAAACCACGCCCGAATGGTTTTTAAAGAATCGGGGATTTCGACAGGCGGCAAGCCCAATGTTTCACCATAAAACTTTGCACTTGTCGGAATGTCCTTGACATGCAGCGCGATATGGTTGAATTGAACGACCTCTATATGGTCTGTTTGAGCCATTAATGAAAGAGGCAGAAAGGAAACGAAGAATAGCAGAAAACGCATGATTTTATATTTTTTAAATGAAAAGAGACGTAAAGTAAGATGAATTTTGGGAAATTTACCCCCCACAGTATTTTAACATTAAAACACATAAAAAATGCAAAATTTAGACGATTACGATATTGAAATATTAAAACAATTAGAGACCGACGGACGCATGGCATTCTCTGCGATTGCGGCTGAAATGGGCATTTCTAACACTATGGTGCATCAACGAGTCAACAGAATGACCGAACAAGGCATTTTAGAAGGCATCAAACCTGTATTGAACGAAAAGAAGATTGGCTACGATTGGGGCGCATTCACAGGCATCAGTTTGGACAAAGACCAAGACTCGGCGCGCATTATTGAAGCCCTTAAAAAGATCCCTGAAGTGATGGAATGTTACTACATAACAGGCACTTACACGCTTTATCTAAGGATTATTGCCAAAGACCACGCACACATGAGGGAGGTTTTGTATGATAAGATTGACAATATACCAGGCATTTCTAAAACGGATTCTATCATTGAGTTGGGTTGTGCTTTTAAGCGGAATATTAGCCTTTAAATGAGTTTAAAGATTATCTTTACACAATACATTTTATCTTTTATGAATCAACTTTAAAAAGTGAGGTTAATAGATATGAAAAACCAACGTCAACAAACATTTTTAAAAGCCCTGCTAGCTCATCTATGGGCTTACTTTTACTTTCTCTCTTCATGCTCAAATTGATAATCTTCGGTTTGAGAAATTGGATATTCCTGATGCCGTTTCCTTTGCCAGTATTGATTGTTTTTATGAAGACAGTAGAGGTTTTATGTGGATGGGAACCTATTCTGGGCTTTATATGTATGATGGCTCCAATTTTACTCATTTTAAAAACAATCCAAATGACCCCCTCAGTATTAGCGATAATAAAATCAGAAGAATCTTAGAAGACGATAAAGGTAACTTTTGGGTAGGCACTCAAAATGGCTTAAATTATTTTGATATAAGGAAACGAACTTTTAAAAGATTTAATGATAAAGAAAAATTTGGAATTGGCATTGTTGGGATCAATGAGATCAAAAAAGATGATAATAAAAACATTTGGGTTAGTACAGATGATGGATTGTATTGGATAGACTTCGAATATCAGAAATTTAATAAATATGATTTAAAATTTGACAATATAGCAGTAGGCGGTTTATTGTTCAATAAAACAGGGTTTTATGCCATAAGTGATTCCGGTCTATTCTTTAAGGATAGCAAGGTGGGAAGTCTTTCTTTGATACCCTTGCCAAAATCTAAAGAACTACAAAGAGATTTACGAGCTTCTCGAATATTAAAAGATGAATATGATATAATATGGATTGGAACGAGCAAAGGCTTATTTTATATCAACTCACTTCAAAATAATATATTTCTAATTGAATATCCGCTGTTCAAAAATGAGTCCATTCGCTTTCTTGTTAAAAAGAGTAAAGATGAGTTATGGATAAATACAGATACAGGGTTAAATATATTGAACACAATTACGTCAAAATTTCAGAAGTATGCCTATAATCCTTTGTTGCCTCAGGGTTACCCTCAGGAGAATCTTTTTAATATTTTCTATTCTTCTTCTAATATATTATGGACACAAATTATAGGAAAAGATGTTTACACCGTTAATATCGAAAAACATAGATTTCAGAGTGTTCCAATCCCACTTATGGATTATATTCCTACGGTGTCTTCTTTATTCGAACAGTTTGAATATAAGCCTGATACACTATTCATTAGACAAAAAAATGGCACGGGCTTATTGAATATAAAAACAGGAAAGATTACGCCTTTCGATTATAAGCCCGATTATAATTTAGAGGGCTGGCAAGGAGGGGTTATTTGTTTTTTAGAAGAAGATAATAACAAACTCTGGATAGGCACTTTTGGTGGGTTATTTTTATTTGATAAAATGACGAAACGTTTTATCAATCTTGAAGAACAATTCAAAGGCATTGATATTTTTCGAAAAAAGACAATTAGGAAAATTTATAGAGACAAAAAAGGTTTTTTATGGATAGCAACATGTGGGAATGGCTTTTTTAAAGTCAATTTTGAAACAAGAACCATTAAAAGCTATTACCAAACAAAGGAGGATAATATTAACCTCCTTTCTAATACACGGTCAATATTAGAGACTAAAAATGGACAAATATGGGTAGGCACCCGAGGTGGACTTTGTAAATATATGCCTGAAGCAGATACTTTTAAAATCTATAAAAACGTCCTAAATGACCCTCAAAGCATGAGTGAAAATACGGCTTTCTGTATCTATGAAGATGAAAAAGAAAATATTTGGGTAGGGACTTATGGAGGAGGATTGAATAAATTAGATGTAAAAACCGAAAAATTTAAACATTATATAACAGATAATGGCTTAGTGGATAACAATATTATTAGTATCTTTCCTGATATGCAAGGCAATCTTTGGCTCACTACTTTCAGTGGAATATCCTCTTTTAATCCACAAACTGAATTATTCAGAAATTATAGAGCTGCGCAAGGTTTATTAAATAATGCATATAGTGCGTTTCTAAATGGCAAAAGCCATTATTCAAACCTTTTGTTCTTTGGTGGCGATAAAGGGATTGATTTTTTTGACCCTAATACAATCCATCCAAGTACCCTTGACCCCAATATTTTCATCACTGATTTTAAGTTGTTCAACAAATCCATTCCCATTTCAAGAGGTGAAAAGAATTCAAAAGAGTACCCCCTCAGTATAGATATCTCATTTACTAAACATTTAGAACTCGCTTATGAGCAAAACGTCATCGGTTTTGAGTTTGCCGCTTTAGATTTTTCAGCACCTAAAAACATTCAATACGCCTATATGTTAGAAGGTTTTGATACAGCTTGGCAATATATCGGCCATACACGCAGTGCGACGTTCACAAACTTGAATCCAGGAAATTATACTTTTAAGGTCAAAGCCACAAATGCCGACGGTGTTTGGGGAACTAAAACAGCGTCCATAAAACTCACTGTTTTAGCGCCGTGGTGGCAAACATGGTGGTTTAGGACTTTGGTTGTTTTAACTTTATTCGGCTTAGGTTTCGCTTTTTATCAATACAGAATCAGTCAAATCAAAGAGCGCGAGGCGATTAAAACCGCCCTCAATCAACGTATTTCTGAGGTAGAAATGGAAGCTTTGAGGTCACAAATGAGTCCGCATTTTATTTTCAATTGCTTAAGTGCTATTACCCGTTTTATTCTAAACTATGAAAATGAAGCAGCCATATTGTATTTGACTAAATTCTCTCGATTGGTGCGTTTGGTACTCAATCATTCGCAAATGGATACAATACCGCTTTACAAAGAATTAGAGGCGATACATTTATATCTTGACATGGAGGAGTTGCGTTTCCATGAAAAATTCATGTACAACCTCAACATAGATGACACCCTTGCTACTAAAAAAATTTATGTGCCACCAATGTTAATACAACCCTATCTCGAAAATGCTGTATGGCACGGCTTATTACCTAAAAAATCAGCAGACAATGAGTTATTAGTTGATATTAAAAATGGCGGGGATACCTTAACAATTACCATTGAAGACAATGGAATTGGGAGGGATAAAGCCGCTGAATTAAAATCGAAAACGGCTTTATCAGAGGAACATAAGTCTTATGGTATGAAATTAACGGAGGAACGTTTTCAAATTATTAATAAAACAAATGAAAAGACGGCTTCTGTTAGTATCATAGATTTAAAAAATAAAGAAGGTCAAGCTTTAGGAACAAGGGTCGTACTCTTAATTCCAATAACATTTGATAACAAATAAAAACCAATGCAATACTCATGGTAGCACTAATTGTTGACGATGAAATGCACTTTGCCGAAACCTTAATGCTTTTTTTACAGCGCTATTGTCCTGATGTTGAAGTAGCTCAAATAATCAATCAACCTGAAAAGGCTTTGGTATATCTGAAAGAGAGCTTGCCTGATATACTCTTTCTTGATATTGAAATGCCTGAACTCAATGGTATGGACTTGATTGAAGCACTGGGTACGCCCCCTCAGTTAAATGTCATATTTACAACGGCTTATGACCACTATGCCGTAAATGCCTTCAAAGTAAATGCCATAGATTACCTACTAAAACCCATTGACCCTGTTGACCTTATAAAAGCAGTTGAGAAAGTTCGGCAGAAATTAAAGATAGAAAATAGTATTTCTACTATAAAAAGCACCCCCTCAGTATTTTTAGAAAAAATATCGGCTCCGACATCTGATGGATTGGTATTTATTCGTACGGCCCAACTCATCCGATGCGAAGCAGATAGCAGCTATACACATATCTATATGGAAGATGGTATTAAATACTATATCTCAAAAAAATTGATTGAATTTGAAAAAAGCCTTGCTTCTGATGCCCGTTTTTTTCGGGTTCACAAGTCACATATTGTTAATCTGACTAAAGTAGTACGCTATATTCGGGGTGAAGGTGGCGAATTGATTATGTGCGACGGCAAAAATATACCTGTTTCCCGTGAGCATAAAAAACAACTTTTGGAAATGCTTTAAACCCCCAACCTAATCTATTTACATTTCTTAATTCTTTACAGTTCATGAACTCATTCCCACAGTTCGTGGATTGGCACTGTCTTTTTTTTAAAAAGGCTTTAAATTTAGGCTATTAAATAATATTAATACTTTAAGCTACATAACGATTCCTGAAATCAAGAAAACCTTAAAAAATGAAAGCAATTTTTATTATGCTGTTTTTGACTCAACAATTAACCTGTTTTGGGCAATGGATAGAAACAGGCAGTATTGCGCCAGTTTTTGGATGAGTTCCACTTCTATGTTATATTCTGATACCAATTGAAACCAGACTGATCAACATTTTGAACCTTCGACCGAGTACCTATTAATATTTACCAACTAACAGAAAACAATCATTTTTTCAAACAATTTTAAAACAAACCACAATGAAAGTAAAAATGGCCTCCCGCTTCAGCCTATTGGCTGCGACACTTCTCCTTTTTAGCAATTGTCAAAAAGACCTCGCTGTACAAAACCCTGTACAACCACCAAAAACCGATGAAAGTCAATACTATCAACCATCTCAGTCGTACTTAGCAAGCCTTGATGCTTTAACTCGACCTCACGAAGTCTCTAATCGTGCGGCTTGTGATTGGGTTGAAATTCCCGCAGGCTCAACCAATGCTTTGGAACAAGCCATAAACAACGCTTGCGCGAATGGTGTCATTTACCTCAAAGCGGGGACGCATACCGAAAACAACCCGATTACGATTACCAAATCCATTAAAATTGTTGGTGAAGCGGGTGCGGTGTTGAAAGTCAAGTCGAGTTTAAACACCCCTAACCCGACCACTGGAGAGCGGGTCTTAAATCCTGCTTTACATTTCCTCAATGCCCCACGTTCAGCGATTTTAGATGTGGACATTCAGTCCTTTCCTGCCGACGGTTCAACGGCGATACTTTTGGAAAACAGCAATGAATCGGCTGTTTTGCGATGTAAAATCGGCAAATTCCAATCAGCCATCATGGTTGAAAAGTCAGATAGGGTTGCCATTATGCGGAACACAGTGGTTTCGACAACGGCTTGGCAAACGGGTACGGATGGTGCAGAAAGTATCGTCGTCATCAATGGCAAAAGTGCGTATATCAGCGATAATGACGTGAGCAATGCCCTATTTGGCATATGGCCCTGCGACAAATGGGGAACGGTTGAACGGAACTATACGCATGACAACTACCTCGGTATCATCCTTTGCAAAGTACCTCTGGGTGGATATGTATTGCCAAGTGGTCGCGGTGTGGGTGCTGAATTTTCTTCCACCGGAGTCAAAACGCTCAATAATAAATCAACCGACAATCAATGGGGTATTCTCGTCATTGATGGTGCGAACAATAGTCTGTTAGTCAACAACGAATTAGCGCGCAACGCCGCTTATGATATCGAATTGACAACCGATACTTATCGCTTCGGTTTTTTAACACCGATGTCTTTTAACAATGTTGTTAATGCGGGTTCATTCCCCAATATCCGCATCAAGGATTGTGGGCGGAATAATCGGATTACGGGTGGCGTAAGGGTGAATACAGCAACTGACCCTTGTAATTAATGGCTTTTACTGAGGGGGTGATATTTAGCCCCCTCAATAAGTCCTTTTCAATCAATTTAAAACAATTCTTTACTATGAATAACACCACATATAGAAGCGGGAAACCGCTGTTTTTTGTGCTTATCGCATTTTTACTCTTTTATCAACCTTTACAGTTATTAGCCCAAACAGCTGATTCGGTAGTTTTCAAAACAGGTTATATCACCGTCAATGGCGCAAAATTGTTCTATAAAGAAGCGGGTGAAGGGAATCCCATGCTTTTTGTACACGGTGCAACAGGCACGAGTCAAGGGCATTTTGGCACTCAAATTGACGAATTTGCTAAAAAAAACAGGGTGATTGCCATAGATTTACGTGGACATGGCAGGTCAACTTTGCCCGATGAAGATTTTAGTATGAACTTATTTGCAGATGATGTAAATAAATTTTTAGACGAATTGAAATTAGACAGCATCACCTATATCGGGTTTAGTTTAGGTGGTATGGTTGGTCTCTACTTGGCTGTAACACACCCTGAAAAGATAAAAAAATTAATCACCATTGGTGCTGTTGCCAACCACGAAGGATTTAAATACAATGCCATGGATGCTGTCCGCAGTTGGTTGTCTGATGATATGACTAAATATTTAAAACGCTCATTTACGGATAATCCGAATCCTGAAAAAATACCCGATTATCAAAAAAAGATTACAACAATGGTCATTACCCAAAATGAACCCAAATTGAGTGAAAATGCTATAAAGAAAATAAAATGTCCTACCCTTTTGATTTGTGGCGATACCGATGGGTTTATCAAAATAGAACACCAAGTTCATTTATTCAATACCATTGCTATAAGTGATCTCTTGATTTTACCTAAAACGGGTCATGCTGCTCATCTTATTCAGCCCGAAATTGTCAAAAAAGCGATTTGGGATTTTATAAGTAGATAAATTGCTCATCTTGAATTTGTATTTACCCCCCTCAGTATTTTATCAGTGTAATCTCTGGCTACTAGCACATAATTATCTTAATTCATAAATCATTAAAAATCAAATTATTATGAAGGATCTTAAACATTTATTTTTTCTTATTTTAGTCGTTTTTTTATCGGCTTGCAAAGAAGAAAAGCAAGTGGACATCATCAAAGAACCCTTTACCGATGTGCAAACCAAAATAACAGGTATGCTAACCGATATTTTTAATACCGCAAAAGCCAAGGATTTTAAAAAATTAGAATCCTATCATTTGAATTCGCCAAAATTCACAAAATTTGATGTTGGCGGTACGCCCAATCGGCAGAATTATGAAGAAAATACGAAAGGCGAAGAAGCGGTTTTTAACGCTTTGGAAGGTTTTGATTACAAACTGTACGATGTAAAAGTGGATGTTTTTGATAAAGTCGCCATTTCTACATTTACTATCTCCTATTCCGCCAAAATGCAAGGCACACCCATGTCCGATACGGCTCGTTCTACTCTGATTTTTGTGGAAACGGGTGGTCAATGGAAGATTACGCATGAGCATTTTTCGGGGTTTAAGTAAGTTTTTTGATGTCGTTAACCCCTCAGTATTTTTCAAACTTTAATCCAAATCTTACACTTTTTAAACAAACTTACTTATGAATAAGCAAACTTTTTTCCTCGCTCTTTTTATCAGCATCACCACGATGGTCTCTGCTGCTACTTTTACTGTAAACAATAACAACCCAAGTCCTGGGCAATACACGACTATTCTTGCGGCTATGAATGCTGCGGCTAATGGAGATGTTATTTTGGTAAGTGGCTCGCCTACGGTATATTCTATTGGCGCAAATATTACAAAATCTTTGACCATTATTGGCACAGGCGGGTTCTAACTTAAAATGGTACGCAGATGCGAATGGCAGTACGGGTAGTTCTACCGCTATAACACCTTCAACATCAACCATAGGTATAAAATCATACTACGTTACCCAAACAGTTAATGGTTGTGAAAGTCAACGTGCAGAAATTATAGTGACAATAAACTTATGTGGTAGAGATAGTGACTGTGACGGAATCCTCGATGCCAATGATTTATGCCCAGGAGGCGATGATAAAATTGACAATAATCACGATGGAAAGCCTGATTGCCGTTATTTACCCAATATCAATCAACTTATAGCCGCATGGCGTTGTGGCAATAATAATGATAAAGTGGTCATTTGCCATATTCCTCCTGGCAATCCTGCGAATCGTCAAACCCTTTGTGTGAGTGCGAATGCAGTTGCAGCTCATTTAGCGCATGGGGATTATATTGGTTCTTGTGATAATGCCAAATGTACTAATAATTTGAGTACATCAAATATCTTAGCGGCTTATGCACATTCAGATTTATGGAGAGCCAATATTACATGGGTGACAAATTTGGGTTATAAGACAGACTACTTTGAAATATTGAAACTTGACAATGTATCAGGACAGTTTATGCGTTTGGTTGTTGTTAATAATAAATATTTCGATAATCAAACGTATTCCTACAATCACTACGATACGGAAACGACAGAAGAAGAGCATTTTTATAGGGTTAAAGCGGTGCATAACGATGGTTCATCAACGCTTTCAGAAATTCTGAAAGTCCATTTTGCAAAGCTCAATGATTTCACCATTTTTCCAAATCCCGCCAACGACGAAGCATGGATTGACCTGAAAAGTTTTGAAGGACGCACCTTGGATATCACCATGTCCGATGTCGCAGGAAAAATAATTCGGCGGGAAAAAGTGGACAAAGCAACGGCAGCACCGTATCGTTTGGATTTAATAGGCATTCAAAGCGGCAGCTATACTTTGACAATACAAACACGTGGCAAACGGACAG
Organism: Saprospiraceae bacterium; assembly: GCA_043772905.1. Taxonomy (GTDB): domain Bacteria; phylum Bacteroidota; class Bacteroidia; order Chitinophagales; family Saprospiraceae; genus JAAFJT01. The sequence continues at coordinate 25,664 of JAYVFS010000068.1, read as the reverse complement.
TTGTGCGCAAATTGTCAATTCTGAAATAGAAGACTATATTTTCAATCAGTCTGTAAATCTCAAATGACATGAGGCTACCTTCGGGTAGCCTTTTTTTATAAATTACTGGACGCAAAAACAAATTATCTGGCGAGTAAATAAATTATCTGGCGAGCAAACAAATTACCTGACAGTCAAAACAAATTATCTGGCGAGCAAACAAATTACCTGACAGTCAAAATAAATTATCTGACAAGCAAACAAATTACCTGACGGTCAAAATAAATTATCTGACGAGTAAACAAATTACTTGACGGTCAAAATAAATTACCTAACGGGCAAAACAATATACACAGCCACTTTTTATTAGATAATTAGGTGAGGTTAATCAAGAACTTTTGATGATTTCAGGATAGTTAATAGGCTGAAATTCTTATTTCTACCGAAAATATCGAACTTTCTATATGTTTTCAGAAATTAGCTTTAATTTTGGGCGTTTTTCAAACTTTTGATTCAAAAGGGGATAGGTTTCTTAAAAAATGACCCCCTCAGTATTAAAGGTTTGTAAACATCGTTTTGATATAAATAGCTTATCTGAAATACATAAACTTTTGATTATCAAACTTTTTTAACCAAATTATCTCGTACTTTAAAATATAAACGATTATGGCTTTAGATATTAAAATGGTCAAGGCGTTCTACAAAGATTACGCCGATCGCGTGGCAGCAGCGCGGACTATGTTGGGTCGCCCCTTGACTTTAACCGAAAAAATCCTTTATGCACATTTGCACGAAGACTCCGGCAAAAAGGATTTCAAACGTGGCGGTGACTACGTTTTCTTCTCTCCTGACCGCGTAGCGATGCAGGACGCAACAGCTCAAATGGCTTTGATGCAATTCACTACTTGCGGACGCAAAAAAGTGGCGGTGCCTTCAACAGTGCATTGCGACCACTTGATTCAAGCAAAAGTTGGCGCATCTGCTGACTTGGTGCGTGCCGAAGCTGAAAACTCGGAAGTTTATAAATTCCTTAGCGATGTCTCTAATAAATATGGTATCGGTTTCTGGAAGCCAGGCGCGGGTATCATTCACCAAATTGTTTTGGAAAACTATGCTTTCCCAGGCGGTATGATGATTGGTACGGACTCTCACACTGTTAATGCAGGTGGTTTGGGTATGGTCGCTGTCGGTGTCGGCGGTGCCGATGCTGTGGACGTAATGGTCGGTTTGCCATGGGAGTTGAAAATGCCAAAATTAATTGGTGTTAAGTTGACAGGCAAAATGAAAGGCTGGACTTCTGCAAAAGATGTGATTTTGAAAGTCGCTGGTATTTTGACCGTAAAAGGTGGTACAGGTGCGATTGTTGAATATTTCGGTTCAGGTGCAACGTCATTGAGTTGTACAGGTAAAGGAACGATTTGTAATATGGGTGCTGAAATTGGTGCAACAACATCAACTTTCGGTTACGACAAATCTATGGAACGTTACCTCAAAGCAACAGGTCGGGCTGATGTCGCGCGTTTGGCAAATAAAGTCAAAGCGGAATTGACAGGTGATGCAGATTGCTACGAAAATCCAGAAAAATACTTCGATCAAGTCATTGAAATCAACTTGTCGAAACTCGAGCCTCATGTAAATGGTCCTTTCACGCCAGACTTGGCATGGCCTATTTCACAATTGGCAAAAGCCGTTAAGAAAAACGGTTATCCTGAAAAATTGTCTGTTGGTCTGATTGGTTCATGTACCAATTCAAGTTATGAAGACCTTGACCGTGCGGCTTCAGTGGCACGTCAAGCGGTTGAAAAAGGCTTGATTGCGGGTTCTGAATTTACGATTACACCGGGTTCTGAACTCATTCGTTTTACTGTTCAACGTGACGGTATTTTGACAGATTTTGAAAAAATGGGTGGTGTTGTTTTGGCAAATGCTTGTGGCCCTTGTATCGGTCAATGGGCGCGTCATGGTGCTGAAAAACAAGAGAAAAACTCGATTATTACGTCATTTAACCGCAATTTCTCTAAACGTGCGGATGGTAATCCGAATACACATTCATTTGTCGCTTCGCCTGAAATCGTTACGGCGATGGCAATCGGTGGCAGCATGTTGTTCAATCCGTTGAAAGATACTTTGACCAATAGTAAAGGTGAGCAAGTGAAACTCGACCCGCCAAAAGGTGTTGAATTGCCGCCAAAAGGTTTCGCAGTTGAAGATACAGGCTATCAAGAGCCGACTAAAATAGGCGCATCAAAAATTAAAATCGTTGTTGACAAAAAGTCAAAACGTTTGCAATTATTGAAGCCTTTTGTCGCCTCTACTGCGGGGGATGTAACGGGTATGCGTTTGCTTATCAAAGCGAAAGGCAAGTGTACGACTGACCATATTTCTATGGCAGGTCCTTGGTTGGAATTCCGTGGTCACTTGGAAAACATCTCTAACAACTGTTTGATTGGTGCGGTTAACTATTTCAATGGCGAAACGAATAAAGTTTTGAACTTGAACAAAGGCAATTATCAAGCTGTACCAGATTCAGCACGCACTTATCAAAAAGCAGGTGTTGGTACAATTGTTTTTGGTGAAGAAAACTACGGTGAAGGTTCAAGCCGCGAACACGCAGCGATGGAGCCTCGTTTCTTAGGTGTCCGTGCGATTGTTGTTAAATCGTTTGCACGTATCCACGAAACGAACTTGAAAAAACAAGGTATGCTCGGTTTGACATTTGCAGATGTGGCTGATTATGATAAAATTCGTCAAGACGATACGATTGATATCAAAGGTTTGGATACTTTCGCAGAAGGTAAAAATTTGGTTATCGCCTTACACCATGCAGACGGTGCTTCTGAATCGTTTGATGTAAAACACACTTACAATGCACAACAAATCGAATGGTTCCGTGCAGGTTCTGCCTTGAATCATATTCGTGCGACGTTGAAGTAATTACACAACACGTAACACCAAATTGCATTTGGTGAAATATAAAAGCCGTTCTCGTTGATTTGAGAGCGGCTTTTGGTTTTTAGACTGGGGGTACTTTATATTGTTTTATTGGTCATCATTTTGTTCAAAAAATATATTGACACTGCGAAATGAATACCTTACTTTTGTATAAAAACCGAAATGGCACGAGATTTATTTCACGACATTGTTAAACAAGCACTGATAAAAGATGGATGGACAATCACTCACGACCCTTTTCCATTACATACGCGTAAAGAAGGCGGTTTGAGTACAGATATTGGGGCAGAAAAAGTCATTCTTGCAGAGAACAATTTGAAAAAAATAGCTGTTGAAGTGAAAAGTTTCGTTCACATGTCTATTCTGCATGAGTTCCTAAAAGCATCGGGTCAATATCATAGTTATTCAAAAATTATGGGTAAAAATGAACCCAATCGAGTGCTTTATGTGGCTATACCTACCTTTATATATTATCGGTTGATTAAATACGATTGGGTGGTAGAAGTTATGACAGACTTGAATATGAAAGCAATTCTTTATAATACTGAAAAAATAATCATTGAAGAATGGAAAGAATAGATATTTTAAAAAAAGCAATAATTGCCGTTTACGAGGACTATGCAGCGTATTTACGCGGCACAAACTACTCCACCGTTGATTATCAACTTATTATAGACGAAAAAAATAATCACTATCAGCTTGTTGCGGTTGGTTGGGAAAAAGACAATCGTATCTTTTACATTATTTTTCAATCAGATATTATTGGTGACAAGATTTGGATACAAGAAGACAATACCGAAGACGGATTAGCTGCTTTGTTAGAACAAAAAGGTATCGCCAAAAAAGAAGTCGTTTTGGCTTATTTCCCTGAATATCATCGGAAATATACAGAATATGCCGTGGCTTAATATCGATTTTTGAAGAAACAAAAAGCCATTCTCATTGATTTGAGAGTGGCTTTTTGTTTTTTATACTGAGGGGGTAGTTATCCGACATACTAAACTATGATTTGGGAGAAGGGATTGAATTTTGAAATTTAAAATCTATTTTATTGATAATATTTATTGCACATAGTCATCGCTCAATATACTTTGCAACAAGATAAACTCGAAGTTCATCATATCTTGATGAGGCAACCCATCCAACACCTCGTTTAAAATAAGAAAAGTCTTTATACGAAGACTCTTCACTTCTTTTTATTCCTACTAATATTAAATCTTGGTAGATACATTCTGAAGTAGTCAACTCTGCATGGTAATCTATGACTATACTATTACATTTCCCAGAAACCATGTTTACAGATGTTTCATAACCAATCATATTTTGATTAATTGGAATAATAAGAATCTCTTTGTTTTGAACCGTATCATAGATATATAAATTTCTGCTAACATCTTCACGAAAATACAATAAGCTATAATTATTTTTATCGCCGTTTTGATTAAGCACAGGATATCCATAGTAGCTCTTTTCATTATAATTTTTACTAACTGATATTTTTAAGCTAAAAGAATCTTGATTAAGCAGATCATAAGATACAAAAGTCATTCCTGTATCGAAAGATACTATCTGCATCGAATCGTTGCAGATATTTAAATATTGGCGCTGTGCATGAAGTATTGATGATAGAAATGTTAATAGAGTAAGATATAAAATTTGATACATTTTAGCCTTAATTTTGTAAATACGAGTTTAGAATAAAAATTATTAAAAAATAATATATTATATTCTAAAACTCGTATTGTTTAATAAACATTTTGTTATCTTGCGAAAATATCAACAAGAGAAAGCCCGATTCGAATGTAAATAAGGTTGTTGGGATTAGGGTTTACACCGCTTATTTCCATACAATTTAAAGAGCGAAAAGAATTCGTATTAAAATCTTCTCTTTTTATTACAGGATTTTCCCCCATTCCAATATTCCCTATTCCTGAGAAATAATTGGGGTTTGAAGAAATATTGTTAAATATAGTTATTCCGTTTGGGTTAATTGTAGGGTCAACTATTTTTTGAACACCAACATTGTAAGATAATATTGCAGCTTTCCTATTACCCGACGTTAAAGCAAAACCTCCATTTAGCTCTATATCGCTTGTAAAAGTTCCTGCATTTTGAGTTGTTGTATTTCCGATTTGCCCTATTGTTCTATCAAAAATGACATCAATTTGCGACGCTGTTGCTTCACCAAACTCCCTTGCGAATAAAGCTTCTTGGGTTCTATTATTATTTGTAAAATTTACATTATAATTTAATCCATTTGTAGGAGATGTATAAGTAAAGTTAAGCGTTTCGTACCAATCATTAGTTCCAATATCAGGAAATCCCGCATCTTGATTTTTTTTAAGATATTTACTTTTGGTGTTCAATAAATTCAAATGTTTCGTAACAGTTTCTTTATCGGACGCTGAAGAAGAATTAGCCAAATAGTTATTAGCTTGTGTTAAAGCACCTTGATTACTATAGAGGAGTGGAATTATATTACGGTCAAGCTGTCCACCGAATTTATTATTTAAAGTGATAATACTATTAATGAAGTTAGCTTGACTTGGAAAACGACTGATCAGATTGTTTACAGGGACTTCGCCATCTAAAACACCCATAAAACCATCGAGTCCAGCACCTAAAAAGGCATCAGAAGGGTCTATATTCCCTCCACCCCCAGAGTCATTTCCAGTACTTCCTCCAAATGACCCATTCCCGCCACCACATATCGTAACGGAATAGGTTGTTGATATAGTTCCAATATCTGGAACTTCATCACTATATGCGCCAAGCTGTATAACTGTGGTTAAAGTAAACGTTGTATTCCAACAGTCTCTTGGCGTAATATTGGCTCTATTTCTATCAATGATTGAAGCATCTCGGGTGCGAACGCCATTTTTATATTCATTGCCATGGGAAAAAGTTCCATCTGAATTAAAATAAAAGACAAGTCCTGTAAAAGTTTGAGCGGAATATACGCTATGCGTTTGCAACCGATACACGGAATCTGGCAAATAAATAGCATACTTACCGATCAAATTTCTTGTGGAATCTCGGCTTATGAGTAACCGCGCAAAACCTTTGCTACCTACCACGAAGTTTAATGGTGCAACGCCAAATTCTTGACCAGTTGAGTTATAACTATTTTGGAAAAAATTCCAATCAGGTACTACACCATCTAAACCAGTTCCACTTGAACGTAGGTTTTTATCCTTATCAAAAGTCACTTTTGTTCTCTGATACCACTCTTTAACTTCTTCCATTTTGATAGAAGAAATACGGGGTTCTTCTTTTGAAATCTGAGTGGAAAAGAGATTTTCCTTTTGACAACCACTTAAAAAAGCGACTAAAAAAAAGGTAATAGATAAAGTTAGCACTGAGGCGTAAGAACGTTGAGAAAACAATTGATTCATCATAAAAAAAATTTAAAAAGTTTAGAGAAATGCTTTGTTTTTCACAAAAGCGTGATTTAATGCTCATAAAGTAATTTTTGCCGTTGCAAAAAGGTCTAATTTGCTAACGAGACATTAAATTCCAAACTGTTGTTGGGCAAAGTTAAAGGCACAAAAACAAACCAAACGCACCAACTCGAATCACCATGTGTCATAATGCGTCAACTCGAATCACGCTCTTTTTTTATTCGCTTCTTCAAGCCGTTTCCGCTCCCATGCTTTCAATCTTCTGATGAATTCTTCTCTGTATTCTATGGATAAATAACCACGTGGAGCAACCCAATCTAATTCTTTAGCCCGACGTTCATAAGTGCTTTTTGACATGTCGAGCGAGGCAGCGAAGTCTTTTTTGTTCATATAGAGTCTGGACATTGTTTTGTTTTTTTGAGTTAATGGATAGGTTTAATAAAAGAAAGTGGTCTTTGAGCAAATCGCTCAAAAACTAAGTAGAAAAACCAACATCGAAACCAATTAGAGAAATGAATAAATGTTCGGAGTAAAGCATATCCCAAGCTGAATCGCTGAATCGCTGAATCGCTGAATTTAAGATAATTGACATGTAAGATAGGGTTTTAGGATGAGACATTTGAGTTAAAACAAACTTTTGATTAGGGTAAAACCCAGTTAAATTATTGTTCTTGCAAACCTAAAATAACTCTTCGAGAAACAATACACTTTTAAGCAATTCTTGTAGAATAACTGAACAAGGGTTTGAAAGCAATTGCGTGACTTATAGTTTATAAAAAACCATTTACACTCTGTAAAAAGCCTTTTGCTTTTGTAAATGACCTCCTGCGTAGAGTATATAGGCTATTGCTTACAAAGGTTTTATGTTAAAACCTGAATACTGAGGGGGGTAAAAGAAAACGCCGGTTTAAGCTACATGCTCAAACAGGCGTTTTTTTACCAAATGCAATTTGGTGTTACTTAACTCTCTTCAAACTCTGCCGATAGAATACGAATGATTTCATGCACCGTTTCTTCTTCAAGGTCTGAACGACGAATGATTTCTTCGGCTTTCAGATTCAAGACATCACGTGCCGTATCGCAACCGATACGTTTGAGGACATCTACAACCCAATCTTCGAGTTCGTCGCGGAATTCGTCGAGGTCAACGTCATCTACTTCGACTTCTTCATCTTCGCGGAATACGTCAATTTCAAAACCTGTCAGTTTAGAAGCCAATTTGATGTTTGTACCTGACTTACCAATCGCCAACGAGACTTGTTCCGATTTCAAAGTAACGGCAGCACGCATCGTATTTGAGTCAATTTCAACGCTACTCACCTTCGCAGGTGTCAAAGCACGTTGAATATAGAGTTGCATATTGGTTGTGAAGTTAATCACGTCAATATTTTCATTGCGCAATTCACGGACGATGCCATGAATACGTGAACCTTTCATACCCACACACGCCCCAACAGGGTCAATGCGGTCGTCATAAGATTCGACAGCAATTTTAGCTCTTTCACCTGGCAAACGAACGATTTTCTTAATCGAGATAACGCCGTCTTCGATTTCAGGCACTTCTTGTTCGAGCAGTTTTTCAAGGAATTTCTCATCCGTCCGACTCATAACGATGACAGGCGTAGAGTTTTTCATTTCTACTTTGCTGATGATGCCTTTTACAGCATCGCCTTTGCGGTAGAAATCGCCGCGAATCATTTCTGAACGTGGCAAAACAACTTCATTACCTGTGTTGTCGTCCAAAACGAGGATTTCTTTTTTCAAGACTTGGCTGACTTCGCCAACCACCAAATCACCGACACGTTCAGAGTATTTCTTGAAAATATCGTCTTTTTCCAAGTCCATAATCCTTGAAATCAAGGTTTGACGAGCCGCTTGAATGGCACGACGACCAAATTCTTCGAGCGTCAATTGCTCATAACATTCGTCACCGATGCCGTAATCCGCATCAATGGCTTTTGCTTCCGAAGCGGATACTTGCGCCCGTTCATCGGTCACTTCACCGTCGGGAACGACTTCGCGGACACGCCACAGTTCCAAGTCACCGCGTTGTGCGTTGACAATGACATCGAAGTTTTCGTCCGTACCATATTTCTTTTTAATCAAAGTACGGAATACGTCTTCCAAAACCCGCAGCAACGCCGCACGGTCTATATTTTTTCCTTCTTTAAATTCGCCGAAGCTATCTACGAGATTCATCATAGCTTTTTATGATTTTATTGTTAAATTTATAAAAGTCAATTATTTAAAACTTAGTTGTACCAAAGCTGATTTGATTTTTTCAAACGGTACTTCTCGTGTTAGGGTTTCTTTTATCTTCTTTTTTCCTTCTTTACGCACCTCTTCGTATTCGATTGTAATCTTTTCGGCATCAACAGTCGTCAAAACGCCTGTTGTTTTCACCCCCTCAGTATCAATGACTTCCAAGGTGCGTCCGACATTGCGCGGATATTGACGCGCCAATTTCAAAGGGCGACTGATGCCAGGTGAACCAACTTCAAGCGTGTATTCTTCTCCAAGTAACCCCTCAGTATCTATGAGGTTTTCGATATGCCGACTGAGGCGGTGACATTGTTCAAACTTAACACCTGCATCGGCATCAATGATGATATCCACCAATTTTGTAGGCGAAATGCTTATTTCAATGAGAAAGCAATCAGTGTATTCAGGCTCTTCAAACTTAGTCAGCAGCCATTCTTTTATTTGTTCTTCTATCATCGTATTGGTTATTAGTTATTGGTTGATTGGTTATTGGTCAACCAGTAACTAATTTACCAATAACTAATAACCAGTCAACCAGAAAAACGAAAGAGGGAACGGTGTCAACACGTTCCCTCTTCCCCGAGCGATTTAATACCACAAAAGTAGTATGAATTTTTGAGATTTCAAAATTTTTGGGTTATTTAGTTATTAGGGATTGGTCAACCAATAACCAATCCCTAATAACCAACAACCAATTAATGCTTTATCTTTTTAGTTACAGATTTCGGAAACAAAGTGGTCTTACCTCGTTTTTTAGTTCGTTCCATATTATTTGTATAGTTTTTTTGGGTTGATGCACAGCCTGATTTCACTCTACAAGAAGGTAAAACCGTTGCTAAAAGGAAAAAAAAGAGCAAAGCAAGTAAGCGATACTGTCCGAATGGACTCCTTTGGAGAGGGGGGGTATTGAATGGAAAATAGTTATGAACAATTGATTTAATACTTTTCATTGATGTTTTTTTATGCAAAATAGACATTTTTGTAAGTAACTGATGTGATGCAGAGATAACTAAAACGCAATTTTACCTTTTGTGTTATGCGTAAAATAAAAAATCCCGCATTTCGATTTCTGAAATGGCGGGATTTAAATTTAACCTTCATCTAAAATTAGTTCTCAGGAAATGAGAATATCTTTTTGTCTAACGTTGGATTGATTTCTACTTTTTCCATTTTGATGGTCACAACTGTTTGTCCACCCATTTTAGTCTCTATGGTGTGTGGCATCATCAAACCGCCTTCTTCTTTGTATTCACTTAAATACGTTTCAACGGCTTGTCCTTTAGCTGGTCCCGTTTGCGCAAAACTGCGCACACAAACTGGGATATAATTTTCACCATCTATGAAATAGACCTTTTCATCGCCTTGTTTGCGTTTCATCGTTAGTTTAAAGCACTTTACACCATCCATTTCTTCTTGTTTGGCGTCAAGTTCGAGTGTATGCCCTTTCGTATTATAATCAATCAAGTCGTCCTCAAACGGCTCTTTTGAGGCTTGTTCAGTTTCTTCTGCGTCTTTTTTAGTCGGTTTAACGGCACCCGCAAATGGATTTTGCATCCAAGCCACTGTACCGTCGAAAGCTTCGATAAATTTGTTGCCTTGGAATTCTCCAGCGCTGTACATCAGATTAGGTCTTGCTTGTATAGCCGTATAGGGAATATTCATGCCTTGCACAACGACATACCCTGTCATACTTTGTGCTTCGAGTTTTTTCCATTTGTCTGCACCGCCGATAGCGGTGAGATATTTTCCGACGATTTCGTCAGCCGTTTGAGCTTTTGAAGCAAGGGCGAAACAAGCGAATACAAAAAGGAGTGCTAGTTTTTTCATCTTTTGAAATAATGTTTTATTAAATAATGTCTTTTAAATATGTTGATAAAAGTGTTGTAATTGAATGAGTTACATAAAAAAACGTTTTGATAGAACAAATGAAGTCCGTATTATGGAGGGAATGAAATAAACTTTACAAACATCGGAATTTTAACGACAAAAGCAAAGAAAGCGAGATGTTTAAAAACGCCTCGCCACTTTGCTTGTGTAGTATTCTTTACAATATGTCTTATTTTTTTTGTTGAACATATCGTTGCAACGCTTCTCGGTTTTTCTGGAAAGCCAAAGCATCGCTCACCACAAGGTAGTTTTCGCGGTCATAAGTATAGTCAAATGCAAATTGGGCATATTCGAGTCGATTGTTGTCAAAAGTAAAAAGGCGGGTTATTTCTGCGACTTGAATCGCTGTAAGGACATTCTCATTGGTCATCGCTTTTGCCGTTTCCAGTTTGCCGTTTTCGAGTGTATTTTGTTTTATCCTTTCTTTCATGTTGCCAAACTCCTGATACGTCATCAAACCTCGATAACCAGAATTGAGACCTTTTGAATTAATATCAGGATAAGCATTGTCATTACGTGTATAGACATTGTTATTTTGAGTAGAATTGTTATTATTAGAAGCGTAGTCGTTATCATTACGGGTGTAACCACTGCCATACTGAGGGGTCTGATTATTATTCTGATTATTATTCTGATTATTATATCGAGGGTCGGGATAGTTGTTGTAGGAATTGTCGTAAGCTGTATTCGGACGCGGTTGTACGTAAACGGGTGGCGGAATATTGTATCCATTATAACCATTGTAGGCATTATACTCGTTGTAATAATCACCCGCAGGAATACCTTCTTTGACCAAAAAACGGTAAAAACCTTCACGTGCGTTCCGATTGGCTAAAACAGAACCCGTCATGGCGAAGTTTTCAATGTCATAAACATAGTTAAAGGCATAAACAAGAAAATCGTATTTGTCGCGGTCGGTTGGCAATAAAACGGACAAACGACGCAATTGCTCTGAAGTTAAACACTTATACTTAATATAAGATTGTAATTCATTGGCAATATGATACATATTCGAATTGCCCAAACCAGCATAGTCGCGGTTGAACAGTTTGTTTGAATAAGCTAAAGTGCAGTGACGGTGTGGGCGGCTTCGGGTGTTGTTATGTTTGTCGTTGCGGTAAGATTCACCATAAGGATTGCTCTGTGCAAAAGCCCCTGTTGCTGTTAAGGCGACGACTATAAGAGTCGTAATTATGTTGCGTATCGGTCTCATCTTCTAAACGTTTTTAAGTAAAAAGGGATAGTTTTTCATTGAAAAGTGCTTACTTGTAACTATTTAGCGAATTTACGGAGACTTATTAACGTACGCAAATGGTTTATAATTGCCTTAACAGTGTTTAACCTTTCCTTAAATGGATATGGGTTATTAGATATTAGAAATTGGTGAGCTGTTATTGTTTTGTTTATTTCAGAAGAGGTTTTTTGTTGTCCTTCATGTGGATTCAAGACTTTTGTTTTTTACAGATTTTAGTATCAAGTAAATAAGTTTGTAAATTTGTTAGTGAGAAATTTTTAAGGAAAAATGCCAAAAATGACTTGTTTTTTCTCCCCCCTCAGTATCTTGCGCTTGAAATTGCAACGAAACACATCGGTAAGCCAATTGATTAGAAATCCTTTTTGCCAAACTCAATTCCCTAATCACTTTTATCTTGGAAAAACACCGCATTCTCGGCATTGACCCCGGAACAAACTTCTTAGGCTATGCCGTTTTAGAAGTCGAAGGTAAGAAATTCAGCCTCGTCACGATGAGTATTCTCACCATGACCCACGTTGACGAAGCGACAGAAAAACTCAAACGCATTTTTGAAAAAGTCGAATGGATTATCAAAACTTTCGACCCACATGAACTCGCTATTGAAGAGCCTTTTTATGCCAAAAACGTTCAATCTATGCTCAAATTGGGTCGCGCACAGGGCGTTGCAATGGCAGCCGCAATGGTTCATGGCTTACCTGTAGCACAATATTTACCCAAAACAGTCAAAAAAAGTGTCGTTGGCAATGGTAATGCTTCAAAAGAACAAGTTGCGGCTATGCTGGGTCATATCATGGGTCACCCGATTGAACCTTCTTTTTTTGATGCTTCCGATGCCTTAGCTGTGGCAGTTTGTCATCATTATTTATCAAAAAATGCTTTGGGTGGCGGCAAAAAGCACGATTCTTGGAAGAGCTTTATTGCGGGCAATAAAGATAGGGTAGCGAAATAACTTTTATATCTTTGTTGCACAGGCATAGAAAAAAGAGAGTGTTTAGTTTTTGGTTTTTAGAACACATGGATTATCCATGTGTTCTAAAAACCAAAAACCAACAGATAGATTATTTCAAATCCAATTCTTCACCAATAGACTTCACTTTTTGTTGTAAACGGGCATAAACCGCATCAAAATCTTCATTACGCTCTAATTTTCCAACGACACCGACATAAAACTTAATTTTAGGTTCAGTGCCAGAAGGACGGCAAGTGAATTTAGTACCATCAGCCGTAAAGAATTGAAGGACGTTAGACGATTCAATGCCCAATGTACCCGACGGAATATCCACCGTTTTGCCATTTTCTGTCCGTTTCAAACTTTTATAATCATCAATCCGAATGACCTCAGAACCTGCCAAATACTGAGGGGGGGTTGCACGGAAATTCGCCATCATGTCTTGAATTTCTTCCGCACCTGTTTTACCTTTTTTCGTCAATGAAATAAGCCCTTCGTAGTAAAAACCGAATTTTTTATACACTTCCATCAGCATATCAAAAAGGCTCAAACCTTTATCTTTGGCATAAGCCGTCAATTCTGCAATCAAAGCGCAACTCGCAATCGCATCTTTATCACGAACAGCGTCGCCAATAAGGTAGCCATAACTTTCTTCACCACCACCGATAAATTGCTCTTTGCCTTCCAATTCTCTGATTACTTGGGCAATGTATTTGAAGCCTGTGAGTGTATTGTAGCATTTTACGCCAAAATCGGCGGACATTTTATCAATCAAGTCCGTTGTGACAATTGTTTTGCAGACAAACTCTTGACCCTGTAGTTTTCCTGATTCTTTCCACGCTTGCAGCAAATAATAAATCAGCACAGTCGCTGTTTGATTGCCATTTAAGAGTTGGATTTCTCCATGGTGATTTTTCACAGCAATACCCACACGGTCAGCATCGGGGTCTGTTCCCAACACCAAATCTGCATCAATTTCTTTGGCTTTATTGACTGCCATAGACATCGCTTCCGCCTCTTCGGGATTCGGATAAACAACGGTTGGGAATTGCCCGTTACCTTTGGGTTCAGCTTGTTCCGCAATGACCGATACGTTAGTAAAACCCATAAGGCTCAAAAGTTGTGGCACTAAGGTCACACCTGTGCCATGTATCGGCGTGTAAACGATTTTTAAGTCTTTTTGGCGTGCAATCGCTTGTTTTGAAATAGATAATGACAATATTTGAGCGATATATTTGTCATCTACCTCTTTATCAATGGCGTGTATTTTGCTACTATCACCTTCAAATTTTATATCATCTATGGATTTAATAGCATTCACTTCCCCGATGATATTTTTATCGTGTGGTGCAACCACCTGCGAACCATCGTCCCAATAAGCCTTATAACCGTTGTATTCTTTCGGGTTGTGTGAGGCAGTGACAACGACACCACTTTTGCAACCCAACAGGCGAATGGCATAACTCAATTCAGGCGTTGGACGCAAACTGCTGAACAAATAAACTTCGATGCCATTTGATGAAAAGATATTGGCGATAACTTGTGCAAACTCATCGGATTTGATGCGGCAGTCATGAGCAATCGCCACACTTATTTTTTCACCTTTAAAACACTCATTCAAATAATTGGCAAGCCCCTGCGTTGCTGCGCCAACCGTGTAATTATTCATCCGATTGGAGCCAACACCAAGCAGACCGCGCAATCCACCCGTGCCAAATTCTAAATCTTTATAAAATGAATCTGTTAATTCTGTTGTGTTGTTGTCGTCAATGAGTTTTTGAATCGTGGCTTTGGTTGCAGCATCATACGGACCTTGTAGCCATTGATTTACTTTGTTTTGTACAGCCGTTTCGAGCATAGTTTTTAATTTTTGATTTCAATAAAATTTAAAAAGTCATTCAATGCAAATATAGAAACTATGTTTAGACGACCAATCTCTTAGAGGCGTTTTTTATTTTATCAACCTAACATAGTTGGACGCTGTGGATACCCCTCAGTATTTTCTAAATAACTTCAAAAATTAAATCACCTTCAGAGTCTATAACATTACTTATTTTATCCAAAATTAGCGAAGTTTTGATTTGAGAAGGTTTTGAAAAAACTTTTAATCTATTCGTTGAATATGTCTCATAATCCCATGAATTAAAATCAGAGATGACATTATTGTTAGGGTGTCCGTATTTACCATCTGCTACTGAAACTGCCGCTATACAATTGGGTATGCGTTTAAGATTAGACCAAAAGAGAGGGTAATGATTGTTTTTTGACCCATGATGAGGGATTTGTACAATTGAAAAAGCAGTTTCAAACTCTGCTATATGACGCAGTTTTAGTCGTTTTAAAGTGCTCTTTTCTGTATCCGAAGTCAATAAACAAGCTCCTTCTTTGTTATAGATTTTGAGTACGGATGAAAGGTAATTCGCAGCTTTACTACATTTAGCATAGTCTTGGTCATTAGAATCTATTTCTTTAGTAAATTTTTCCAACTCTATAATCGAAGGAGATAAGGCTTTCAGTGTGAAATCCTGATTGAGCGTAATTGTTGTATTTTGAGCAATTGATCCCAATAAGCGAATCATTTTTTTGTTAAAAAGTGCTTTAGCTTTAAATAGAATCTTATCTAATAAGACGAGGTCAGATGAGTTAATATTAGCGTAATTAAGGTATCTGGGATGTAGTGCGGCGGCGGTATGTGCAAAAGTAGTAATTGGAATATTGTGTATTTCACAAAATTCCAATAATTCTAACATGCCTGAAAAATGGTCTTCGTGCGGATGTGACAAAATGATGAAATCAATTTTGGTGCAACCCACTTTTTGAAGATGTTGTATAGTTGGATTTGTTTTTTGATACAAATTACAGTCAACGATGCCTAAACGACGTTCACCATTTTTAGTCCATTCCAAAATGACTGAATCACCTTGCCCTACGTTTTTAAAAGTTATCTTCATCAATATGGAGAGGTAGTGGTTGAAATAAAACAGAGCCAGCATACTTGCTAAAATAATCTTTTGGCTTAAATTTTTCTGTTAAATCTTGGCGATTAGAATTGGCAAAAGTGAATTTTACTTCGCCTTGTCTTATATAAACTTTCACTTCTACGAGTTGATTGATGACTAAGTTGACAGCCCCTTCAAAAAATTGCCTATCAAAACGCCGTTTTTGAAACAACCTTTCATCCTCATCTACCAAACAGCGTAAAATGACAGAATCTTTATCAATTTCTAATATTTGTCCATAAATAATTTGTTGAGAAAGAGCAGATTGTGCTTTCGATTTTATAATTTTTTTTTCTTGTACCTTATATGCACCAACTGGCTCTGACATGATATTATTCTCAAGCGTCTTGTTCGGTATAATTTCTGTATGAAAACTGCTCCTATTGTTTTTAACAGCTTGAGGCGGTTTAACTGGACTTGAAATCGTCTTTTTCATAATTTAATTGATTTTAATGATTTGCCAATTTTCTATTCACATTACAAAGTTAATAAAAATTTTCAAAAAAATACCAAAACCTGTTTGTTCAACAAGTAAACGCTTACCCAGAATCTTAATATTTCCCCACACGCAATAAAAATTTCTCCCAAAGGTTTTATCTCAAACCAAGTAAAAAGCTAATTTTACATTTTAATTTCATAAAAAACTGACAATCAATACCTTACAAGATATGAACAAAGTCGTTTTACCTTGCCTTTTGCCTTTTGCCTTTTGTCTTTTGCTCCTTGCTCCTTGTTTTTTGTTTTCTCAAAACGATTTAAAAATCGGCGAATGGCGCACGCACCTGCCATATCGCACAGGTTTGAGCGTGACACAAACGGATAACGATGTCTATTGGGCAACGGGTTTGTCTGTTTTAAAAATGAATAAAACGAGTTTGGCGATTGAAAAATTAGACAGACTCAATACGCTTACTGATGTCGGTGCAAACCTTGTTAGGTACAATAAAGCGGCTAAAACGCTGTTTGTTGCCTATGATAACAACAATATTGACCTCATTCGCACCGACGATAATGTCAAAAATTTGAACTTACCCGATATTAAAAACAACAGTTCTATTCTGGGCGATAAGACAATTTATGACGCTTTTTTTGTCAATGACACCGCTTATTTGGCGGGTGGTTTTGGCATTTCAAAACTCGATATGAAGCGTGGAGAGTTTGTTTACTCAACCTTTACAAAATTAAAAACATACAGCGTTGTCGTTTTTGAGGGTAAAATATGGGCAGCTACTGAGGGGGGTATATATAACGTGTCAAATGATGCACGATTGAATTTAGCCGATTTCAAAGTGTGGACGAAATTAGATGCTTCTTCGGGTTTTCCAACTCAATACACAACAAAGGTTTTAGCCGTTTATGACAATAAATTGTACTTCGATTTGAACGATTCATTGGCTGTTTTACAAAGCAATAGACCCCTCAGTATCCGCTACGAAAATGGTTTTAAAGTTCAGTTTTTGACGGCTGAAAGCCAAAATTTGCTCGTTGGTTTTGGGAGTAAAGATCCTTTTGGCAATGGTAAAACCTTGATTTTCAATAAGAACGGTACATTTAAAAACGTTGGAGGCAGTTGTGTCAATCGTCCGCTTGGGGCTGTCGAAGATGCCACGGGACGCATTTACTTTGCTGACCAATTCAATGGCTATCGTTTTTTGAACAAAGCAACCGATGCCAACTGCACTGTTGTCGAATTTGACTCACCTTACTCCCGCGAATCGAGTGATATTGCTGTGACAGATACCTCCGTTTGGGTCGCTTTCGGTGGATTAACAGGCATCAATCCACGCGACAATAGCGAAGGTTTTGCTTCTCTAATCAATGGTAAATGGTTGAATTATAATGGTTTATATACGCAGATTTTGAATGATAGTTTAATAAGTCGTGATTTTCACAATGTTGAAATCAATACTAAAACAGGCAAAATCTATGCGGGTTCAGTTCAAAACGGCTTAGTCGAATTGGTTGGTAATAAAGTCAGCAAAATATATAATGCCTCAAATTCGCCTATTAGTGTAGCCTCCGCAGACCAATTTCGTCGCCGCGTCACAGGCTTGGCTTTTGATAAAAGTGGCAATTTATGGGTGTCAAATAACCTCGCGAATAATCCCGTCATTGTCTTGAAAGCGGATGGTAAATGGGCGAAATTGGCTAATGTTCCTGCTGCCAATATTTTTCAAGTCATCGTTGACAGTTCGGGTATCAAATGGTTCATTGTCAGTGGCTCGCAATCGGGTATTTTACTCTATGATGAAGGCAAAACAATAGACGATATTTCTGACGATAAAATACGAGTACTCGACAACTCAAATTTGCCAAAAGAGCAGCAGAGCGCAAGTATTAATTACTTAGTCAGTGACCTCAACGGTGAAGTTTGGGTGGGTACATCGAGTGGCGTTTGCGTATTTCGTTGCGGTAGCGACCCTTTTAGAACGTCTTGTAATGCCTCGCTCATTGTCAATTCATTAGGCAGTATTAATGAATATTTGTTGCGTGAAAAAAACGTCAATGTCATAGCCGTTGACGGAGCAAACCGGAAATGGTTTGGTACGTCAAGCGGTTTATTCGTTACGTCGGCAGATGGCAAAGAGGAAATATTGAAATTTAACACCGAAAACAGCCCTTTACCAAGCAATAATATAACATCATTGGCGATTAGACCAAATGGCGAGGTGTTTATTGGCACCAACAAAGGTTTAATGAGTTACAGAAGCACCGCTACTGAGGGGCTCGAATTTAACAACGAAAGCAAGGTTTTGGCATATCCCAACCCTGTTCGTCCTGACTATGATGGACCGATTGCGATAAAAGGTTTTACCCGCGACGCCGATGTGAAAATAGCTGATGTGAATGGCAATGTCGTTTTTGAAACCCGTGCACTGGGCGGTCAAGCGATTTGGGAAGGACGTGATTTTAATGGAAATAGGGTAGCGACAGGCGTGTATCTTGTTTTGGCGACGAATACTAAGAATTTAGATGCGCCAGATGCGGTGGTGACGAAGATTTTGTTTGTTAAATAAAAAAACTAACTTTTTTAATAAAAACCCAAAAAACCTTGTATAAAAAAATAAGAAAACCTATCTTTGCGCCGCTTTTTGCGGTTAGCTGTGACCTCTGCTGCTAAAAGCTTTTATTTCGTTAAGCTAAATCTGATTTCGAGTCACATCGGAATTGCTTCCCAAAACAGCGCGACGAATCACATTATTAAAACGTCTTTTCTAAAATGGCAAAAGAAGTAGAAGTTTACATCAAGCTTCAGGTGAAAGGCGGTCAGGCGAACCCTGCCCCACCAATTGGACCTGCATTGGGTTCAAAGGGTGTCAATATCATGGAGTTCTGTAAGCGATTCAATGCTGCGACACAAGATTCAATTGGCAAAATTTTGCCAGTTATTATCTCGGTTTACAAAGACAAGTCTTTTGAGTTTGCAATCAAAACAGTGCCTGCAGCCGTACAGTTGTTGGATGCTGCAAAATTGAAAGCAGGTCAAGGCTCAAAACAATCTAACCGTATTAAGGTTGGAAAAGTCACTTGGGACCAAGTTCGCGCAATCGCGGAGAACAAAATGCCTGACTTAAACTGTTTCACCGTTGAATCAGCTATGAAAATGGTAGCTGGTACTGCACGAAGCATGGGTATCACTGTCGAAGGCACAGCGCCTTGGGCATAAATCTCAATTAGAAAATAGGAATTAGGAATGAGATACCCCCTCAGTATTTGGGCGGTTTTTACGCTTGATTTTCTGCTTCTAATCGAAAAGGGAGTTCCGAAACGATTTTGGAACGTTAATTACCTAACTATTAAAATTAAAAAACAAAATGGCAAAAGTTCCAAAAAGAAGAGCAGAAGTTGACAAGAAAGTTGATGTCAACAAACTCTACAGCTTGAACGAAGCATTAGCTTTAGTTAAAGATGTGAACATTGCAAAATTTGACGCTTCGGTTGACTTGCACGTCCGCCTTGGTATTGACCCTCGTAAAGCAGACCAAGCCCTTCGTGGTACGGTTTCTTTGCCGCACGGTACGGGTAAAACCAAGAAGGTATTGGTGATGAGTACACCTGACCGTGAAGCAGACGCGATGGCTGCAGGTGCAGACTTTTTCGGTCTCGAAGAATACATCAAAAAATTCCAAGAGGGCTGGCTCGATGTAGATGTTGTTATTGCAACACCTAACGTTATGGCTCAATTGGGTAAAGTAGCTCGTATTCTCGGACCTCGTGGTATGATGCCGAATCCTAAAACGGGTACGGTAACACCAGACATCGCTTCGGCAGTTAGTGAAGTCAAAAAAGGTAAAATTGCTTTCCGTGTTGACAAAACAGGTATCATTCATGCTGGTGTTGGTCGCGTATCTTTTACGCCCGAACAATTGGCTGATAACGCGAATGAATTATTGAATACGCTTATCAAAATGAAACCGTCAACGGCTAAAGGCATTTACATGAAGTCACTTACAGTTGCTTCCACAATGTCGCCAGGCATCAAAGTTGATACAAAATCTATTAAGTAAAAGAAAAAAGATCTATTCAACATGACAAAAGAAGATAAAGGAGTCGTATTGGAGGACTTGAAAAGTAAACTCGAGGAGTACTCGTTCTTTTACTTAGCGGACCCAACAGCGATGACAGCAGCTCAGACCAACAAATTGCGTAAAAAATGTTTTGAACAAGACATCGAAATGCAAGTTGTGAAAAACAAAATTGCTCTCAAAATCATGAAAGAAGCAGATGCTTCTAAAGGTTATGAAGGTTTATTTGATGCTTTCAAAGGTCAAACGGCTATCCTATTCACAAAAAATCAAAAATCACCTGCCAAACTTATCGAAGACTTCCGCAAGGAAAACTCAACGGAAAGACCTGGTTTCAAAGGTGCTTATATTGATGCTTCTACTTTCGTTGGTGAAGACCAATTGGCAGTATTGAAGAAACTCAAATCGCGCGAAGAACTTATCGGCGAGGTTATTGGCTTGCTCCAATCACCTGCGAAAAACGTTATCAGTGCATTGCAAGGTTCAGCAGGTCATAAAATTGCTGGATTGGTCAAAGCTCTTGAAGAACGCGCGGCGTAATGATGAATGATGAAATAGGGATGATGAATTTTGATTCGTTGTTCTATTTTAATCTTCTCATTTTTAAAATCAAAAAAGGATTATGAACGTATAAAATTCATCTTTTATCATTCATAATTCATCATTAACAAAAATCTATTTCGTAAAAAATTTTAAATTAAAATACAATGGCTGATATCAAAGCTCTCGCGGAACAATTAGTAAACTTGACTGTAAAAGAAGTCAACGAACTTGCAGGTATCTTAAAATCTGATTACGGCATCGAGCCAGCTGCTGCTGCTGCAGTTGCTGTTGCTGGTCCTGCTGCTGCTGCTGAAGCAGTTGCTGAAAAAACTGAATTTGACGTTATCCTTCAATCGGCTGGCGCAAGCAAATTGAACGTCGTTAAAGAGGTGAAAAACCTTTTAGGCTTAGGTTTGAAAGAAGCAAAAGACATCGTTGACGGTGCTCCTGCTACTTTGAAAACAGGCATTAGCAAGGATGATGCGAACAACATCAAAACAGTTCTTGAAGCTGCTGGTGCACAAATCGAAATCAAGTAATCTGACGATTGCTTCGACAATACGAAAAACAATAACCGCTCATCTCGATTCATTCGGGGTGGGCGGTTTGCTTTTGGTAGCCCCCCCCCAGTATTCTCCTTGATTATAGCCCGTTTTTACTAAAAAAGTCTTGAAAATAGACCTAAACCCTAAAAATATCCTTCTCTTCCCAATCGCTTTTTCTGTAAGCCATCATAAATTCAAACACTAAAATCAAGAGAGCAAACAAGACAAAATACTGAAAATAAGACTCATATTCACTAAAAGAACGCAGTTCCATTTCTCTTTTTTCAACTTTTTCGATGCGGTTTTGTAGGGCTTCTATCACGTTTTTAGTGTTGGCAATATTGAAATATTCACCATCACTCGCAGCCGCTAAATCTTTGAGCATTTGCTCATTGAGTTTTGTTTTTATCGGTTGTCCTTTTTCGTCGCGTTTATAGTCCGTTGTACCGCCAAAATCAACTGGCATAAAGCCACCTTCCGTTGTACCTACGCCCACAGTGAAAACAATCAGCCCATTCTCCTTAGCTAATTTTGCACGTTCAATGGCTTCTGAATCATGGTCTTCGCCGTCGCTAATGATGATGAGTACCTTGTTGCCCTTCGTTTTGTCGCCAAACGCCCGTTCTGCAACATCAATCGCTTCGCTAATCGCTGTGCCTTGTGTAGGTGCTTGATTCGGATTTGAGGATTTGATAAACATCGCTGCGGCTGCATAATCCGTTGTCAAAGGCATTTGCAAATAAGCATTGCCTGCAAAAACGATTGAGCCAATGCGTTCTCCTTTCAGTGCTTGCACCAAATCGAGCGTAAAAGCCCTTGCCAATTCAAGACGAGAGGGTTTTATGTCATCAGACAACATCGAATTAGAAATATCCAAAGCTATGATAACATCAGAAGCTTTGCGTTTGGCTTTTTCACGCTTCGTCCCCAATTGTGGATTCGCCCAAGCAATGACCAAAAGCCCAAAAACCAGCATCAAAACGCCAAATTTCAATTGGTGTTTGATGTTAGATACTTGTGGCATCAGCCGTTTAACTAAGTCCGTTTCGCCAAAACGTAATAAAGCTTTGAGCCTTTTGCGCCGCATCCATATAAAAAAGATGGTCAAAACGGGAATCAACGCCAATGCGTAAAAATGGTCGAGATGTTCAAATCGAAACATGGTTTTGGTTATTGGGTGATGAGACTGCAGTAGGTATAGTAGACAGAAATTGAATTGATTTTTGATTTTTTTTTGAAAAAAAATCAAAAATCAATTCAATTTCTGTCTACTATACCTAATTTCTAAACAGCCCTATCACAATTAAACAAGTTTTTTTACAGAAGTATCACCCCTCAGTATAAAATCATTTTCTAAATCTAAAAGATTGATTCCAGGCGTTTTTCCCATATCGAAACTACCCAAAGTGTCGTCGAAGCCAAGGGCTTGTGCGCCATTTAATGTAGCCCAACGTATCAGTATGTTGAAAGGAACATAAGACTGAAAACGTTGAATCGTCTTCATTTCTTCTAAAATAGACAGTTGCCAATTGGAGGTCAAACTGTCTGTGCCAATCGTCATACGGACATGGTCGTCTATAAAATGTTGATAATTGGGCAAACGGTTTTCGATGTACAAATTAGCATTGGGACACGTTGCCCAATAGACATTTTCAGACCACATTTGCGCTGCGCCAATATCCGCTTTTGAAGTCAATGTATTGTGTACAAAAAGCGTTTTTACTGAGGGGGGTAAATTTTCAAGTGCGTAGTGAATAGACGTTTTTCCCGAAGGTTTTGACTTATCGAGTGTGATGCCAAATTTGTCATAAAAATCATAAAAACCACCATGGCCGTACAAAAACATATCTTGTTCGGCTTGTGTTTCTTGATTGTGAATGCTGACTGTAATGCCTTCATTTGCATTTAAATCATTGATTTTTTTAAACAAATGACGTGAAACAGAGTAGGGTGCATGTGGCACAACACTCTTCCGACTGCCTTTTGCCAACGGCAAAACATCATAAACAGCTTTGTATTTTTCAAACTCTTTATCGGCATCGTTTTCTTGCAAAAAATCAAACATTTCGACAAAAGTATAATACCTCAAATTGCCTTTTGCTTTTTGAGCAAACGTATCTGTTACGTTTGAAATATCACCTACGGCAACGATGCCGCCTTCTATCATCTCTTTTTCAGCCCTTTCAATGGCATCGGCAATGACTTCTGCCTCTGCGTCACGTTGCGTCACAACACCCTTTATGAAAGGAATCAATGTCGTACCTGTGGCAACTTTACCCTTCATGTGCGACAATTCGAGGTGACAATGTGTATTGATAAAACAGGGTACTAACACACCTTTATAATGTTCCAACGAAGCAGTGTCGTGGTTGTCACGACTGTCAATTTTGAGTATTTTTCCTTGATTATCAACAATAATGACCCCGTTTTCGATGGGTTCAGATGAAATCGGATAGAGCCAATCGGCGGTTATTTTTCGCATAATATACTTATTTTAAATACTTTACGATTAAAGATATTAAGACAAACGACTATTTTCCAAAAGCCCAAATCAAAAACTGTGGCATCACTTTGCCCCAAGTATGTGGGTTGTGTTCGCCACCTTCAACTTCAAGATATTTAACATCTTCATGTGGACGATAGCCAATTTTAAAGAGTTCGTCCATCAAATCCCGTGTGTCATCAATGGCATCAATAATCCCGTTGTTGTTGCGGTCAGAATCCTCATCACGTGTGCCGACTTCAAACCAAAACTTCATCCCTTTTTGATGTTCACTTTTAGCAATTATATCATGCATGATGCGCCCGCCGTCAGGGTCTTCTTCCGTCCATTCTTTCTCGCGCCACCACAAAGAACCGCTGAAAACGCCTATTTTTCCAAACAACATTGGGTTGTCCCAAGCAATATCGAAGGCAGAGAGTGCGCCGAGCGAAAAACCTGCGAAAGCCGTATGTTCAGGTTCGGGCATACATCTATATTCACTCTTTATATATGGCATGACTTCATGCAAGACAAAATTTGAGTACTCACGTGCTTTATTTCCTCTATTTTTATAATCTGCTTGTCGCCCGGTACCGTATTCATTGATGCGGTTTTCATTACAATACATCGCAACAACAATTGTTTTTCGCAGTACCCCCTCAGTATAAAGGCGGTTCAACGTAGCATACATGCCAAGGGCGAGCATATCTTGACCATCATTGAAGTAGATAGTTGGATACGACTGTTTTGTGTTATGTCCATACTGGGGGGGTAGAAAAACATCAACTTTCACACCTCGTTCCAAATATTTTGACGGGATATTGAGGTGTTTTACCATAACTTCGTTATTATTGCTTTGTGAACCCGTAAACGAGTGGATAATTTTTTGTAAGAAATTCATTCTGTGTACAATGTATGCGTAATAAACTTTAATTTTTTTTAATTCTTAAAACTCCTTTTTACAAGAAAATAGAAATGGGTAAAATACTGTAAACA
The DNA here is from genome assembly GCA_043772905.1 of Saprospiraceae bacterium. Lineage (GTDB taxonomy): Bacteria > Bacteroidota > Bacteroidia > Chitinophagales > Saprospiraceae > JAAFJT01. The sequence goes on along the minus strand of JAYVFS010000068.1, from coordinate 888 downwards.
AAAATCTAATTTCAATTAAAGTACTATTTGATTGTTTTTATTTTTTAATATACCATTTTAATAACCTGTTAAAAAATTTTATTTGGTAAAAGGAGCTGAAAAGGTTTGGTCGTCTGCTACCTTTTTTGTTAATTTTGCGTCAGAAACGAGGACAAAGAAACAGTTTTTTTTTCTAAAAATAGATTTACCAACCAGCCAAAATTTAGGCTTAAAACCCGATTGAACAATGAGAGAGGAACACTTCAAGTGGTATTCACCACATTTGAGCATGGATACAGAGATGCTTGTTTATGGTCATGCAGGTTATCCTGTCATCATATTTCCGACAACACAGGGGCATTATTACGAATCAAAAGATTTTAAGTTGATTGAAAGTGTCCGTTGGTTCGTTGAACAAGGTTTGGTACAGATTTACGCACCCGATTCGGTTGACAAACACTCTTGGTACAACCGTGAAGTTCACCCAACTATAAAAGTACATAATCATATTTGTTTTGATAAAATGATTCGTTGGGAACTTGTCGAGCGTATTCGACACAACACAGGCAGTAAGCGGGTAGCAGTAACGGGTGCGAGTTTTGGCGGTTATCATGCGGCTAATTTTGCATTTAGGCATCCAGATGTTGTCAGTCATTTGTTTTCAATGAGTGGTGCGTTTGATATTCGTAGTTTTATGAATGGGTATTACGATGATAATGTGTATTTTAACAATCCTGTTGACTATCTTCCAGGCACAAATCACCCTGATTTATGGAAAATGAAAATCATTTTAGGTACTTCCGAATGGGATATTTGCCGCCCTGCCAATGAGCAATTATCTAATATTTTGAATGCGAAAGGTATCAAACATTGGTTGGATATGCGGGGGTGGATTTCACATGACTGGCC
>JAYVFS010000067.1:0-5179 GCA_043772905.1 Saprospiraceae bacterium | reverse complement strand
TGAATGATAAATGATGAACGATGAATGGGTTGCTATGGATTTTGTTAAATTAGGTTGAAAATGAGAATGACTAATAGGAGAATTGATACAATTTTGTTCCTAATCTCTTTTTCTTTGTCAAAATAGAACTACGAATAAGCCGCATAACTTCTTGAGAATCAGCATCAATTGATTCATATTCAGTTGCTGATAAAAAGCCCGTTTTGTAAAGCAGTTCAAGCCAATACATTGTTTCGCCTGTTTCTTTTTGTGCAACTGCCAATTTAGGAATAAAGTCTAAACCCGATTCTGCATTAGCAGCTTCTCTAACCATAGCCCCAGGATTTGTACCTGCTCTAAGCAATTGTTTACTAACCACATACTCCTTTTTTTCAGTAGTTAGATATTGGTACAACTTTACGGTTCTAATTGCCAAGTTCAACGTTTTTTCCCGTAAAGGATCAGTTTTAACATCGTTATGTTTGTCCATTATAAAATGAGTTTTGATTTTTAAAGATTATTAATTACGCACTACAAAAGTGAGCAGCCATTCATCATTCATCATTCATCACTCATCATTCATCATTAATTTACAGGTATTTGATAGTTAAGTCAATGATTTTTTGTTTGATACCCGTATAAGGCGGCATCAGCATATCCAAAGAACTGAAAGGAGCCCATTGGTTTAAAACACCGCGTGCATTGGAGAATTCCTCAAAACCAAACTTGCCATGTCCTTTGCCAATACCACTGTTGTTGGAACCGCCAAAAGGTAGGTCTTGGTTGAAAAAATGCAAGGCATTGTGATTGATAACCGTTGCACCCGCACGAGTCTGGCTGTTCAATAGCCTGATATTCTTTTTGTTATGACTAAAAATGTACATCGCCAAAGGTTTTTCATTCTCTTGAATGTGTTGGATAACCGTTTGAACATCGCTAAAAGTCAATACAGGCAAAATGGGTCCAAATATTTCTTCTTGCATCACAGCACTATCCGCAGAAACATTGGACAAAATCGTAGGCGACATATAGTTTTGAGACGCATCTGTTTCGCCACCAAATTCTACTTTTGCACCTTTTGCTTTGGCATCTGTCAAGTAAGCATCAAGCCGATTGAAATGATTCTTATTGACGATGCGGTTATAGTCTTCAGATTTTTCAGGCGCATCTTTATAGAAATCAGCGATGCTTTGCTTGAAATGGCTTAAAAATTCATCTTTCACTTTCTCATGCACATAGAGGTAATCGGGTGCAATACAAACTTGACCATTATTCATAAATTTCGCCCAAGCGATGCGTTTAGCCGCCACTTTCAAATTGGCAGTATCATCAACGACCACAGGTGATTTGCCACCCAATTCTAAGGTGACAGAACAAAGGTTTTCAGCCGCCGCTTTCATCACTTTTTTGCCCAAACTCGGACTACCTGTAAAAAAGATGTGGTTAAATGGCAGCGATGTAATAAATTGAGCGACTTCTGCTTGACCTTCAAATACAGCGACTTCGTTTTCTGGAAAGACTTCAGCCAGCATTTTTTTCATCAAAGCGGCTGAATGAGGTGTATTTTCAGACGGTTTTATCATCACACAATTACCAGCCGCAATAGCCGAAGCCAAAGGTCCAATTGTCAAATTAAAAGGAAAATTCCAAGGAGAAACGATTAAAACAACACCTTTTGCTTCATAATGAATCGTAGAAGACGAACCCCACTGAGTCAACGGCACGCCGACACTTTTAGGATTCATCCAATAACTGACGTTACTGATGGCGTGTTTCAACTCCGTTGTCATAGCATAAACTTCCGTCAAATCCACCTCTGCGGGTGCTTTTTTGAAGTCCGCATAACCTGCTTCTTGAATCGCTGTGCGGTATTTCAAAACCGTTGCTAAAAGCAATTTCAATTTAGCTTTGCGTTCCGAAGCCGTTGTTGAACCAATGACGTATTGATTGGCTTTTTGCGCCTTGAATACGTTTTCGATGTCCGTAGTCCAAGACTGCGTTTCATTGGGCGCGGTCAAAGTGGTTGATGTCATTTTATATAAATTTACAATTTTATTAAAAAGGATTTATTTTGACAAAATAAACACAATATTTTGAAATTGGTTGTATTTTCAGAATATTAAATGTTAAAATTGCTGATTATCGAGAAATATTATCTCTTGTAAATATTTTGAGGGCTATCATTTGGGGTGTCATTTGGGCATTTAACATTGACAGTTTATTTATGAAAGGTTTTGAAGTCATTTATTTATGCAAAACGCCCTGTTCAAATCATTGAACAAGGCGTTTTTAGGATTGGTTTTACCCCCCGCAGTAAATTTTCACAATCAAAGCTTCAATATCTTTTTTGATATAATATTTTGATTGTCAACGATTTGTACCATGTACACACCTTTTGCAAAAGTGTGTAAATCAAGTACACGTTGATTTTGACCCATCGCAACAGACCAGTTTTCAGACAAAACGATGCGCCCACTGATGTCCGTTATTTGAATTTTCAAACCTTTTGACACTTTACTATCCAACCAAACCGATAAGGTTGAAGGCGTGGGATTGGGCGATAATTGAATCTGGACATTTTCCGCCAATTCATTGACACCCGACGAAATCGGAGACGTAATCTGCACAGAAACAGAAGGCGTACCATTATCGCCGGCAAAAGTACCACCTGAATTGACTGCATTACCCGCCGCATAAAAAACAATCGTACCTAAGTCTGTACTCGGTGCTTTCCACTTCACATTGATGACATTAGACGTTAATTTAGCATTGTGTTCCGCATAAACACGCCCTGTTGCGGCGATGGTATCAATGCCAATATCAGCCGCTTGCGAAGTTTTTGCTAAAAAACCTTTGACATTGGTGCTGTCCTTTTTGCGGATGTCAATCATTTGGAAGCCATAAGCGGAAGGTGTGCCACTTGTTACTGAAATCGTCAAACGCAGTGTGTATTGTTTCCCAAGCACATACTTCGTTACGGCAGTTGTACCCAACGAATCGAATACTTGAATGGTCGCACTTGACCCATAGGTGCCTGAATTGTGACACGTAACACATGTATTAGGTTGGTCGCCAGGCGCACCTGTATAACCTTTTTGTTGTTTGGCAACTGGTCCTGTTGCATTGTTGACAAACAAGAGGATTGTCGCAAAAGAAGCGAAGAGGTAGATGATTTTTTTCATAAAACGTAGTTGATAGTTAAGTAATTTAAAATTGAATTTCCGTTTTTGTCTTGTTTAATCTGTTTTTTGTAAATTGTGTTTTTATTAAAATTATGGTTGCCTAACCCCGCAGTAAATTTTCACAATCAAAGCTTCAATATCTTTTTCGATACAATATTTTGATTATCAACAACTTGCACCATGTATGCTCCTTTTGCAAAAGTTTGCATATCGAGGAATCGTTGATTTTGACCCACCGCTACTGTCCAGTTTTCGGACAAAACAATGCGCCCGCTTATATCTGTGATTAGAATTTTCAAAGCTTTTGACACTTTGCTATCCAATGACACCAAAACATTTGTTGGTGTTGGATTTGGAGAAAGTTGTATGCTGATATGTTCTGCAAGTTCATTAATACCTGTTGTCAATGGCGATAATTGAACCGAAGTCCCAGCAGTTGGGCTGTCCCCCGAAATATCACTATTACCATTCACGGCATTTGCGGCGGCATAAAAAACAATGACACCTAAGTTGGTACTGGGTGCTTTCCATTTGACGTTAATGATTTTTGTATTGAGTCGTGAGCTGTGTTCAGCATAAATATTGCCCGTTGAAGTAATTGTATTAACAGCAATTCCAGTCGTTTGCTGTGCAGTTGGCAAAAAGCCTTTGATATTGACATTGTTTGATTGTCGCAAGTCAATCATCTGAAAACCATAGCCCGTAGGGGTGCCAGTTGATACAGTAATGGTTAAACGAATGGTGTATTGTTTACCCAATTCGTAAGAGGAAACTGCCGCCGTCCCCGCCGCATCGAATACTTCAAGGTTGGCACTGGCACCATAATTACCGCCAAAGTGACAAGAATTGCAGGTAACCGACTGGTCAACAGGCGAGCCAGTATAACCTATTTGTTGGACGTTTATGGGGCCACCTGCATTGCCCAGGTACAGAAAAAGGGTGGCGATAGAAGCAAAAATGTAGAAGATTTGTTTCATAAGAAATTAAGTTTAGTCGTTAGTCATTAAAAGAGAAGTTGTTTAATCTAACTACGACGTACCTAAATTTGTAGTTGCCTACCCCTCAGTAAAAGTGATTTAAGTGATAAGTGGAAAGTGCCAAACGCATAGACATACGTTTGGCACTTATCACTTTCCACTTATCACTTAAAAAGTTACCAGCCGATGCCATAGTCTTCGCCATGATTGCTCGAACCACCCCAAAAGCTGCCGTGTTTCCAATCAAAATAAATAGCGTTAATCGGTCCACTTGTGCGTTCTTGATAGTTGAGTTTGTAACCCATGCGGCTCAAATCCTTGCGGACATAAGGCGGCGTTTGTTCATTCAAGGTCAGTCCACCGATGGCTTTTTCATGCTTACCGAAGCTCGAATACATTTGTAATGTCTTAAAACTCGGCGCTTCACAAGACTCTTGGACAGTCATATTGAACTCAACCATATTCAGAAAAAACTGCATCAGCAATTGGTCTTGTTCATCGCCTGCTTGTTTAGCAAATGACAAAAATGGTTTGCCATCTTTCATCGCAAGGCTCGGTGTCAAAGTCACACGTGGACGTTTGCCCGGTTCGACAACATTAAAAGGACTTTCTTTTGGGTCAGTCACAAACGACTGCATCCGTTGGCTCATACCTATGCCTGTATTGCCCGCAATGCACGCAGGTACCCAACCTCCGCTTGGTGTTATTGAAATCACCCAACCTTCTGCGTCTGCTGCTTCCACCGAAGTTGTGCCTGCTGTGAAGGATTCTAAGAACTCATTACTGAGGGGGGTGTTTGCCTTGGATTCAATGCTGGCATTGCCCCAATTCTTCAAAACATCTGTAAATGGATTGATTTTGCCTTCAAAAGGGTAGGGGTCGCCCGGTGCTGCTTTCGCATCGTTTCTGTCTGAATTAATCAATTTACTGCGTTCTTTGGCATATTCTTTTGACAATAAACCTTTCATGGGTTGTTGATTATTGGCAAAAGCAGGGTCACCATAATAGAAATCACGGTCGGCAAACGCCAAATTCATCGCT
>JAYVFS010000066.1:0-105410 GCA_043772905.1 Saprospiraceae bacterium | reverse complement strand
ATTGACAATCATGCTTTGACTAAAGAAGATATTCAACACGCGATTAACAATTTTGCTTTTTATTGACAAGGACTTCTCCGAAGTTACCAGTAAATACGATATTTTTCGCCATCGCTTTTTTTCCATTCACGGTAAAAATCATCACACCATTCTTTAAAATCACCTGTATCGGAACAAAATTCGCTACTGAATTTTAGTTCTTTAATACCATTTTTCTCCAAAACTTCTTTAAAACCGTTATTCGTGATAACATTTAGCGTAGTGTGCTTTTTTAACGTATCTACAAAAATATCTTTTTCCTTTTCTATGTCGAAAGGATTGATATAAAGCAAATATTTAGGGTTAAAAGAGGGTAAAATAAGGTAGTTATCCAAATCTCTTGTCGCAATAAGAAGAGGAGATAAGCATTGTTTAGCTAAAATAAACTCTTTTACGAGGGCTAAAATATTCTTGTATTTTCCCGAAGAGCGAGAAAACGTTTGTTCCTTTTCTTTTTGGATAATCCACGTAAAAGTATTTTGAATAAAGCTATCGCGTGAAAGACAGCCTTTAATTGTCGTATCTTCCACTCGTTCATCTCTAAAAACACCTTTCCTCAAAGTAATGACATCGCTTTGTTCATTGATAAGCCCCGCTTTATAGAAAAAGCCTTTCCGTTCAGCATTGGACGAAATCCAGCGAGAGATGTATAAAGGTATTTTTTCAGAATCTAAAATCAAATTTTCGTCAACAGTGTCAATATAGATTTTGGGATTGAACCAATTTGAAGGCAAAATAAAATCAGAATAAAAATAGAGATTCCGATTATCGTTTGTCAGACTTTGAAGAACATCTAACTCGTTGAGTTGAGTATAAACAAATTTAGAAAACCTGTTTTTAAATTCCGCGCCTTCTGTACTTTTGTAAAATGCGATTAAAAAAGTAAACTGTTCTGCATCATTCAAAGGCATTTGTAATAGCTTTTCTTCAATTTCTTTCAGAGGGAAAGGTTTTGCATCAAATACTTTACCTTTCTTAACAGTTGACATTTTTTCTCTGATTATAGCCAATTTGTCCGTTTTACCTTCAAATTCCGATAACAATTGAGATAAATTAAATTCTATCTTTTGGCTCTCCGAAATTTTGACGCTCACATTTTCCCTCCTAATTGCATAAAATTCAAGAGATTTACTGTCAATTTGTATTTTTTTACGGATGTCTTCTACTTTTTCAAGTTCGACAGCCATTTCTATAATAGTCCCTTCAAAAGTATCTTTGTAGGATTCTACGGTACTTTCGGTGTTAAATTCAATTGAGGTTATTTTTTGTAAATAATTTTCTTTGACCGTTTTTCCCTGCCTATTGACCAAATTAATTAATGCCCGTTCACCACGAAAGGCACTTATCAAATCTAAGGCAAAATTTTCATTTTCCCGTAGGAGAGAAATATCATCAGAAAACAATGATTCTAACGCATTGGGTAATAAATGGTATTCCGTAGTTGCTAAAAAAGCATTCAATTCTCTATCGCGTGAGATATATTGTTTAGAGCCTTTTTGTTTTATAACAAGTTGATAGTCAATATTTTCAGCATTTTTCACTACAAACGAACTCAATAAACTATCTCCATTTTTGATTTTCAATAAAACCTCTAATTCTCGTTTGGTAACGATAATTGAATCGTCATTAAACCACTCTTTTAAATCCTTAAAATTGAAAGAAGGCTTCTCTGAAAACTTAACAGTTTCAAATAATTGAATATCTTGAAAAGGAATAGTTTTTAAATCAGTCCCTCTTTTCACAACAGAAACCAGTAAATTATACTCATTTTCAAGTAAATTACTGAGGGGGGTACAAAAGAAAATTTCAGACGATTTTGCCCATTCACCTGTATCTGTTCTTATCCAAGCATGTGTATTTTCGGGTTTTCGGGTTGTATTTGTAATCAGTCTTTTGTTATAAAGTATATTCAAGTCTTTGATTGGAGCTGTATAATCCAAATCCTTTGTAATATGTAAATTCCAATTGTCAATGAGAGACTCCCAAACATTTTCGGGTTTCATCATAAAAGCGTTCATGTTACGATAACCATCAATTTCACAAGGTTTGATAGCAAAACGCTTCAATACACCGCTTGATACGAAGTTTGAGCTATTATGAAGTAATCGCTCAAGAAGATATTTTTCCCCTAATTGATTTTCAAATATTTTTAGTTTCGGTACTTGATTGATACTTTTGAAAACATCAAAGACTGTCCATTTATCATCACGTTCAGTTATTGAGCTATTATTGATTAAGGTTATTATTTTCTCTATATTCTTTGCCTTAGTCAGTTGTGGTAATTCACCGACATTAACATCAGAATATTTGATTAATAATTTGTCAAAAACTGGCTTTAATCCTTGCATTTCGGCGGTTAGAAATACAATATCTAAAGACGTATCAATTTCATGAGTAGAACACACTCGACCATCTGAACAACGGACAAATGGTATCGTATTTCGTTGACTATACGTATTTTGTGAAGTGATTTCATCTACTAATATTGCATACTCTTCTTTTGATAAATGTTTTACCCAATCAATAATTTTAGGGGTATTATTGGTTTTTGCATTGTTTAAAACATCAAAAACAGTAGCCTCAACGATGCCTAAAACTGTTTTTACTTTTCCATAACGGTTGTCTGCGAAATCGGTATCAAGCCACTGCCAAGAGACACCTAAATCTTGTGGGCTGAAATCGAGTGCGGTGTTTTTAATTCTAACTTCGTTAATATTCGTTGAAAATCCTGTTGTGGTTGGGATATTCGTTTTTATGGTTTCGATAAGGTTATCGTAAAAATACGTTTTATAAATATCCTTATGTGCCTTTAATTTCTCTACATCTGTAAAAATAATACATTTCATCAACGCTAAATAGATGCCTTTTTCTGTATTATTCGATATTGATTTAATATACGATGAGATATTGCCACTAATTTCTATCAATATATTTTGGTTACTTTCATCTAATTTGATGTGTTGCCTTGAAGAATCAATCTCATAAGCTTTGGTATTAATGATGAAATTTAATCCAAAATACGTAGTTGTTATGGGTAAAAACTTGTAAAAATTGACGAATTTGTAATCAATACTGAGGGGGGCTAATGGAAATGCTAATGTGACGGTTGATTTTTCTTTACCGCGTTTGATAACGGGTAAGTCCACTTTTTTGAAATCAAAATTTTTAATTCTTAATTTATTGATTGTCGTATTTTTAATGTTTTCCAAAAACGCCATTGAGCCACTGATACCAGAAATGATTTCTTGGTCTAAAACAGCTTTGAGTTTTTGAGCTTTGCCTTTACCCAAAGGGATATAGATTAAAGTGCCTTGATTGAGTGCCGTTTGTGGTAATTCCGTTTTTACAACATTCAGATAACTTATACAAGCCTGTAACTCGCCTTCCGAAAATAACAATTTTTCTCCGCGTATTGTCTGTTGTTTTTCATTCAAATTTGCGGGATAGTAAGCATATACAATTTTTGTCAATAATGCTATTGAATCATCAGAAGGCTCTCCTTTAAAATTAAATTGGTTTGGATTCGATAAAACAAATTGCTCCCATTGTCTCAAATTACTCCAACTAAACAAAATCAAACCTTTTGTATCCTCTATTAAACTTTGGATTAAACCTTCTTTTGTGCCAATACCCGTATTAGCCATCAAATCATACAAGAGTTTTGATCCCAAACCTTTTTCACCAATTTTGTTTGGATTATTACTTTTTCCACCTCTTCCTCTTGCAAGAAAGCCTCTTAATTGTCCGTCTCGATCCAATTGAGTATCTTTTGAGTCTGTATAAAAGGGTAAACCATTATTAATGACGACGAAATTATCATCATCAAAATAAAAAAAGACTTGATTCGCCTTTTCATCTTCGGCATTTTGTAAAAGCTCGTAAAAGATTTGCGTATTACTTTCGGTTGCAAAATCCGTTAAAAGTTTGATGTGCTGGTTTTCTAAATCAGATGTTTCACCTGCCAAAAAAGACAAAAGAGGGTCACTCACAGAACCGAGTGTTTCAGCAAGTTTACCACCTGTTAGGACTTTGATATATTTTTGTAAATCTTTGACTATCATATTGTTAAGGGCTATTTTTTATTTTCTAATAAGATTCTAAATTCAACTCTACGTGATTTTGCAGGGCTAACAGGTTTTCCAGATTTTGTTATAAAATTTCCGTCATTATCTAATGCACGGGCATACGAATAGCCGCAAGAAATTGAGTTTTGTTCAACAAATGCTTTAACCGTTTTATCTAAATTATCAGTAACAAATCGGCTGTCCAAAATATATTTTTGAACCTCTAATGCACGATTACTTGATAAATTGAGATTGTAGATATATGAACTTGAATTGTCTGTATGTCCTTCAATTCTTATTTCTTTGATTTTAAATTTAGTGGTATCACTATGCAGTTTTTTAATTTCGGAATAGAAAATAGGGATGAATTTGTCCAAAAGAGATTGAAAATAAGGCGTAGGCTCTGATTTTCCTAAAATAAACAAAGGCGACGGGCTATTTTCATCAAATTTGAAACGAATCGTCGCTTCGTCATCGGGTATTTGGATTTCTTTAATCTCGCTAAATCTTTTTTTGAAATCTTCTGACATTTCACTGTACTTATTTTTCACAGGGTCTCGATTGAACAGCATCAACGAAACGACAATAAAAATCACCATAAAGCCAGAGAACAAATCCGAAAAGCTAATCCAAATATTGTGTTCTTCTTCTTGTTTTTTACCAAACATGATAAGTCGTTGATTTTAAAGGGTTAATTAATTATTTTGAGGACTCAAAAGACCTAATTTTTGGTTTATATTTTCCAACTGCCCAATGGTATTTGCAATATCAGCAACTCTATTTTTCACTTCCTCCATTTTGTCAACCTTACTATTCCAGTGGTCTATATTTTTTTCAGATGTTGCTTGCAAACTATCAATACTCTTAATTTGAGTTTCAAGGCGTTTGATTATTTCTTCATTATTTTGTTGCACATTACTATATATCTCTACTGATGAAGCAAATTTTTCAGTCGTTTGAGTCAAAAATGTTTCTGAACGACCTCTCAATTCTTCTAAATGGTCAAATGTTTTACGGATTTGTTCTTCTTTTTCTTTCAAAATGCCATCAATTGACTTTTGAAGACCACTGTTTAGGTCTTGCAGTACACTATGAATTTTATCAAATTCCGTTGAAAGCTCATTTGCTTTTGAGGTTGTTATTTCCTCAAATTTCCTTGTACGGTTTTCCACATTAATTTCGGCTGTCTGAACTTGTTCGTTAATTTGACGTGTCAAATTAATTTGCATATTTTCCAAAACTGTATTAATACTATTCAATGTTCCTTTCAGTTCATTTGTACTGTTATTGGTCGCTTCACTTATCGAATTAAGCGCAGGATGTATTTTTTCATGGACATCTTTCATATCATTCGCCATTCTTTCTTCCATTTGAGAAGCTTGGTCTTTCAAGAAACCTTCAAAAACACGATGTAATTCTGCGGCTTTTTCTGCGGCATCAGAACCCATTGCTTTGATATTGTTTTCAAGCTGATTTTTTAAATCGTCTAATAGACCCTTCAACGAATCACCAGCACTTTGCATGAAATCTGAGATACTATCAAGTGTGTCTTGTTGACTTGTTCCCATTTCAGATTGGCTTTCTGCGTTTACTTCAATAGTTTTCTTTATATTGAGAGATTGAGAATTTAGTGCTTTTAGTTGGTCTATAATTTCTATATTATTCCCATTAGTGGCTTTTAGTTGTTCTAAATAATTATTGTTTTGTGATAAAACATAATCTTCAAATTTTCTTTCAATACCTAAATTTGATTGTAGGAGCTGCCATAAGAGTTTTTGAGGGTCTTCTCTTTTCCAATAGTTGTTTTCAGCTAATTCAAGCTCTGATTCACCTTGTTTCTTCTTGATTTTCCAATTCCACCCGATGCTAAACCCAACACCAATTAACGAATACAAAAATTTACTTGATAACTCTTTGACAAGATGCCTAAGGTCTGTCATATCAATATCCTGTAATCCAAGCGTCACGAACAAAAGAAAAAATGAGAACAAGACACCAAGTGAAGTACAAAAGGTAGGGATGAAGCTAATTAAAGATGAATTGTTACTTTTCATCCATTTTTTGGGGAAATAATAACACAATATTACCAAAATAGTTGCCAAAAAACCAAGAAATAGATAAGAGTTCATAGGGATAAATTTTATGAAATGATTGAGTTTTTAGAGTAAATTATCTTTCGCCAAAAGTATTAAATATATCTAACATAGAAAAATAAATTAAATACAAAAAAAGACTATTAACATTTGAATAACATATAGGGATTCTTAAAACAAAAAAACTCTCCAACACAAAGGAATGCAGATTTGATAAATGGTACAAGCTTCGGCAAACAAGGTTTCTCTATATCACCCAATCCCACCCGCAACCAAGCCAATGTCAATTATCAATTCCAAAACCCCACAGACGTAACGATAGAAGCCAAAACCGCTTCTGGACAAGTGATTTTCTCTCAAATACTGAGGGGGGCAATAGTGGGCAATGTAGAGATACCAACGGTTGATTATCCGAATGGGACGTACTTCGTGACGCTGCAATATGGTAAGGAAGTGAAGACGAAGAAATTGGTGGTGCGACATTAAAGGGAAAGTGAAAACATAAAGACCTTACAAATAAAAATCAAAGCGGCTACCGAGAACTCCTCAGTAGCCGCTTATTTTTTTATAAAAGAAATGATAAACCATTCATCATTTACCCTTCATACTCCCTCATTAATGTGCGTGTTCCTCCTCCAACTCGTGTTTGTGTTCCTCAATCAATCGTTGTTGAATATCACCCGGAACTGCTTGATAATCAGCATATTCCGTTGTAAATTTCGCTTTACCTTGCGTGATAGAACGCAACGACGGCGAATAGTCATGCAGTTCTGCAAGCGGCACACGGGCTAAGATTTTTTGATAATGCCCTTCCGCATCCATGCCCATAATGATAGCACGTCGCGTCTGTAAATCGCTCATCACATCGCCCATGACTTCGCCATCACAAAGGATTTCCAAATTGTAGATAGGCTCTAAAATCTGTGGTCCCGCCATCGGAAATGCTTCTCTGAACGCTTGCGAACTCGCTGTCATAAACGCCATATCGTTTGAGTCAACAGCGTGCATTTTACCGTCATAAATCGAGACCCGAATGTCACGGACATAACTACCTGTCAAAGGACCTTCGTGCATTTTACTCATAATGCCCTTCAAAATAGCAGATAAAAACCGCGCATCAATCGCACCACCGACGATACAATTATTGAAAATCAATTTACCGCCCCACGTCAATTCATGCTCTTCAACGTTCCGTACATTCAAACCTTCAGGTGGAGGCATCCCCTCAGTATAAGGCTCAATCCGCATGTGTACTTCAGCAAATTGCCCTGCCCCACCCGATTGTTTCTTGTGCCGATAACTGTGATTCGCCATTTTCGTAATCGTTTCACGATACGGAATACGTGGCTTAATGTAATCCACATGGACATTATAGACTTTTTCTAAGCGATATTTCACAATATCCAAGTGCATTTGCCCTTGTGCGTGCAGAATCATCTGTTTCAACTCGATGCTCTGCTCCATGACAATGGTTGGGTCTTCCTCTTGAATGGTATGGAGCGCACGTGCTAATTTTTCAACTTCATGTTTAGAAGGTGGCGACACAGCAACCCGCATACGAGGGGAAGGAAAATGAATGGGTTCAATTTTAATATCTGAACCTTTGACATTCAATGTATTATTCGTGTGAGAATTTTTCAATTTAACAGTCACCCCAATGTCACCCGCCAAAAGTTGTGAAACCATTTCACGGTTTTTACCTTCTGAAACGAACATTTGGTTGATGCGTTCAACGGTGCCATTTTCACCATTCACCAAATCGTCGCCGCTGTTGAGCGTACCGCTATACACTTTGAAATAGGATACATTGCCCACATTCGGCTCTGACATGGTTTTGTAAATGAAAACAGCCGTTTTGCCTTTTTCATCGCAAGCCAAAGTGCCGCCATTACTGAGGGGTGCTTCTGGACGCTCGTTTGGTGACGGACAGATGTCGTGGATGAAACCCATGACACGACCGCTACCCATGTTGTGCGTAGAAGACACACAAAAAACAGGGTAAAATGACTGCGTTGCCAAAGCAACATTCAATCCTTTGGTTAGTTCTTCCTCCGTCAATGTGCCATTTTCAAAAAACAGCTCCATCAAGCCTTCGTCGCCTTCCGCAGCGGCTTCGACGAGGGCTTGGTGCATGGCTTCTGCACGGCTCATTTCGGCATTAGGAATCGGATGTTTTTCAGGTTTGCCACCTGAATCAGGAAATTTATAGACCACCATCCGCAAAGCATCAACGATGGTATCAAAACCATCGCCTGTACTGAGGGGGTACTGAACGGGCAAAACTTTGTTGCCAAAACGTGCTTGTGCTTGTTCGAGCGTTGCATCAAAATCCGCCTTGTCGTGGTCTAACTGATTGATAACGAAGAGAGTAGGTGTTTTGTTAGTTTGGACATACTCCCAAATGAGTTCCGTGCCGACCTCAACCCCAGAGCGAGCGTTGAGCATCATAATTGCAGTGTCGGCAACTTTTAGGGCAGAAACGACTTCGCCTACAAAATCATCTGCGCCCGGTGTGTCAATAATGTTGATTTTGCAATCTTTCCAACCAACGTGCATTAAAGTTGAAAAAATCGAGCTGCCTCGACTTTGTTCAATCTGTGTAAAATCGCTGACGGTGTTCCCGTCCTCTGTTCGCCCCCTTCGCGGAATGGCTTTTGCTTCAAAAAGCATACATTCTACGAAGGAGGTTTTTCCGGAGCCCGAATGCCCCAACAAGACTACGTTACGTAGATTTCTTGCGTCGTAAGTCATAGCTTGATAAATTTAAAAGGTGAGATAATAGCTTCCAGTCATCCGAGAGAGTCCTTGGCTTTAATATGGTTTTGATTAAGTCTGAGTTCGAATGACTATTGGCAAATTAACCATGGACTCCTTGTCTTATAAATTCTGTTAAAATTAGCAGTTAATTTTTATTACCCAAATTTTTACCATAGAAAAATATTATTTTTTTGAAAATAGACGGATATAATTTCGATTTATAGACTACGTGCAGGATAAAGAATAGAGTTAAAAATAAAATCAAGTGTACTTTTTTGAGAGCATTGAATCCTCTTGGCATAAAAAAAATTAGGTTTTGCGCGTCCAGAGTGAAGCACAAAACCTAATGTATAAAGATATAAAAACCAACGAATTTATTTATCCGCAGCCACTTTCAAGACATAATCTAAGTCAAATGGCGAAAACCCTTAAAAACTGTTTACACAAACGTTTTAAAAACATAAAAAAAATGTATATTTTTACCCATAAATCCAAATCTATCGAACAATCATGCAACTCCACGTCCTTAAAGATAATCTACGAAAACAACTTGCCGAAGGGCAGACCCCCTCAGTATTGGCGTACTTGATGACGGTTTTGTCCGATGATTCTGATTATTTTAATGGCGTATATATTCAAAATGCCAATTTAAAAAACCTTGAAAACCAGCAAATTAATGGCGTTATTTCTTCTATTGATTTTGCAGTTGAACAAGCCAAACTTACTCAGGCATTGCTCAATTTGATTGAAAACCTAACGGATGACGATTTCAAAAAAACGAATATCACTGAACTCGAAAAGGAAATTGCTGTCCTCAAATTGGCACCACTTGGTAAAATTAAACTCGTGGATTGTGACCGCGATTTGCCTTATGCCGACTTCAAAAGAGCATATCGAACTATTCTGAAATCGCCTTATCAATTCTATTTCTTTACCGCACAGGCTTCTGACCAACCTGCAAATTTTGCAGAAAGAGTCATTTATGAAATCATCGGCAACACTTTGAAAGGCAGTGACCAAGCCATTAATTTCCCGCGTAGAATTTGTAAAGTTACGGCAGTCGAACGTGTGGATTTCCCAGAATTGCCTTTCGACGATTTTGGTGATTTAAGCGACAATGAAGGGCTTTTCCGCACCCATTTTGCTGAACGCATGAAACGTTTTAACCTTGACGGAACGCCTATTGAGGACTTCGTTTCGGCAAATGCTATGCGTTTACCATATCGTTTTTTTGCTTTTTTGTTCCGCATAGATTTTGACCAATGGGGCTGGACACCCGATTTGACAGCGTATTTGGCATGGATTATCCACACTTTCAAGGCAAATCCATCAAATGAACCCTTGATGACCTTTCAATTCGTCTTCATCATCAGTTCTGCCAAAACAAATGTGAATGAAAATGTGGATATAAAAAATGGTATTGCAGAAATACTGAGGGGTGCAAATGACGATGAAAAACAGTCCGTCGTTTGGCTCAAAAACTTTGCGCCTGTACCCCATATTGATTTAACACAATGGTTTTTGAAACTGACCAATGACCAATTTCAACCGCAAATCAGGCGTGTCATTGCCGAAGCCACCGTCGGTTTTGAACAACCCGACCCGCTGAATATGGCAGATTTAGAAGAACTTTTTTTAACCGTTTTTAATGTTTCGCAAAGAATCTAAGTTTTGAGTTTTGGTAACTCAAAACCCGAAACTCAAAACTCAAAACTATAAAGCAATGAAAATCAATACTTACGGCAACGGCGAAACAGGCAAATTAGAGCCATTCATCGCCAATGAAAACCTTAATAATCCTTCCCTTTACTTTCCGTCCGAAGGTTTGAAGGCAGCGGTCAATGTCTCCCTCGCACTCGGTCAACCACTTTTGTTGACGGGCGAACCTGGGACGGGCAAAACGCAATTGGCTTTCCACGTAGCTCACTTTTTCGGCTTGAGCGAACCTTTGGTTTTTAATGCCCAAACGACTTCAACGGCAACGGATTTATTCTATCGCTACGATGCGTTGGCGCATTTTCAATTCAGTCAAAATGCGAAAATTGACCCCCTCAGTATAACGCCCGCAGAAAGGCTTGAAATGGTCAAACCGTTTGTGCATTTCAATGCGTTGGGTCAAGCCATTAAAGAAAAAAAACGCGTCGTCGTCCTCATTGACGAAATTGATAAAGCACCCCGCGACTTCCCAAATGACCTCTTGGCTGCTATTGAAAAATTAAGTTTCAAAGTACCTGAATTCAACAATGAGGAGTTTAAAAGTGAACCTGCGGCACGTCCAATTATCATTTTGACTTCTAATTCAGAGAAAAATTTGCCCGATGCGTTCCTACGTCGTGTCATCTATTTTCACATTGATTTTCCTGAAAAAACGGAGTTAATACGCATTTTGACCTTGAAAACAGGTATTCCAAACGATAAAGCAACCGCTTTGGTCACTCATTTTCAAAAAATACGAGACCTCGGTTTGAAGAAAAAACCAGCGACTGCGGAGTTATTGGCGTGGGCAGTTTTGCTCACGTCAATTGGTTTCCCTGTTGAAAAATTAAGTGATAAATTATCAACATCTGAAAAGGTGCAATTGGATACATCGTATTCTGTTTTGGCAAAAACGCAGGAAGATTTGAAGGCTTTGAAAGCAATTTAATGTATGAAAAATCCGCAAACATATACGTTCCTAAACGCCGTGCTCACCGCTTGGAAAGCGAAGGGTAAGCCCTCGGGTATTGATGCCTATTTGCGGATAACGCAACTCATCGAGGCATTGCCCGAAGGAACGGATTTTGCGAATTTAAAAACCCTCATTACGCCCATAATCGTCACTTCACCACAACAACAAGCCGATTTTTATGAGACGTTTGATAGGGTTTTAAAGAACTTTGACATTCAAGACACCCCCTCAGTATCAGAGCCTGTTTTTTGGAAAAAAGCGATTAAATGGGCAGCATTGGGTTTGATTGCTTTCATTATGGCTTGGTTAGTTTGGCAATTTATGAAGCCAAAACCAACAGTTGTCCAAACTGAAACCCTCAAACCGTTTTTCAATGTCGTTGTTGACTTAAAAAAAGATGTCGCAGGACGTTCTATGTCCATAAATGATAATTTGAAATTGGTTGATTCAAGTTTGGTGATTCAATCAATATCAGATATTGATACGACAAAAACGCATGAATTCGCTTCAATTCGTATTGATTCTGTTCAAAAAACGCTGTTTTATAAACCCATTGCTGTTGGCGACGATACTTTCGAAATCAATATTTGTTTAACCAATGGGACTTGTGATACGCTGAATTATGTTTTCAAAGTTCAAGAAAATGTTGGAAATCCAACTACTTCAACAAACGATTCATTAGCAACCAAAGCCTATAACCACCAACCTAAAATCGACACCTTAGTACCCAAATTAGAAACAAAATTGTCGTTCCGAAATGCCTATATGTCGGGTTGGAAATGGTTGATTCTGCTGCTTGTGGCTGGTTTTTTAAGAGCAATTTATTATATTTTAAAAGTTAGAGAAGAACAAAAACAAGCAGAAAAGCAAGCGGAACAAGACGCTTCTAACCTTGAACGAAAACCCAATACTACCGCGCCGTTTATCTGGCAAATACAGATAGAAGGCGCACAAAAAGTGAATTTTGACGCTATTTTTGCTCGTTTTACGCAACAATTGCGGCGGCGTTCTGAAATTGAACATCTTATTTTCGATGCCAAAAGAACCATAAAAGCGACGATAGAGAAAGGCGGGTTGGCGACTTTTCGTTACCGACAACCGACTCGGGCAGACGAATATTTGTTCCTCATTGACGTACACAATGCCAATGACCATCGGGCGCAGGTATTTGATTTGTTGTACCGCACACTTGCTCACAGCGAGGTGTTGATTGAACGCTTTTTTTATGATGGTGATATTCGTTTGTGTTGGAACGAGGCGCATCGGCATGGCATTCGGCTCAATGAATTGGCGCATCGGTTTGGTACGTCTCGTTTGGTCATTGTGGGCACGGCGGCTTCGTTGATGAATCCACAGGCGCATGAATTGATGGCTTGGACTGCTGTTTTCGATGCTTGGCGGCAACGCGTGTTGTTAACGCCCCGCGCGCCTATGGATTGGAACGCGATGGAACGGCAATTGGCGACAAAATTCCGCATTTTACCCGCCAATTTGAAAGGCTTAGCAGCTCTGTCCGATACTTTTGATGCGCTCGATGCCCCTGATTTTAGGCGTTGGCGCAGCGACAAAGACCCTGAAAATACGCCCATAAACTTACCTGATAAACTGAATGGCGAAGCAATCATGGCACAATTGACCGCCGAATTTACGGTTTATAAAAATGGTAAAACAGATACTCGCCTCTTGTTATGGCTTGCGGCTTGTGCTGTGCCGCCTGTTTTGCATTGGGATACAACCTTGTTTTTTGGCAATTTGATTGCTGAATACTATGGTAAAAATGGCGATGAATTGGGTTTGGTTAATTTGGATAATTTATTCAAAATCAATCGCTTATCATGGTTTTTAGAAGGCAGGCTGCCTAATACTGCACGTATCGCCTTGCTTGATTTTTCAGAAAAAACACACCCCTCAGTATTAGAACGAGTGAGAACGGCATGGGATAAAGTATTGCACGACAATCTTGCTGCCGCACGTAAAGCGGCAGAAGAACGTGGTGAAAACTTCGACGCATCAGTCGCCTTCGACGATTTGCGTTTGCAGATGATTATCAACGAACTCAAACGAGGTGTAGCAGATGAAAACAAGCGGCAGGACTTATTGACGGAATTGCGGAGTCTGTCTCGTGGCGGCGGCAAAGCGGATATTGTTGCACTTGAAATTTTGGAAAAAGAACAGCAAGTCGCACCTAAAAAATTAGAGGACATCAAACGTGGGCTACATGTTCGCATAGATAAAGGCGAAATAGATACGGCTATTAATGAATTATTGGATTTGACGAAGGCACAAACAAACTTACAAACACGACTGAAAGAGATGAAATTAGAGTTAAGAAAATGAGTGATAAACCTAGCAGAAAAGGCGAAAAAAGCCAATCGTACCAGCAATCGTTTCAAAGCCAAACCTTTTTTGAACCTCCTTTTGAGGCAATAAAAACGGAGCTGCATACGATTGTGGACAAGCTGCAACTCGACGAGCCGTCGGGTGAGCCGCCGCGCCGTCCTTTGTGGCAACGGGTATTGGTTTGGCAAATCCCTATTTGGTTGGTCGCTTTTTTAGTCGTTTTGTCATATAATCCAAGAGTGTATAATTGTGGCGGCGTAAAAATCAACTATAAATCACAGACTTTGTGTATTGCCAATGACAACGATTTTTTCATTTTTGTAGAGCATTTTGCTTGTGATTTTATCGAAAAAGGGGCAATTATGAATGATTCTATTAAAATGGATTCGGTAGCGTCGCAGGTATTTGACAGTTATTATTCAAAACATAATATTTTTATAAAAGACCTAACGACGGAGAAGGAAATACTGACAAGTATGCGCAACGCCCATTATGACACCACTTCTTTTTGCCACAACGTCGCCGTCGCCTATTGGAACGCAGGTGTGCGGTTACTGAATGAAGGGAAAACGGATTCGGCTTGTGGGTATTTTAATAAATTGGAACAATGGAAAGGAGCGGATTCAGTATTGACTGCGGCGGATAGGACGGTGATTACTCGGAATTGTTTCGGCGATTTCCCAAGTTCAAACCAAATTGTAATACCGCCTAAAAATGAAGCTAAACCGAGAGTACGAGTACCAACCAGACAACAACCCAATACAAAACAGCCAAATGCGCCACAAGTAAACCTAAAAATACCGACTGTCACCCCCTCAGTAACATTGGGCAAAAAGCCTGATTTGCAACCAATAGAACAGCCAAACCGACAAAACCCACCCAATACGGCTCAACAAACGCCATTTGATAATACAAAACAAAATACAGGTAAAGAGCCACAAACAGGGATTATTGACCCAAAACAACAAACACTCGACCCTTTTAATGGTCAAATGGTGTTAGTAGATGGTGGTACATTTAGGATGGGTTGCGAAAATAAAAAAGATGGTTTTTGTTTGGATAACGCACTACCCGTTCATGGAGTTACTTTGAGCACCTTTTCTATTGGCAAATATGAAGTGACGCAAAAACAGTGGCGTGAAGTGATGGGTACAGACCCCAGCAATAATAAAAAATGTGACAATTGCCCTGTAGAAAGCGTCAGTTGGAACGATATTCAAGCATTTTTAGTAAAACTCAATGCTTTGACGAAAAAAAACTACCGCTTGCCTACAGAAGCAGAATGGGAATATGCTGCACGAGGTGGCAAGGCATCACGCAGCTTTGCTTATAGTGGTAGCAACAGGGTTGATGAAGTTGCTTGGTATAAATCAAATTCAAATGGTAAAACCTATTCTGTTGGTCAAAAAAAAGCTAATGAATTGGGTATTTTTGATATGAGTGGGAATGTGTCGGAATACTGCCAAGATTTTTATGACCCCAATTATTATAAAGATAGCGTTGAAAGAAATCCTCGGGGACCTCAAAAAGGTTCCTCATATGTTTTACGTGGCGGTTCATGGTTCAATGAAGGCAGTTATTGTTTAAATTCTTATCGAATTAGCAACTCTGGTGGCGATTTTAATTTTGGTTTTCGATTGGCAATTGGGTCGGATTAAGCTTTGGTTTTGGTTTGAATTAGGATTTACTTGATTTTAGGGATTGGTAGGATTTAAGTGTGCGTGTATAAATCCTACTAATCCTTAAAATCAAGGATATCCTAATTCATAGATACCCCCTCAGTATTTTTCCTGAAAAGGCATATTTTTGTAAAAAAAGGAAAAAATTAAATATTAAAACCCTTATTTTTGTTAAAACATTGAACCGCTATGAATAGAAAACTCAATTTTACATCAGAGGGCTATTTAACCCCGATTGATGGTATAGAGTCAGATTTGACTACGTTTAGACAAAACTTTGTTGAGGATTTTTCAAACTCGAAAACACGGCATAATCTATTCGATAATTACCTTGAATATTTAAGATTGTTTTCAAGAAACATTACACCAAAATTTGAGCAATGGATTAATGGTAGTTTTGTTACACAAAAAGAAAACCCAAACGATATAGATTTTGTTACTTTTATTGATGCGAATATCTTTGATAAATTTGAACAAGAGTTGGAATCATTTTGGAGTTTCTCACTTGAAGACGAAGGTTTAGATGCTTATATTGTTAAAATTTATCCTTCTCATTCGCCTTTATTTTTTACACATACAGAGCATTTTAAAGCTATTTGGCATAAAAGATTTTGCCGAACCAAAGCAGATGCTCAATTAGATATTTCAAAAAAAGGTTTTATTAAATTGAAATTCAATAACTTATGAAAGCTGCAACAAAACATAATTCAAGTAATGCTATCTTGAATCTCTTAAATCTAATAGGTGATTGTGAAAACAATCTTTCTATCCTTCGGCAGTCGGGGGAATCAGAAATGGGTTTGATGATGCGACAAGAAAAGCATTTGAAAAACCAATATTGTAAAGAACTCAATACGCTTTTAGAAAAAGACAAATTGAGAATAAAAGTTGTTGAAATTTGAGATTGATACCCCTCAGTATTTTCCCTAAAAAAGTGTCTTTATTCTGTCCAATTTTGTCAAAAATGCACCGTAATTTGGGTATTATTCATTTCAACAACCTTATTGTTGCCCAGAAGTTTTTCAATTTGTGGGAAATTCTGCTCAAAAAGATGTATTAATTTACTGTTCACAATATTACCCGTTGTGAGCATGAGGAGTTTGTACGGAATACCGTGTAAGACAAAATAATCATAAAAATCACTGTCTTTTGAAATAATAACACGTTGTTGTTGGACGGAAAGGTGTATAAGATAACTGTCTTCTGTAAGGTTTTGTTGTGGCAAATCACGCGTATGAATGGCATCGTGTCCTTGCCGATTGAGCCACGTTTTAAGGCTAAGAGGTAATTGAGCGTCAACGATGAACTTCATTAGGCGGCGAGAACTTTATGAATGCTTTTAACTTGCACAAGTTTTGATGCAAAGGCTAAACAAGCCAAAATATCTGCTTTTTCTAAATCAGGGTAGTCTTCTAATAATTCTTCAGTCGTCATACCCGCCGACAGTAAATCTAAAATCATTTCGACAGGATAACGCATGTTGCGTATAGTGGGTTTACCAAAACAGATGTTTGGATTTTGGGTAATTCTTTCAAGTAAGTTTGAATCGTGCATTAATTTTATTTTTAACAGAATGATTGTTGTCGTTATTTTAAAAGCTATTAGAACAAAATTACAGTTTTTGTATGAAAAAACAATAAGGAAATGATGAATGAAAAGTTTGCAAAAACATACTTGTTCAAACCGCTTTGTTGGTATGCAAGCTTATGGCTCAAATTTGACACTTCTTATTGCGTTTCTACCATTTTATTTTTTTCAAATTCTGCCAAAATAGCTGCCACTTTCACATCTTCCTGCATAACAATATTGTAAAGCTCATCAAAAGCTTCGGGTGAAAACAGGTATGCCGTCTTAGATGTCGCAGCTACTGTATCGTTTGAGATAATGGCTAATTCTTTCATTGTTTTAAATTTTAAACAAAATTAAAGCAAAAATTTGAATTTAAGTCTAAAAATATAGCACATCAAGGCGTAAACAACCCCTTAATCACCTTCTCAAAATAGCAGCGTGCATACTCAGGTGCATAAGACGAAGGCGGACACTCATCATAATACCACGTTTTTTTAGTGCCATCGGCTTGTGTAAATTCCACATAATATATAAACGTATCATTGCATTGACTTTTCCAATTTTGATTGGGCAAGTCCTTCATTTCCTTTGGAAAAGACGTTGTAAAGGCATTGGCAATGAGAAATTTTTCATTGGGCAATAGGCTGTCTCCTTTTGTGGAAACACTGAAAAGTTGCCCATTTTTGATTTTAAATG
Organism: Saprospiraceae bacterium; assembly: GCA_043772905.1. Lineage (GTDB taxonomy): Bacteria > Bacteroidota > Bacteroidia > Chitinophagales > Saprospiraceae > JAAFJT01. Next base: position 87,505 of record JAYVFS010000066.1, on the reverse strand, counting down.
TCCCTTGACCTGCGCCACTGAATCCACCTGTGCTGCCGATGACAAAGACATCATTGGCTTGCAATTGTAGGTTAACCGATGTGTAACAATCTGCGCCCACTGTACTTTTATGACATGAAGCACTCATTAAAGTGAGGGTAGCGAAAATAAAGATATACTTTTTCATTTTTGAAGATATTTAAGTAATGATAAAATATGAATGATAAATGATGAATTTACAATCACTTAAAGAATCAGCGTTTTGCAAATTCATCAATCATCATTTATCATCCATCATTAATATAGACAGTTAAAAACGGCTTTTGGTTGGGTCGTCTGTCTAATACCCCTCAGTATTTTTTGTAAAAAGGTGAAAGTGAAACGACCTTTTTGTTATTTTCACGACTTCAAATCAATTTCGTAAACCAAGTTTTAAATCAGTCAAAATGAAAAAACCACTGTTTGTCGTTTTCCTTTTTCTCAGTTTTTCTCTTTTTGGACAAAAACAGCCGCTGTCCTATTATCTACCTGAAACGGTTAGTTATGATAAAAATATACCGACACCCGAACAATTTTTAGGCTATCAAGTCGGTGAGCAACACGTCAGCCACGACCAACTGGCTTCCTATATGCGCGAACTCGCTCGATTGAGTGACCGCGTCACTTTGGAAGTTGTCGGACGCAGCTATGAATATCGTCCAATGATGATTTTAACCATCACTTCGCCTCAAAATCATCGAAATTTGGATAAAATCAAGGCGGAACATGTCAAGTTAACAGACGCATCTCTATCGGGCAACCTCGACGTATCCAAGATGCCGATTGTCGTTTATCAAGGTCATTCCATTCATGGCAATGAGCCGAGTGGGGCAAATGCAGGGCTTTTGGCGGCTTATTATTGGGCAGCCGCACAAGGCAAAGAGGTTGAGGAAACGCTTCAAAATGTCGTCATTTTGTTCGACCCTTCGTTCAATCCCGATGGTTTGCAGCGTTTCAGTCAATGGGTGAATATGCACAAAGGGCAAAATTTGGTGAGCGACCCTGCCAATCGTGAATTCAGCGAAGTTTTTCCTTACGGACGGACGAATCACTATTGGTTTGACCTCAACAGAGATTGGTTGGTGCAACAACAGCCCGAATCGAAAGGACGAGTACAGGTTTTCCATGATTGGAAACCCAATATTTTGACTGACCACCATGAGCAAGGCAGCAATGCGACGTTCTTTTTTCAGCCTGGTGTACCTACCCGCACGAATCCTTATACGCCTATGAAAAATCAGGAAATGACAGGTAAAATCGCTACATTTCATGCCAAAGCTTTGGATAAGATTGGTTCTCAATACTTTACAAAAGAAAATTATGATGATTTTTACTACGGAAAAGGTTCGACTTATCCAGATGTGCAAGGTAGTGTCGGCATTTTGTTCGAGCAAGCCTCGTCTCGTGGTCATGCACAAAGGACGACGAATGGCATTTTGACCTTTCCGTTTACGATTAGAAATCAGTTGACAACGTCTTTTTCAACGATTGAAGCAGCGCAAGCCTTGCGGGTTGAAATGCTGAATTATCAACGTGGTTTTTTCAAAAATGCGACATCTGATGCGTCAAAAGACAAAGTAAAAGCCTACGTTTTTGGTGAAAAATACGACCGTACACGTTTGGGACAATTTGTGGATATGTTGCGCCGCAATCGCATTCATGTGTATGAATTGGGTCAAAATGTCCAAAATTTTGAAAAAGGATCTGCTTATGTGGTACCGCTTGACCAAACGCAATACCGCTTGATAAAAGCCAATTTTGAGCGGTATCCTGATGGCTTTTTCAAGGATTCTATATTTTATGATATTTCCTCATGGACATTACCATTGGCTTTTAATCTGAATTTGACGACGATTGAAAACAGCCTTGCCGCAGGTGTTTTAGGTAAAGAAGTGACAGAATCCGTTCTGCCTGTTGGTGAAATATTGGGTGGTACAAAAAGCGATGTCGGTTATGCCTTTGAATGGGATGATTATTTAGCACCAGCATTATTGAACGCTTTGATGCGTGAGGATTTGATGGCAAAAGTCTTGACAAATACGTCAAAAATCGAGTCAATTACTGAGGGGGGTAAATCGCTCAACGTCGGCTCTATTTTTATTCCTGTTCAAAATCAAGGTAAATCGAGCGATGCTATTTTTACTTTGATTCAAAACGAGGTTAAAAAGACAGGCGTAAAGGTTTTTGCTTTAAAAACAAGCCTCGCTACTGAGGGGGTGGATATGGGCAGCCCGTCGTCTTTACCTATTAAAAAACCGAATGTTGCTTTGTTGGTTGGCGAAGGCGTAACGAATAATGATGCGGGTGAGGTTTGGCATTTACTCGACACACGTTATAATATGCAAGTGACACTTTTAGATGTGGCTTCTGCACGTTGGAAACTCGATGGTTATACGTGTGTGATTGTGCCTGATGGCAGCTATTCAGCAACTGTTGCGGGTCGTATTAAGGAATATTTGTCGTCAGGTGGCACAGTTGCGGCATTTGGCAAGGCTGTTAAGTTCTTGAAAACCAATGATATGTGTAATGTTGAATTTAAATCTATAAAATCAACAACAGCGAAAGATGCTCGTCGTCCTTACAATGTCAGCGATGAAGATGCTGGTACGCAGCAGATTCGAGGAGCCATTTTTGAAGCCGAAACAGACTTGACGCACCCGCTTTTGTACGGTTATCGGAATGCAAAAATACCTGTTTTCAGAGAGGAAAAAGACTTTTTTGAAGTGCCAACGAATCAATATGCCGCACCTTTAGTTTATTCGTCAAACCCTTTAATGAGTGGTTATTTGTCTTCAAAAAATAAAGAATTGGCTAAAAATGCAGCAACAATTGTCGTCAGTTCCGTCGGTGCAGGTCGAGTCATTGCGATGGTTGACAATCCTAATTTCCGTGCGTTTTGGTATGGTACGAATAAATTGATGGCGAATATGGTGTTTTTTGGGAACTTGATTAAATCGGGGACGATGGAAACGGCGAAAGCTGCGAAAGAATAAAAATGTAATCACTAAGGGAGACCACAGATTGGGCAGATACGACTGATTTACGCTGAATTAAATTTTTTCGAAAGGAAAGAAAATCAGTGTCAATTACTCATTCAGTGGTCTCCTTTACTATTATCACAGCAAAATAAAGATTTAGTAATTTTGAATTTGCCAAAATCAAACCTATATTTGATAAAAATTTAAAAATATCAATCAATGAATATCGCTGAATTAAAAATGGAAATGGTTGAGATTATTTCTCAAACGTATGACGAGCCAATGGTGAATCGGCTTTATGCTAAAATCCATGAAGTAATTGAAGCCGAGAGAGACGGTTGGTATGATTTGTCACCTATTGAGCAAAAAAAATTGGACGCTGCTATTGCAGAAACTTACGACCCTACTAAACTCGTCTCTCACGACGAAGCTTTAAAAATGATAGACCAATGGTTAACAAAATAGAATGGTCTAAGACTTCTCTTGCTGAATTAGGGCAAATATTAATGTTCTTGAAAGCTGAAGCATCGGGAAATGCGGCTCAAAAATTTGCTGATTTGGTAAAGCTAAAAATTTCTCAATTGGCTACCAATACTTTCGATGGTAGACCAATTCCTACTCGCAAACATATTCGATTCATACTTCTCGGAAAATATCATGTCTCTATTATCGTCGTCATGGAAGGACTCTTTACATAACTCGTTTCTATGATACAAGACAAGACCCTAATAAACGACCATACTCCTTATAGTAACATAAGCCACCCTCAGTAAAAAAGCAAAGAAAAAGGCGATGAAACTCATTTCGAGTCTCATCGCCTTTTTAAAATGCTGAACACTATATTTTTACAACCCCATCTCATTCGCCGCTGCCAAAGCTGCCGCAGACAAATGCGGATGCTCCAATTCAGGCGTTACAAAAGGGCGAACACCGATTAGACGTTCCACATCAGACTTCAACAATACTTCTTTTTCAAGGAGTTGCTTTGCCAATGTTTCCAATTCAGAGCGGTATTTTGTCAACAATTTTTTAGCACGTTCATAAGCATTATCTGCTAATTTCCGTATTTCATTATCCATTAAAGTCGCTGTATCTTCTGAATACGGACGATTAAATGAGTCATTCATCATACCGTAATAAGAGACATTACCGACTTTTTCGTTCATACCATAGACGGCAACCATTGCATAAGCCATGCGGGTCACTTGGTCGAGGTCGCTTTGTGCGCCTGTCGAAATTTTACCAAAAATGATGCTTTCCGCAGCACGTCCGCCCATTGTCATGCACAAGCGGTCGAGTAAGGCTTCGGTACGAGTGATGTATTCGTCTTTTGGTAAATATTGAGCATAACCCAATGTACCAATACCACGCGGTACTATCGTCACTTTCAACAAAGGCATCGCGTGTTCCAAAAACCAACCACAAACGGCATGACCTGCTTCATGGTAAGCAATAATTTCCTTCTCAGCAGGGGCAATGATTTTCGATTTGCGCTCCAAACCACCGATTACTTTATCGAGTGCATAGTTGAAATCGTCCATTTCAACGCCCGTTTTGTTGCGCCGTGCCGCTATTAAAGCCGCTTCGTTACAAACGTTTGCAATATCCGCACCCGCAAAACCAGGTGTTAATTCAGCTAAAACTTCAGGATTGACATCTTCTGTTGTTTTGATATGGCGTAAATGCACATCAAAAATCTGCGCACGTCCACGTAAATCGGGCAAATCAACGCCAATTTGACGGTCAAAACGACCTGGACGCATCAATGCCGAATCCAAAACATCAGCACGATTAGTCGCAGCCATTAAAATAACACCTTTATCAGTCGTAAAACCGTCCATTTCGACGAGCAATTGATTCAATGTATTTTCACGTTCGTCGTTGCCGCCTTGCATTGCACCACGACCACGTGCGCGACCAATCGCATCAATTTCGTCAATAAACACAATACAAGGTGCTTTTTCACGGGCTTGACGGAACAAATCACGGACGCGGCTTGCGCCTACACCGACGAACATTTCTACGAAATCAGAACCTGAAATCGAGAAAAAAGGCACACTCGCTTCACCAGCCACCGCTTTCGCCAATAAGGTTTTACCTGTACCCGGAGGACCTACGAGGAGGACACCTTTCGGGATTTTACCGCCCAAAGCGGTGTATTTCTTAGGGTTTTTCAAGAAGTCAACGACTTCCATCACCTCTTCTTTGGCTTCGTCAAGACCTGCTACATCAGAAAAATTGATGTTCACTTTACCGTCTTTTGAATCAAAAAGCTGTGCTTTTGAGCGACCAATATTGAAAATCTGACCGCCCGGACCACCCGCACCACCACCAACGCGGCGCATGATGAACACCCAAAGACCAATCATAATCGCAATCAACAAAAGCCAATTGAGTAAAGGTCCTAAGAAATTGGGTTGTTCCTCAAAATCGGAATAAACCGTTTCAGCTTTTGGATTTTTTTCATAAAAATCCTTCATCCTGTCCTCATAGACTTTTGCAGGGATTTCCATGTAAAAATTTGGACGGTTCGGAAACTTACCTTTTGTCAGACCATATTTCGACAAACGGTCGTCCTTCAAAAAGATATGCAGTTGCTTTTCATTGACAACAGTAACTTTTTCGACGTCACCATCCTTGAGCATGACTTCATATTTTTGCCAGTCAACATCCTTTTTCTCAGTAGAACCCCATTGATAGGCATTGAAGCCAATCAAAACGAGTGCAATCAAACCGTAAATCCAGTATGATCCAAAACCACCATTACCGCCATTACCGCTGTTGCGGGGTTTGTTATCTAATTCGTTGTTATCCATTTCTTTGTTTGAAAAATTTACCCCCTCAGTAATGTTACGGTTAGAGGTTGTTTTAAATTTAAAACTTTCTATTAGGGCGTTTTAGTTGGCTTTTTATTGTATGATTAGATTGTTAAATTGAAGTATCGTCAAATTGTTATTAGAATCAATAGAACAATACAACTAAAACAATACAACAATTTTAATCCAAATCCTGATATTCGGATGTCTCACCGTCGCTCCATAAATCTTCTAATTCATAAAACGCACGTGTTTCACGCAGAAAAACATGAACAACCGTATCAAAATAGTCCATCACAATCCACGTAGAAAGCAAACCGCCTTCAATATGGCTGGGCGTAACTTGAAGATTATCCTTTACTTTGCGATAAATACTATCGGTGATAGCCCGTACTTGCACATTTGATTCTGCTTCACAAATGATAAAATAATCTGTTGGGGCATCATAAAGTTTGCGTAAGTCAATTTTAACAATACGTTTACCTTTAATATCTTGCATACCATCTACAATCATATCGTTTAAAGCGGCTGATGTGATTGTATTTTTCTTAAAAACTACTTGTTGAGTACTCAAAATTTTGCTTCTTTTTTTACTTTTGTTAAATACTTAAAATCTAAAACGCAAATTTACAAAATATCAATGACTTTAAATGCGATTAGAAACACCCTTTTCTTAGGAAATGTTTGGTGTCACTTCGATTCACTCCATTCTACTAACGATTTAGCTGCCGAATGGTTGTCTAATATTTCAAATGGACAATGGATAATGGATAATGGACAATGGAAATGGAAGCAGAGTGATTACGTGTCTAACAATTATCCGTTATCCGTTATCCGTTATCCATTAACTAAAATTACTGAGGGGGTCGTTTTGACAACTTTTAATCAGATGGCTGGGCGTGGACAAATGGGTAATCAATGGCTCGCAGAACCTGACCAAAACATTGCTTTTTCAATCATTTTACGACCGACTTTCCTCGATGCACGCGAACAATTTCACCTTAACAAAGCCATAGCCCTTGCGGTTCAAGATTTCTTTGTATCTGTTTTTCAAGAGCACAATTCCGAACTGGCAAACGGTTTAAAAGTCAAATGGGCAAACGACATGTATTTTTATGATGAAAAAATAGCAGGTATTTTGATTCAAAATGCTTTGTCGGGCAGCCGTTTACAACATTCTATTATTGGTATTGGTTTGAATGTCAATCAATTAGAGTTTCCTGATAATTTCAATGCCACTTCTTTAAAACGTATTTTTGAAAAAGATTTTGACCTTTTTGAACTTGTCGAACAATTGACAAAAGCCATTGAACAACGTTATTTACAACTAAAAACAGGCAATTTTAAAAAACTGCACGACGAATATATTTCCAATTTGTATCGCTTCGGCATAGAATCCGAATTTCAATACCCCAATGGCGAGCCTTTTAGAGGCACTATCATCGGCATTTCTCCCGTCGGACGTTTAGAGGTACTGACTACTGAGGGGGTCAAAAATTTTGATATAAAGGAGTTGAAGTTTGTGATTTAATCAAAATAAAGAATATTAGCTTAATTTTAAAACTAATAACACTATGCAGTTGAATAAGATTTTAGAAATTAAAATAGAAAACAGAATATTTAATGTTTCCGATTGTAGTAAAAACATGTTAGTTTATCCGTTCGGATTACCACTTTCATCGATAATTGTCGAACCCATGTTATTTGAATTTAATAAGCAGACTGTTTTTATCAATTGCTATTATGTTAGGACAAATACAGGTTCGAAGGCAATCAATAATTTAAGCAAGTTAAAATATGAAAATAAATTAGCTTCCCTTGCTGAAGCTGCAATTATCTCCCTTGAAAATTATAGCGCAATAGGCTTCAAAATATTTTTTATTGAAACCTCTGGTTTTGATAATCTAAGCATTTTACAGATTTATCATTACATGAATGATTCAATTAATTTATTAAATTTAACAATTACTCTAATAGTGGATAACAAGGCGTACCGTTTGTTATTTATTGATAATGAGCCTAAACTATTAGGTTTTGATGATATAATTGTAGAAAAAAAGGAAAATCAATTCGACATACAAAAAAAGCTTGGCTTTTGATACATCTTCTAACTTTGGTATGACTTTCGCCTCTCTATGTTTTTTTCATACATAGTTAGGTTTGGCGTCCGAGTCTCGATTCTGTTGAGGTTCGGACGTTTTTTTTTGAAAAAATCATTTAGCCTTCGTTTCTTTGCGGACTATAAATTTCAAATCCAATTAAAATGCAAACGTTACAACTCGCTGATTATCAAATATTTGTCGGCAATTTTTGGGCAGAATTCAACGCTTTTTTAGCACAAAAAAAATATACGCAAACCCTCGTTTTGGTTGACGAAAATACTGAGGGGGCTTGTTTGGAACGCTTTCGAGCGCATTTTCCTGAACACCTACACGTCATTCGCATCGCTTCGGGTGAATTGAATAAGACAATAGATACATGTCAAAAAATTTGGCTCGATATGTTTGCAGCAAATGCGGACAGGCGTTCAGTTCTTATTTGTTTGGGTGGCGGTGTTATTGGCGATATGGGCGGCTTTTCGGCTTCAACTTTCAAGCGCGGTATTGATTTTATTCAAATACCGACCACGTTGTTGTCGCAAGTGGATTCGTCAATTGGCGGTAAATTGGGTATTGATTTCGCAGCCGTCAAAAACTCTATTGGTGTTTTTGCTAATCCAAAAGCGGTTTTTATATCGTCTGATTTTTTGACAACATTATCAGCACGTGAAGTACGCAGTGGTTTTGGTGAAATTATCAAACATACCTTGATTGCGGATGCCGAACAATGGGCAGGTTTGAGCAAAATAGACGATTTAACAACGGTAAATTGGGATAAAATCATCACGCCGTCCTTGAAAGTCAAGCAACGAGTCGTCGAAATTGACCCTTTTGAGCATGGTTTGCGTAAGGCGTTGAATTTTGGACATACAATAGGTCATGCCGTTGAAAGTATGGCTTTGGCAACTGAAAACCCTTTGACACATGGCGAAGCGATAGCGATAGGCATGATTTGCGAAGCCTATTTGTCAAATTTACTGAGGGGGTTACCGATGGAGGATTTAAATGAAATTGTAACGTTTATTTTAAAAATATACGGCAAATACGATATCCAACAGTTTGATATTCAATATCTTATCGCACTGATGAAACAAGATAAGAAGAACGATGGTGATGAAATCAATTTTACCTTTTTGACAAAAATAGGAGAGGTCGCTGTGAACTGCACAGCGACCCCTCAGACTATTGCAGATAGTCTTCGATATTATACCCAACGCTAAAAATTACAAAAGTTTTGCCTTGATTTCATATTGAGAGTAAATATCTACGTTGACTTGCTTACTAATTGCTTTGTCTGTCACCGTCTTTGCACGTAACTTAAACTTGTCTTTTTTGATATAAGGCGTAAGGTCGTTTCCTGCGACAGTTAAATTAACAACAGTACCGATATTGTCGGGTACGTTTGTAATTTCAGCAATTTTAAGTTCGCCTAAGCCTTCTGCTTGGATATACACCTCGACAGAAGAAAGAAAATCAAAACGTTGGTCACTTGGCGAAGTGATGGTTAATTTCATCTCTTTCAAAATGATTTTGTCAATCAAATCTTTATTTGTGTTGCGTGACGAAAACTCTGTTTCTGCATTTGTGGTAATCTCAGGTGTAAGCAAGTCAAAAGGCAAGTTGATACCTGAAGTAGGTGGATATGCCACTTTTGAGGTATAATTTACTTGAAAAGTAAGCAAATCGTCAATTTTTTTGCAAGCACTTGTCAAAATAAGTGCAAATAGAGCTCCTGTGAAAATTAGTTTTTTCAACATACTAAAATAGTTTTTGTTAAGAATAATGAATATTAGGTGATTTCTATCAATTTTTGATAGTCGAAGTAGCAAACGACAAAATATACGAAATTATTACATGAATGGTTTTTGAAACCTAAAAAAAAGGGATAGTTGAGCCGATAATACAGCTCAACTATCCTTTTTTCAAAGCCTTTTATTTTATACTTTTTGATATTTTATTTCTTTCAGCATCAAGCCACTATGGCTATAGAAATTGTAAAAAAGTAAGTTATCAGGGCGTTTTGATAAATATTTTGTCTGTAAGAATCACTTCACAACAAATTTCATCCTGTAGTCTGCATTGACCTTTCCGCGCCGAATATTTTCTAATTTATTCCGAATCAAAGTTCGCTTGACGGGCGACAGATAATCCGTAAAAAGGATACCTTCTATATGGTCGTATTCATGTTGAATGACACGTGCATTGATGCCGTCGAAGGTTTCGGTGTGTTCTACAAAATTTTCATCGAGGTAACGAATCGTCAATAAAGGCTTGCGGATGACTTCGCTGCGGATGTTTGGAATACTCAAACAACCTTCTTCGTAGCCCCATTTTTCGCCCTTTTCTTCAATTTTATGGGCATTAATAAAGACTTTTTTGAACCCAACATGATCCAAATTGTCTTCTTTTTCAATCTGTTCGCTGTCAATTATAAATAAGCGAATCGAATGTCCAATCTGCGGAGCAGCCAAGCCAACACCATGTGCCTCGTACATGGTGTCCCACATATTCTTAATTAACTCTGTCAAATTTGGGTACTCGGGCGTAATATCTAAAGCCACTTTCTTCAAAACAGGTTGCCCATAGGCATAAATTGGTAACAACATTTTTAATTATTATATTCTATCCATTAATACGTTCTTTCCCATTTCCCTTGTGCTTCCATCCATTCTTTAATGATGATTGAAGCACTGATTCTATCCACCAAAGATTTGTCTCGACGCTTCATTTTAGGGATTCCTGCTTGTAAAATGATGCGTTTTGCTTGAAAACTGGTGTATTGCTCGTCCTGCCATTCAACAGGAATATCGGGAAAAAGTTTGTTGACTTCGGCAACAAATAGCCGAATTTTAGGCAAGATGTCGGCATCTGTATCGTCATGCTTTTTAGGCTCTCCGACAATGATTCTTTCGACCTCTTCGGTGAACAAATAGTTTTTTAAAAAATCGAGAATCGTTGCAGTTGCCACCGTTTCGAGTGGGCTTGCGATGATTTGCAAAGGGTCAGTCACTGCGATGCCCGTGCGTTTTGTTCCGTAGTCAATACCTAATATTCTTGCCATGCGCCGCAAAGTTAGAAAAAAGAGAAAGGTCTTCGCTTGGTATCAATTGTTTTTTTTAAAATACGCTTTGTTTTATTCGTTGAATATCTATTTTCGCATTCTAAAAAATATAAAAATGGAATCTCTCGAGCAACTGCGCTACCCTATTGGCAAAATGCCAAATCCTACGACCTTCACACAAGAAGAGTTGCATAGTTGGATTGCCGATATTGAAAAACTCCCGAAACAAATACGGGATGCCGTTCAAAACATGACACCTGAACAAATTGACACTACCTATCGTCCAGAAGGTTGGACGGTGCGTCAAGTCGTTCACCATGTCGCTGACAGTCATATGAATGCTATCATACGTTTGAAACTGGCTTTGACGGAGGACAATCCGACCATTAAACCTTATGAAGAACAATTGTGGGCGGAATTACCTGATACAAAAATGGACATTGAGATTTCTCTTGTACTCATTAAAAACTTGCACCTCCGATTTGTGCAAATACTGAGGGGTATGCCTTGGGCTGATTTCAAACGTACTTTTTATCATCCTGGTCTGGGTGAATCTGTTACGTTGGGTGCTTTGGCAAGTATGTACTCCTGGCATGGGCGGCATCATACGGCACATATAATAGGTGTAAAAGTGAAAAGTGGGAAGTGAAAAGTGGAAAGTGGAAAACTAAGCTTAGTCCTGAAATGTGTTTGACATTTAGGTAAACTAATATTCGGTATTTGTGTTTAATCCTTCAAAATTCGTTAATCATTATTCGATATTCAAAAAAAGCCTCCAACCTCGATGTATTGAGATTGGAGGCTTTTGTTTAAGAAAGGTCGAAAAAAAAAATAATTGAATCGGTTTTTGGTTCGCAACCGATGTACTGAGGGAATTTGCATCCCTCGCGTACATGTGAAAATTTTTTCTGGTTTTTGGAAAAAAATCGTTGTTCACATGTCCCTCGAGTTTTGACTGTTACCCCCCTCAGTATCCGGCAGCAAATACGCTTTTAAACCTTTATTGCAAATCTCATGAAGAAGTGCCGAAGCAGGGGAACTCACTTTCGTAAGTTCGAAGACAAATCGCTTTCGTTTGTCTCTTTTATAATTGTGCATGCAAAAGTACGATTGCATAACGAAGAATAAAGTTTTAATGTGTTAATGAAATGCAAACGTTTGTTAATACTTTTATTAAGAAACGAATGTGACCCCCAAATGATTCAATGAAATGAACAGTTGTTCAAAGTATTTTTTTCTGAAAGCACCTAGTATTAACTCGACTTAGTTTAAAATTCAAAATATCTATTTAAGCTGTATCAGAATTTAATTTCTATTTTATTTAATCTTAAGAAATAATTGAAAGTTAATTTAAAAATGGGTTCTATTAAATTTTGAAGTCTTTCGAGGTGTGCCGATGACTTTGTAGCTGCGGGGTATCTTTCTACCTTTGCAATACCAATTTTAGAAAAAGTAAAACTATTCTACCTATTAATTATCAAACAATTTTTAAGACTAAAAGCCAATTAATTTTTAAACATTTAAAAAAGATTCATTCATGAAAGCATTATTGGACAACAGAGGCATGGCGCTCGTTTCGTTTGCCGGACTTTTAATCATCTGCTGCGTTGCAGCCGTTTTTCCAGCTTCAAATCCCGTCGCTACTGAAGCGTTCGACGGTGTTATGACCGCAAACATCGGTTGGATGCTCGTTGCCTCCAGCTTAGTACTTTTAATGACACCCGGTTTGGCGTTCTTTTACGGCGGCATGGTTTCAGGACGTAATATCATTTCTACGATGTTGCAAAGTTTCATCGCCCTCGGCGTAGTTAGTTTATTATGGTATGTCGTTGGTTTTAGCCTTGCTTTCGGTGAGGATGTCGGTGGCTTTGGCATCGTAGGAAATCCGATGACATTCTTTATGTTCAGTAACGTCGGTACACTGCCTCATCCAACATTGGGTGGCGGTCTGCCATTGGTACTTTTCGCTGCGTTTCAATTGAAATTCGCGATTATCACACCCGCTTTGATAACAGGTTCATTCGCAGAACGTGTCCGTTTTTGGGGATATATCGTCTTCATTAACTTATTCGTACTCATTATATATTGCCCATTGGCGCACATGGCATGGCATCCAGAAGGATTGTTGTTCAAAAAAGGCGTATTAGACTTTGCAGGTGGTACAGTTGTACACATTTCAGCAGGTTTGGCAGCTTTGGCAGGTGCTATGTTCTTAGGTCGCCGTAAAAATGTAGCAGAAACTTTACCTGTGAATATTCCTTATGTTATCCTTGGTACAGGTTTGCTTTGGTTCGGTTGGTTCGGTTTTAACGCAGGTTCTGCATTGGCTGCCAACGGTTTAGCTGTTAAAGCATTCGTTAATACGAACTTAGCATCAGCAGTAGCGGCTATCAGTTGGATTATGATGGATACCGTTAGAGGTAAAAAACCATCGGCTTTAGGTGCTTGTATTGGTGCTGTTGTTGGTTTGGTCGCTATCACACCTGCTGCGGGTTATGTAAGTTATGGTCCAAGCCTTTTCATCGGTTTTGCGGCGGCTCTTATTAGTAACTACGCAGTAGTTGCTTTCAAAAAGACAAGTATTGACGATACGTTAGACGTTTTCCCTTGCCATGGTATTGGTGGTATCACAGGTATGATTCTGACTGCAGTCTTCGCTACTGAGGGGGGCAAAGGTATCATCACAGGTGAGTGGAATTTGTTCATTCAACACATGATTGCATTGGCTATTGTTATTCCTTTCGCTTTCGGTGGTTCGTATCTCATGTTCAAACTTACGTCATTGATTACACCGCTACGTGTTGATGAGGAAGAAGAAGAAGCAGGTTTGGACATCAGTCAACACGACGAAACGATTATCTTAGAAACGGTTAATTTCTAAGAACCCAGTATTAATTTGATTTGGTTAGTCAAAACAATAAATTAGAGTAAAGGCAGAGAGCATGTATGTGCTTTCTGCCTTTTTTATTTTGGGGGATTTCAACCTTAAATTTGCTACTATAAACACCCAATTTGCTCTTCCGACACACTCGTGATACTTGTTTTGAGGCTTATACGGAGGGGGGTATATTGGTTAATATTCTAAAAATATAAGGGAAATGGTGAATGGTTAATTTTCAAAACGTTGATTTTCAACAGTTTAGTAAAATAAAGTTTGATACTTTATTTTTTTTACCATTCCTAAGATGATTCACAGGAAACGGTCAGCATTGTTTTAACGTAGATATGCTTGAATCCATTATATTTATCTTTTATAAACATCTTATATCATCTTAAAGCCAAACGTTATGAAAAGAATAATTTACGCCATCCTAATTACCTGCTTTCAAGTACCACAACTGTCCGCCACCACCTTTCCTGTTCAGTCGAGCAATTTCGCTTTTACGCCCAATTCCTTGAATATTTCGTCGGGTGATATTGTGGCATTCACCAATACTGGCGGCTTCCATACTGTCCAATGGTTGACTGCGTCATCAGGCGCATTGCCCACTGAATCAGGTACTTTATCAGGAACACCAGAGAACTATACTTTTACGGTTGCTGGCACTTACACCTATCAGTGTGGCGTTCATGGTGCTTCGATGTTAGGTTCGATTAGTGTTACGGTTGTGCCTATTGAATTGCGCTCATTTGCCGTTGAACCTAAAGGGAATGGGCTATTGCTGACGTGGTTGACGGAAAGTGAAGCAAATACTGACTTTTTCTTGATAGAACGGGCGCAATCAGACAACAAATTCCAAGAAATTGGCAGTATCAAAGCCGCCGGAGAAAGCAAAAAAACCATTCGATATACACTCGAAGATGCGAATCCGCCGTCAGGTAACCTCTATTATAGGCTCAAAACAGTAGATTTTGACCAGACTTTTAAGTATTCATCGGTCATAGCGATACAGATGTTGAAAGCATTTGACATCAAAGTTTATCCGAATCCAACCAGTCATATTGTCAGTTTTGAGTGGTTTATTCCCAATGCACATCAAATAGAATTGAACGTTGTTGACCTATCAGGCAGGGTCGTTGCAGGACCTTTTAAGCAGCATGAACATCATGGATTAAGCCGTTTTGATTTAGATGTCTCGACCTTAGCCTCTGGTAAATACATCGCCATTTTGAACAATCATCAAAATTTTCAACAGTCTTTGTCTTTTGTTGTCAATCATTGAGTTTTAGCGAAAATACTGATCCAAAGGATTCCTTCGGAAGGGGGGCTTATGCTTGAAAAGGGATAGAAATAAGCCTTTGAGCGTTCTAATTACACCAATTTAAAAGACAAAGCCGCATGTTCGTATCAATGAACATGCGGCTTTGTCTTTAAATACTGAGGGGGTGGTTATTGCTTCACAAACTTTGTTTGTTCTTCTCTAACTCTATTTAGTAAGTCCCTACGGTCAATCACTGTGCTTAGTCAATGATAATCATTTTCTTAGAAGCACTGTGGTCGTTGGTTTCAAGACGATAGTAGAATATACCATTTGTTTTCAAGTCGGACTTGGTAACCGTAATTGAGTTAAAGCCCGCTTTAAACTGACCGTTGACAATTTTAACAACTCTGCCATCAATTGCCATAATTGTTAGAATCGCTTTAGTATCGTTAGGTAAGTTAAAACCAATAGTCGTCCCATTTGAAGCAGGATTAGGTTGGTTTTGATAGAGTGCAAACTCGCCCCCAGCTTTGGCACGAGAATCAACCGATGAATTACCATCTTCGATAATTGTGCCTGCAATTGTGTTGCCCATACTTTCGCAGCCTTCGACAGTAACATCTATTGATTTTACATTACAGTTATCATCAGAAGCTGTGATTGTATAAGTCTGTGACGTCAAGCCGTTGAAAGTGCCCGCAGGACTTTGAGTCCCGATATTGGGCGAAATCGTATAGGCAACCGTGCCTGTTCCACCTGTTGATGAAAGGACGATTTTGCCAGGACCATCACAAGTGTTTGTTACTGTGGGGTTGCTAAAGCTCAAAGCCGTCCGACTAACGAAATAGGCAGAACCCGCATCATTCAATGTGTTCGCATTAGCCGCATCTTCATTTTCAAGGAGCGCCCCAACAAGTGCATAATCATCATTCATGGCTACTGCATAACCAAACTGATCCAGGGTGCCTCTATCTGACGCAACGATTTTTTTCTCTTGCGTCCAAGTCGTTCCTGTTCGTTTGTAAATATAGGCGGCACCTGATGAGAACATGAAATTTGAACCATCTACATTTGAAGCATTAAAATGGGCACCAACTATCGCATATTCGCCATTAATGGCGACAGAAATACCAAATGCTTCACCAGCTCTAACGGGAGAGACGATTTTGGCTTCTTGTGCCCAATTCGTTCCTGTCCGTTTAAAGACATAGGCAGAACCCAGAAATCCATCATCGTAATATGCTCCAGCAATCACATAATCGCCATGTATTGAGACCGTAGAACCAAAACTGTCATTTGCGGCTCTATCAGATGCTGTGATTTTCTTCTCTTGTACCCAGGTCGATCCAGCACGTTTGAAGACATAGGCTGAACCTCTTCCGCCATCATCATTACGCGCGCCGACAACAACATAATCGCCATGCATTGAGACAGTGTAACCAAAACTGTCATCTGCAGCTCTATCTAATGCTACGATTTTTGCTTCTTGAACCCAATTCGTGCCTACAAGCTTAAAGATATAAGCTGAACCTGCATCATTCAAGATATTGGCTCCTGCTGCGTCAGTATTATCACCGTAAGCTCCGACAACTGCATAATTGCCACTGATAGCGACTGAATGGCCTAAATAAGAACTTATCTTTCTGTCAGAAGCGACTTTTTTGATGATTTGTCCCCAGCTCTGTTGTGCACCTGCCCCTGATGAAACGGTTGCCGTTTTAGTCAACTCGCAGTTGTTGGCATCTCTTGCGATAACCATATAAGTATTAGGGGAAAGCCCTGTAAATGTACCCAATGGACTCTGTGTGCCCATTGCAGGACTAAGACTGTATGTCAGTGAACCTGTACCTCCAGCACCCGCTACGACTATTTTACCATCACTATTGTCTGCACAACTCGCATCTGTGGCTGTCGCGTACATTAAAATAGCGGATGGTTCTATCACCGTTGCTGTTGCTGTTTTGATAGTACCTCTCGCATCTGTTGCTGTGAATGTATAAGTGCCTGCTGTCAAATCAGAGAAAACACCATTTGAAATTTGCGAACCGATATTAGGTGAAATACTGAAAGTGATGTCTCCTAAACCGCCTGTTGCAGGTATTTTGATGCTACCGTCAGCTCCACTATTACAAGACACATGAGTTACTGAGGGGGTGCCTAAAGCAATGGTCGTTGAAGATATCACAACATCATTGCCGTCACCGCCTTTGTAGGTAATGTAGAATGGAATGCTCGAACCTCTGAAGCTGGGTACTTGGTCTCCTTCATTCAATACGATGCCATTGTACTTGAATTGACCGATAACGGCATCTGTCCCGTCGTTGACAACAACTTGAAATTCATTGCCTGCTACTGGTGTATAGCCGCCAGAAGTGACTAACTCCACATTGTTTAAGTCAATAAGACCAACGACCTGAAGTGGGAAATACTGCCCTGCCGTTGCACCTGTTCTCTTCGCACCTCCTACGTAGTAATTGAACTTAGAGCCTGTTGCAAATGTAGAAGTTTTTGTTGTAGAAGCATTCCGGAAGGTTATGCCCACGTTATTGGGGTTAAAACCGCCTGTTGGGCTGTTGACGGTGATACTTTCTCTACCAAAAATTCCTCCCGTATTGGTGATAATGATATCTCCAGCCGCACTGTTTGCACCTTTTTTACCATTAATAATGACATCACCACCCGATGTTTGAAAACCGATGCCGCCGATGGCAACTATACCATCGTTTGACGCACCTGTACTACTGCCACCTGTACCTGTCATTGTCAATTTACCCGTGCCACCCGCTCTTATACTTGCAGAAGCCCAAATATAGATACCTGCATTTCCAGATGATGTGCCACTGCCACCACCTGTACCTTCGACGACAACATCGCTACCATAACTACTGATTGATGACCCTCTCGTCGCAACGAGTACGCCATAATTGTTATTGCCAGTAGAAGAACCACCAATGCCTTTAATCAAAGCTGTGCCAGTTGCACCACCAGAAATAACTCCACCACTGGATGCAATCTGAACACCATGATTATTATTGCCCGTATCACCACCTTTCCCTCTCACGAGGACTTGTCCTGTTCCTGGATTGTTAAAGGTATTCACACCTATTCTACCCAAAAAGCCAACCGTAACACCTGTGAAATTGCCCGATGTCGTTCCAGCCCAGTTGCCTTCAACTGTTACATCACCTTGTTGTGTGGTGATGTAACACCTTGTGCCGAGGGATACACTCTTGCTCACTTTAACTTTTGCTGTGCCTGTTCCCGACAAACTGTAATATGAAAGAATGTTATTGCTCAATGGCTCCATAACGACCTCATCTTTATCACCTGTACTCGCATCATCGGTCAAGTCAAGGTCTAAATTGGCATTGGGTAAAAAAGTAATGCCACCACCAATAGAATAAACTTGGTCGTCGCCTGCACCACCGTTGACCGTTAGGCTCAGCATACTGGTCATATAATTACTGAATTTTATCGTATCGTTACCCCCCTCAGTATTTATGACTATCGAAGTCAAACCTGCCTTAGGAATATCCACTGGCATAGTCTTCTTTGTGCCACCATTGACTGCGTAAGTACGACCTGACGCATTGAAGCGAATATTTGTACCATTTTGAGTGACTTCAAGCGTTTCGCCATTGCCCGCGAGGTCGGTTATGACCAATGAGCCGCCAGCTGTGGTCACAGCATAGTCTGGAAGACAAACTGGAGTTACGTTACAAGCCGTACCTGAAACAACAGCACCAGCAGCTGCCCAATTGGAACCTTCACCATTCAAAGCAAAATTGGTCAATGTACCATTATGGTTGTTTGCTGTTTTATCGTTGAGCGTTGTTACACCTGTATTGTTGCCACCACCAAAACCTTGATTGAATTGGTAATATGCCATCAACCCTGTTTCACTACCGACAAGTTCACAGTTCATTCTTGCTCTTATATCTGATTGGCAGAGTGCATAATCCCAAATGCGGACTTCATCAATTTTACCATCCCAAACGCGGTCTGGAGATATCTGAGAATTGCCAATCCAAAGTTTGGAATTAACTCGATTGGGTGGGTTGGTCGCAGGAATGGATTGTGCCAAGTTGCCATCAATATACAAGGAGAACATAGTGCCATCCCAAGTCATTGCGAGGTGATGCCATTGATTCGGTGTCATTGAACCATCCAAATCATACAGTCCACCATTGTAATGATAACTGGCTCTTATATTGTTGGTTCCATTCATACCCGCTCTCAGAATTGTACTTGTCCCATCTTCACCTTCTTGCAAAAGAATAGAATTACTCCAATCGTCAGGACCAAAACTATTTGCATAGACCCATGCTTCTTGGGTAAATCCAGTTGCACTAAAAGGATTCCAAACGCCTAAGTCAACATAGTCATTGGTAGCATCAAAGTTGAGCGATGAAGCTGCGACTTGTGGTCTAACATTTATGACCCTTAAAATAATTTTATTGGACTCATAAATAACCCTGAACTCTAAATTATTCGATAATGAGGGCAGGTCTGTAGAAGAGAATTGTCCTGTTACCCCATTGGTAGCCGTCAAAAGTTCAAATTCATCATTTTCTTGTGCTGTAAATCCTGATTGTAACGCTATTTGTAAGACAGTACCCGTTACATTAGTCGCACCTGTTACGGCTATCGAACCATATCCAGTTCCTTTAGTTGTATTCAAAAGATTAATTTGGATACCACCAAAGGCTGATAAATTACCTGTTACATCCAAGATACCAGGCGTAAAATTAGAATTTGAAAAGGTGGACGGTACTGAATTGGCTGGATAAATCAACCCCGCACCACTCAAAGTGCTGGCGGAAGTGATAAAATGACCAACACCAACTATTTTCCCTTCATTGAGAATATGCCCATTCGGAGAATTTATAGTCCCATCATAATAATCTGTTTCACCATTGATGAATATCTCACCCGTTGACCTGTTATTAACGGTTCCTGTATTATTCAAGTTACCAATATAAAAACCTAAGTAGATTCTTGCTTTGTTTTCAATAACACCTGTTGCCAGATTGTTCCATATCCCGCCGTTTCTCGGACTGAATGAACCGCCCACGATATCAAACAAACCTGAATTGTTTACTGTACCAAAAGTTTGTCCTTGCACACCCGTAAATTGGCGAATTGTAGCGCCTTGGTTGTTATTGACCGTGCCATAGAACTGAGAAACGTCATGAATTTCTAATAGACCACCAGATTGATTATTAATTGTACCCCCTCCTGAAAAGCGCACTCTTCCACTCGCTCCTCCATCAAAAGAATTAACAATGATTTTTCCAGTATTATTAAGGATACCTGAATAATAAATTGGATAATATAAACTATTTGAAGGAAAAGTAGCTGCATTATATACACCTGGTAATGCTATCACCTCTTTATTGTTGGTCAATTGCCCTGACGAACTAATCACTAAACTGGCAGGGCTTAAGATGATTTCTATAACGCCATTATTAACCACTTGACTGTTAAGAGTGACATTATGGTAAATTTTTACTGTGTCACTAACCAATATAGGATTAGGCGGAATCATACCATTTAACCAGGTTGAAGCAGCTTCCCAAGTACCATTTTGGACAGTCTGATAACCACTAATAGGCTCTATGCCTTCGGCTTTCACAGCAAAATCATAAACACCTTCATCTGCATCGTCGTTATTAACAGTAATGGTCGCATTTTGAATGCCCAAAGCCGTTGGCGTGAACGTCACATCAAACGTTGCAGTACTACCCGCTGCCACGGTGGTAGGCGCATTGCTAACTACAAACAAAGCGTTACTTGAAACAATACCATTGATAGTAAGTGCTCCGCCGCCTGTATTCTGTATCGTATAGGTTTTCTTAGTAGATGAACCCGTAGTTGTTTTACCAAAATCGGTATCGTCAGCAACATCAGGTGTGACATCACCATCCACAAATGTGATACCCTTGCCTGTAATATTGATTTCTGGTGTCGTTGATACCACACAGCGGTTACCACTTGTCACACCACCTGGGGCAACCCAGTTGGCTGTTGTCCCTGTTAAGATATAATTGTTCAATGTACCGTTATTGCCAAATCCACTGGCATCAGTCAGTGTGTTAACTGTTGTATTATTTCCTGCTGCAATGCCTTGATTGAAGTGGTAATTAGCCACCAAACCCACAGCTGCTCCAGGGATTTCACAATTCATTTTGGCTTGAATATCGGACAAGGTAAGTGCACGATTCCAAATCCTGACTTCGTCTAACTGACCACTGAATGTATAGCCTGATACACCGATGTCACAACCAATACCCATACTTAAATCATTGGTTGGAATGGTCGCTGTAACGGCTTTTGTCGCTATCAAAGCACCATTGACATAAACTTTTGAAGTTGTACCATCAAAGGTAGCTGCCACGTGTACCCACTGATTGGTTGGCACAGTATAACCGGTCTGATGAAGATAACTCCAACCAGCCAAATGGGCAAACAGCTGACCATTTAAAGTACTTAAACCATAACCACCACTCCAAGACCCTGACGTTGCTTTTAGGACAATGACTTGATAACCTGAAAGGTTAGACCAATTACACCATGCCTCTATGGTCATAGCCGATGAGATATCCAAACTCGCATTGTCGGGCACGACAACTTGTCTTGTTCCTCCGTTGACTGAAAGAGCAGCACCAAGTATGGCATTTATGCCTTCTCCTTTAACTCCAAAATCATAAATCCCTTCATCATCATCGTTGTTATTGACCGTAATAGTTGCGGTTTGAACACCTAATGCGGTTGGTGAAAAAGTCACCTTGAACGTTGCCGTACTATTTGCCGCAACCGTCGTCGGTGCATCACTGATCACAAACAAAGCGTTACTCGATGTAATACCACTGATATTCAAAATGCCATCACCTAAATTCTGAATCGTATAGGTTTTCTGAATAGCCCCCCCTATGGCAGTTGTGCTAAAATCAGTACCATCAGCAACGCTCGGTGTCAGGTCACCTTTTAAGATAGAAATAGTATTTCCTGTTATATTTATCTCTGGTTTTACCAATGGGTTATTGTATACTAAGGACACTTTACCCGTTGTTGGGAAATTATATTTGATTTCCCAATTAACTGGAAGTGCTGGAGTAACGGAACTAAATGTACCAATCAAACTTACCGCATCTACTATTGTTATGGTCGGGCTGTTTGAAGGCGCATAGCCAATGGTCAAATCTAAAACGCCACCTAAAGTAGCCGCACCAGTGACTTTAATTTGGTCGAAATCTGTTCCTGCTACACTTGACCCATTCACTTCAATTTTCATGATACTGTTAGTGAAGTCTTCGGCAGCATCAAAAGTCATAAGACCTGGTGAATTGCCTGGCGAGAGTGTACCTGCATTATTGGTAAATGTTGCGGCAGCAATTCTACCAGTACCCCTCAGTATACCACCTGTATTATTGCTGAAAGTCGTTCCAGTGCTAAGTGTCGGTATGGCAGTTATCGCGCCTATATTTACGGCTCCCGCATTACTGAATGTACCACCCGAACCGCCTACACCAAAGTTGGTGGCTTTATCTAAGTTGATAACGGCTCCTGTATTATTATTAAATGTTGACTGATTGTGAATAGCCGTTTGCCCCACGTTTGCATTAGTACCAATGGTTATTGTCGCATCATTGGTTATGACACCTTCTAATAGGTTTGTTAAACCATTGTTTATGACATTGTCAATACGTATTTGTCCGTCAACTTTATTTTTAAAGTCATCGTAGTTAATTATGCCATAATTACCTGTGCTTGCGTTAGCACCAATGGTGATGCTGCCTTCATTTGTGAAGAAGGCATCAGGAACTGTTAAAGAGGAAGATAAATAGTTTTGAATGCCATTGCTATAACGGTCAATATGTATTTGTCCACTCGCTTTATTGATGAATGTTGCTTGATTCCAAATACCATAGGCATAAAAACTAGTATTGTCAGAGCCTATTGTTGCACCAATAGTGATATTTCCCTCGTTTGTAAAAGTGCCAAAAGTATTGAAAAGACCACTCGCTACTGTTGTACGGTCAATACGGATAATTCCGCTGGATTTATTATTGAATGTTCCACCCGTTACTATTCCATAAGGTCCAACGCCTGTCGTTGCGCCTATGGTAATGGTGCCACTATTTTCAACTGTTCCATTATTAGTTAATGTTGTATTCGCCGAGTTATTATCCAGAATAAGTGTTGCAGTCGCCTCAATAGTAAGATTACCATTGGTACGTATGGCGACCGTTTTGCAATACTTCGTTTGAGTCGCTTTAATCGTAACAATATGTGTCGCATTAATTATTGCTTCGTCCGCAGATGTAGGCACTACGCCACCAACCCATGTTGAACCTACATTCCAATCACCTGTTTGGGCAGATTGAATGGTAAACCCACATGGAGAAGCATTGATAACCACATTTGCAGAAGCTGCTGATGTACAACCTGCTGCATTGGTCACTGTAAATGTATAAGTATTTGCAGCGAGACTTGAAACAGTCGTACTTGTTCCTGTTCCTGTGCTTGTTACCGCACCTGGATTACGTGTTAAAGTCCAAGTTCCAGTTGATGGTAAACCATTTAAGACAACACTACCTGTAGGTGTCTCACAAACTGGTTGTGTGATAGTTCCTACTGAGGGGGCACTTGGTGTAGCAGGTTGGGTATTAATAACAACATTGGCAGAAGCCGATGAAGTACAACCCGCCGCATTGGTCACTGTGTAGGTATAAGTACCCGCAGCAAGCCCTGTAATAGTTGAACTTGTTCCTGTTCCAGTGCTTGTTATTGTACCTGGGCTGCGTGTTAATGTCCATGTGCCCGTTGATGGTAAACCATTTATGACAACACTTCCTGTTGCAACTGCACAAGTCGTTTGAGTGATGGTTCCTACTGAGGGGGCACTTGGTGTGGCAGGTTGTGTATTAATAACAACATTGCCTGACGCAGAGGACGTACATCCCGCCGCATTCGTCACAGTATAGGTATAAGTACCCGCAGCCAATCCTGTAATAGTCGTACTTGTTCCTGTTCCTGTGCTTGTTACCGCACCTGGGCTGCGTGTTAATGTCCATGTGCCCGTTGATGGTAAGCTATTTAAGACAACACTACCTGTTGCAACTGCACAAGTCGGTTGTGTGATGGTTCCTACTGAGGGGGCGGGGCAAGCGCTACCGGTAATAGTGACCGATTTGAAATTGGTACTGAACACCACGCAACTGCTACCAGCTAACAAAGAAGATTTTGTTTGCCCTACCCAACTGGCTGGATTCACTGTGGAAGGATTAGGCCCGCTTCCACTATAATAATTTGCTCCGTAAATTTCGAAAGTTCCCGCTACTAACGATGTAAAATCAGAAGTCGCGCTGACTGCGGCGACTTGGGTATTGACCGTATTTACTGCTAAATATGTATAGCTGTAATTTGCAGGCATTATTTCACCATCGAAAATGTTTGCCCCTGCGGGTTTTGTTGGAAAAGTAATATTGTAGTTAAAAGGTAGAACAGGATGGGATGTGTTAAAACCAATGACAACCAATACATAAGAGACACGTGCCGACAGTGTTGCAGTTAATCCACTATTGGCTCCAATACCACCTGTACCAGAAGGTCTTACAGCATTACTACTGATGTGGTTCGTACAGTTGCTCCCTGTATAGGGAGCTGTGTACAAATTCAGAATTGCTCCTGATGGACCTCCATGATTGATTACGTAAGTTCCAGTCATGTCAACCGTAAAGTTGTATGTATCCAAATACACAGCATTAGACGGTCCAGCACAAACAGGCGGCGTATTATTGAGGAAAATCAAGTTACCTTGAGTATCGCCCGTCGTGATAAAACCATTGAAACTTGTGACAACTTTTCCGATATTATTCGTCAAACCCAAATTCAAACCTGGGTCTCCCGCTGGTAAAGTCACAGCATCTTCTGGGCTGATTAAAGTAGAAAGAGCAATACAATCAGAAGAAATCATAAAGTTATCATCCGACATATCAAAAAACGAAAAGCAACTATAATCGGCACTTTCTACCATAATCCGAGCCGTATTGGTAGGAATAATACCTGACGGAATGATCACACTAACCGACTGTGGCGCAGCAGGTATTCCGTCTGCCAAAGTATATGGAAAAGTAGCCCCCCCATCTATGGAGAGTTTGATATTCACGTTTGTCAGAAAGTCAATGCCATTCAATGCCCAAGAGACATTAATCGGTACACCCGCTGCTACAGTGCCCATAGCACCAACAGTAAAAGGTCCTTGCGCACTTACTGCTACGGCTACATCAACATAATGGATACCGCCGCCGCCTATTTTTAAATCCCTACCTGTGAGGCGGAATTTAAGCGCTCTTGCAACAGTGGGCAGTGGCTCAAAGTTTGAAGCATAGTCGTTAGCTCTCACTAGTGACATATCTGGAAAAGTGCGGGTCGGAGATGTCGAAGGTGGATAGCTTCGGAACAGAGGTGTCCCAGGTATAGCAGAAGACGCTGCCGCAGCACCTATCAAACCCTGTGAAGGATGACCCGCGCCATCTTCGTCGAATTGTTCCCAATTGTAGTAAATCGGATCCCCATCTGCATCGGAACCAGAACCCGTTAACTTGAAGGGTGTACCTTGTGGGAGGGTATAAGTCGCGCCACATGTCGTGGCATCCACAACGGGTGGCGTATTGCCCGTTGAACTTGTCGTGCCGCAAGTCGCATTGTTTGCCATGTGATCCAAGGCCCGGTTCAAACTAATATTATGAAAATATTGGTCAGAGACGGGGAAGCGACCTCCTCCAATATTTGAATTTGGTTGCCAGCAAACAAGATTGTAACTCATAATGGTTGTACCTGATCCAATCTCATAAGCATCGAATTCGCCAACTTGATTGCCATCTGCAGGGTCGGTACATGTCCCATTCCAAGAATGTGGCATACTGAACTGATGCCCGACTTCATGAGCAATAATTTTTAAATCTTGAAGCGGTTCGCTCCCGGGCATACTTGACCAAGCCCTTGCTTTAGAAAGTCCTGGGCTAAAACCTCCAATGGTAGAATTGTTACACAAACTGGCTAATTGCGCTACACCTCCACCCCATTCAGCTCCATTGCCAACTCCATGAATAGCGTGACCTATATCATACTGAGTTGGCCCGTAAGTCATACCGATAGCCTGAGCTACTAATTCGAGGCGATTTGGCTGACCAGGCACCCATGGATCCGTATTAGGATCCGTATAAACAATGGGTGTTAGTAAGCTAAAGTTGACAGCCAATTCACGCTCATAAATGGCTTCCAAAGAATTAATATGTGCTGCGACGGCTGCTTGAGTTGCTGCTTTTGATGATACTATATTTTCGCTCAAATCTGCATTTAATATTTTATGCAGCTGATAAAACTCACCTGTCGTTACAACAGCAAACTTAAAAGTCCTTTTGATGGCACCATTAGATAAAGCACTTGACTCTATATCAATCTTTTGAGGAAATCTCTCCAATTCGGCTGCCCCACAATTGACACCCGTACCATCGTCTATTGATAATTGGCTTTTGTGGAGCACTGGATTATTTTCATCCAATGGGGCAATATCAACAAGACCATCCTTCCTAAATATGCTAGCCCTAACGCCATAAGGCGAAACGGTCAAACGACCATAGATAGTTGGGTCATTAACCGCTTTTATAGTATAGGTTTTTAAATTGGGTTGGAGAGCCGCAAAGGCAGGTGCCAACAAATCGTTGACGACCACAGAGAACTGGCGCTCGCTCCCATCTGGCATCGGTAGTGCGATGACCAGAGGGCTTGATTTAGCAGCCACGGAATTTTCCATTGGTGCACGTTCCAAGTTGCCCATGATGTCTTGCAGGTTCAAGGATACGATTCTGCTCGTTTCTTTGTTCTGCCCGTTGTTATTTGAAATATTTTGGGAAAACAGCGGAAATGAAATGAAGGAAAACATTACCCAAAGAAGGGTCGGAATTGAAGGTAGGTAGAAGTTTGTTCTTTGCATGACTATTTGATTTTAGTAAAAAGTTATTTTCTGACGTTTTTATGAGGCACAGTATTTATGTTGGGAAACACTCAAATACTGAGGGGTTACATCAAGAATCAAAAAAAAATTCAAAGTAGAAAAAGTAATTTCAATATTACTATTCGCAAAATTGGTAAATGCCAAGTGACATTTTCCGTCAACTTAGTAGCATTTTCCGTCAAAATGAGTCTGGTGGCAAGGAAATCTAACAGAAAAAGGGTAGAAAGTGCTTAAAAATCAGGAACTGTTAGAAAATTATTGTGGCAGGTTAAATTTATCTCTTTAATGTTTTGAGCATAAATTTTGGATTGGCGATGCTTTTTTGTTGTCCATACTGAGGGGGTCATTATGTCAACACAGTAATGTTAGATGAAACAAATCAATCATTCAGAAAGTCAGAAGGCACTTTACCAAACCGTTGTTTGAAACTACGGGAAAAGGAACGAGCATCTTGGTATCCAACTTCGGATGCCACCTGTGTAATGGATTTATAAATACGGTTTTCCAATAATTGGCGGGCCTCATTGAGTCGTATCTCCTGAAGGTATTGGACAGGTGTAAGTCCCGTCAAACGTTTCAATTGGCGGAGCAGAGTGGATTCGCTCATCGTAAATGCCTGTGCCAGTATGGGCACAGAGAGAATGCCTTTTGAAAAGTTTTTTTGAACATACGTTTCGAAGGTTTCCAACCATGCCCTATCTTCTTCAGAGAACATGGATTGGGCATCATCCTTTTGTTCGCTTTCGGTTAAATACTCCTGCTGTCGAACAGCTTTGTTTTTCAAAAGGTTTTCAATCCTTACCACCAGTTCTTCTTCGTTAAAAGGTTTGGTGATATAATCGTCCACGCCGATGCGTAGGGCTTTCAACTTGTCTGTTGCTTCAGCTCGTGCGGTCAATATGATGGTCGGGATGTGGCGGGTGGCATCATCCGATTTCAGCCTTTCAAGCAATTGAAAGCCGTCCATCACAGGCATCATGAGGTCTGATAGGATTAAATCTACTGAGGGGGTATCATTGAGCTTTTCAAGGGCAACTTTGCCATTGTCTGCCGTGATAATATGATATTTTTCTTCTAAAACCAAACCAATATAACGCTGTAATTCAGGGTTATCTTCTACGACTAAAATGGTTGGTTTGGGTGTACTGGATGATTTCAAGTAAGTATCGTTTTCAACTTGCGTCGGATAGAACGATGCGTGTTGGTCATCTGCTTGTAATTGGGCAACGGGTAGCTGCGCATACTCAACGACTGAAACGGGAAACGTCCCCTTGAATATTGCCCCTTCACCCAGTGTACTTTCCACGCTGATGTGCCCGCCAAAAAGTTGTGTATATTCCTTACAAAGGGCAAGCCCGATGCCCGTTCCGCCTTCGGCAAGTCTGTCGAGTTGATTGGACTGGAAAAAGCGATCGAAAACATAAGGCAAATCATCGGGATGGATACCCCGCCCAGAGTCCGCAACTTCAAGCTGAATCGTGTTGTCGTTTAGAGCGAACATCGCTTTGATTTTACCACCCGTCGGCGTAAACTTAAAGGCATTGGAAAGGAGATTGTACAATATTTGGCGGTATTTATCCCTATCAATTTGAACCACCAAATCTTTGTCTATTAATATATCAAATGAAAAATCAATCTGCTTTTGCTCTGCCAAAGATTCAAACTGCGAAACGTACCTGTTGAAAAAAGAGGACAATTCTGTTGGTTCTTCTACCAGCCTCATTTTGCCCATTTCTAATTTTCTTAAATCGAGAATTTCATTGACCAACTGCTCCAATTGTCTCCCGTTTCTGTCGGCTATGTGCAGCAGTTTGCTTTGCTTTTCGGTTAGTTGGTTCTCTTTCAATAGCGTATGAATGGGACCCAACACCAGCGTGAGTGGTGTACGCAATTCATGACTCACATTGGCAAAAAAGTGGGACTTTGTGGCATCGAGCATGCGCAACTGGGCTTCTTGTTCCTTTGTTATAAGATTGGCACGGCGTAATTCAATATAATAATAAAAGAGTACAGCCGCAAACAGGATGATTAAAAAACCTATTGCCAAAAACCGATTTTTCCTTTCTGCATTGGATTTAATTTGCTGGGCTTGTGCTTCTATTTGCTTTACTTTTTTTTCATCATTGTAACGGGCATCTACTTCTGCGACTTTGTGATTTTCCGTTTTTCGAACCCATTCCAATTCCAGGACATGTCCTTTATTCAAATAATACCAAGCTGAATCGGTTTGTCCCAATGTCTTAAGTATGGTGCCTCGAAATTGATATGCATGAAATTGGGCACTGGTTTTTACAAAACCTCCTGCAATCGCTTTATTCGATTCGGCGATTGTAGAATCATTAAAAGCTAATGCCAATTGGATATTATTGTACTCATAATATACACGGGATATGTTATTGTACATAGAAGCAGATTCCGTATAATCTTCTAATTTTTGAAATATCCTCAGCCCAGCGAAAACGTGTTCCAGTGCTTTCTCATAAGATGTTTTCCGCAACAAAAAAAGCATAAGCATGTGAGCTGTGGCTTCCTCTATATCTGATTTAAATTTGGGAGCCGTACGCAGTGCCTCTTGAGCATAAAACAAGGAAGAATCCTTATTTTCAGTAAAGACCCTATAATAAGATGACATTCTAACGGCAAAAGCAGGATAAAGAGCGTCCAGTCCATACTGACTGATGGCGTATTGAGCCTGTTGCAGATTTTCTAAAGATTGACTACTGCGCTCCATGTTTTCGTGAAGCAGTGCCAGTGCAATACAGGTTTGGGTGAATACATCCCATAAAAAAATTTCAGAACTCCGTTCCTTAACATGCAGCAGTATCTGCATCGCTAATGAATCGTGGTCGTCGTGTTCTAAAGCAGTGCCGTGCGCCAGTTGCACCTTCAAACCAAAGGGTGAGTCGAGTAGGTTTTGGTTCACCTCATCCATTAATTGAGCTATAATAATACGGGCTGTATCATTTCTGTAGGATGCAATAAAAGCATTTGCGCTCGCTAAGTCTTGCTTCATCCTAAATTCATCGGGTCGTTTTTGGGTATAGCCAAAATTATGGGCTATCCATAAGAATAGGCTCGTTAAAATAGTGATTTTAACGTTATATTTAATATGTATATTAATGTAAAGAAGGGCCTTGCCCAGTTGTGAAATTTGTATCGTATTGTTTTTCAAGCTGATCGTCGTTTGCGTACACAATAATAAAGTATTTGTTAATTGAACTTATCTCCAAAGAAACAAAGTGTTCAATCAATTACAAAAAAAGAATGACGGTTTCAAGTAAAATTTTACGAAATGGGAAAAGCAAGGACGACAAAAATCATTTTAAATAAAACTAAGCATAATCCGATAATCAGTATGAATAGCGAATGGGCAGCATTGTGAAGATATGGCTTTTGAACTCATACCTGATTTGATTATTTCAGACATAATGATGCCTTTCAAAGGCGGTTTTGGCGTTTGCAAAACCGCATAAATTCTTTAGGATTTTTTAAGTTTTTGAACAAAAAAACCCGAATTTCGTTGTTACGAAATTCGGGTTTTTTTGTTCAGTTAGTTCTTGTAAGTACATGAATGAAAAAAAACGGGAAAATAATTTCTTGCAACAAATTGATAGTCAATATCTTGCGTTATTCATCGTTCATCATTACTTACTAAGCTTTTTCCGCATTCAAAATCTCATAAATATCGCGGTTAATTTTTTGAATCAAATTATTTGCAACAACAGAAGAGGTACTTTCAGCATAAATACGAATAATGGGTTCTGTATTCGATTTGCGCATGTGAATCCAGTTGCCATCGTTAAATTCGAGTTTCAAACCGTCCGTTCTGTCGCGGTTGCAACTTTTCATTAGTTTGTATTTATCATCGAGGTTATTGATGATGTCATCGACATTGGCATGGGTTGGTAAATCCAATTTTTTCTTAGCAATTTCGTATTCGGGAAACTGCTTTTTCATAAAGGACAAAGGTTTTCCAAATTTTGCCAAAGAAGTTAACATCAAAGCGACACCAACGAGGGCATCACGTCCATAATGTAATTCAGGATAAATGACACCACCGTTGCCTTCACCACCGATAATGGCATTGGTTTCCTTCATTTTTGTAACAACATTGACTTCACCAACGGCAGCAGCAGCATATTGACCGCCATGTTTTTCCGTCACGTCCCGCAAAGCCTTTGTTGAACTCAGGTTGGAAACCGTATTTCCCCCCCCCTCAGTATTTTGCAAAATATAATCGGCAATAGCGACCAAAGTATATTCCTCGCCAAACATTTCACCGTCTTCACGCACGAATGCCAAACGGTCAACATCGGGGTCAACCGAAATGCCGAGGTGTGCTTTTTTATTGCCCACTTCTTTTGCTAGGTCATTTAGGTGTTCAGGTAGTGGTTCAGGATTGTGCGCGAAATTACCGTTCATCTCACCATTAATCATAAAAACGGTGCAACCCATTTGTTCGAGAAGTGGAACAATTGAGATAGCGCCCGTTGAGTTAACAGGGTCTACGACAACACGAAAGTTTTTCGACGCAACGAGTTCTTTATCAACTAGTTTAAGAGCGAAAATTTTATCAATATGTTTCTGAATATAAGAATCGTCTGTTCGATAAGTGCCTAAAAGTTCAACGTCAGCATAACGAATACCGCCTTTTTCAATCAAGGATAATACCTCTTGACCATCTGCGGCAGAAATAAATTCACCTTTATTGTTGAGCAATTTAAGCGCATTCCATTCGCGTGGATTGTGACTTGCTGTCAAAATAATGCCCGCATCTGCTTGTTCTACTGTAACAGCAACTTCGACCGTAGGCGTTGTAGAAAGACCTAAATCAACAACATCAATGCCCAAAGCCAGCAATGTATTGACCACCAAACCATTGACAATAGCTCCTGAAATACGAGCATCACGCCCGATAACAACTTTTGCGCGCTTTGCGCCCTTGCGATTTAGTACCCAAGTGCCAAAAGCGGCAGTTGATTCAACGATGTCTTGTGGCGTTAAATTTGTACCGTAGCTGCCCCCAATCGTTCCTCTGATTCCTGAAATAGATTTAATAAGTGCCAAAATGTTTATATTAAGTGGTTCAACGTTTAAAGTTAATGTATAAAAGCCTTTGAAAATCAATGATTTATCAAAGAATTAAGATGAACCTTTGTGGGTGAATTTTAAGGTTACTTCAATATTACAGCGCAAAATTAGCAAAATCAATGGCTTTAAAAAGTTAAATTTTGCTCTGAACAAAATAAATTTAATAAAAATACGAAGCGCAAAATTTAAAATCGTTTTTCTAAGAACTCAGCCATTATTTGTTGGGTCTTCAATGCCGCCGCCCGTGCTTTCTCTGCGAAATCCAAACCGTTACTCGCATAAATAATTTCACGGCTCGAATTGATGAGCAAACCGCACTGATCGTTCATACCGTATTCAGATACTTTTTTCAAATCCCCGCCTTGTGCGCCAATACCCGGAACAAGGAAAAAATTATGAGGTGCTAAGCGACGAATTTCTAAAAAACGCTCTGGATGTGTTGCACCAATGACGAACATCAAGTTGTCAGGCGTTCCCCAAGTTTGCGCTGTTTTCAAGACACTTTTGAACAAATCATGGTTAAATTGAAAATCCATTGACCCAACGTTTGAAGTCAAAGCCAACAGAATAACCCATTTGCCTTCAAAATCTAAAAACGGTTTAACGGAGTCCTCTCCCATATACGGCGCAACGGTGACGGAATCAAAATCCATGTTTTCAAAAAACGCTTTGGCGTACATCCGTGAAGTATTACCAATATCACCTCGTTTGGCATCCGCAATCGTAAAGTGTTGATTACCAATATATTTAACCGTTTTTTCTAACGCCGCCCAACCTTTCAGTCCTTGCGCTTCATAAAAAGCCAAATTGGGTTTATAGGCAACACACAAGTCACGGGTGACATCAATAATGGCTTTATTGAACTCGAAAATAGGGTCTTCCGTTTCAAGCAAATGTTTCGGTATTTTGTCCAAATCGGTATCGAGACCGATGCAGAGATAGGATTTTTTCTCTAAAATCTTTTGAAATAAGTCGTTTTGAGTCATTTTGCGTGTTTATACTGAGGGGGTGATTATATTTTGAATTTTAAGTCTTTGTCTGTTTTTAATAAATTTTTCTCTTTCAGTTCTTTAATAAATGAATGAAAACTACGGTCTCCTTTATGGTTATCATAGACTGTTTTAAAATCAAGCGTTTGGAATATTTTAGGTGCTTCACTTTCAGTATATTTTCCTTTTTGAGTTTTTTCAGTCAATTTTTTCACATCTTCTTTTTTCTTCATCATGGGATTACTGACTGGTTTCTCTTTCAACTTGTAGTATTTATTGAAATTCTGAATATCCGCTAAAATCAAAGACTCCATTTCATAAATGGCCAAAAAGAAGATACCTGTTTGTTTGACTTCAATATTCGCTTTTCTAAACCATTCATCTCTATTTCTAAGTTTCTCTGTTTCTGAAATAAAACCATCTAAATCCCTTACTAAAATAACGTTTTTGGGTGTTTCGGCTCTAAATTCTGCTCTTAGGTCATCTAAAAAACTCTTAGTATCTAAATCACTACCTCGATATTGTTTCAATGGAAAAGTAAATTGGACTTCACTTTTTACCACGTCTTTTAGAATATATGACAATGCCAAAGCGTCATTATCGGGATGTTCTCCAATAATGCTGACTACGGTTTTCTTCTGTTTGTTTGAATTACTCGGCTTCATACTCTTCAAGGTTTGAATGTACCCAAAAACTTTTTAGGTTGCCCACTTCTTCTATATAAATCTGCCCTTTTCGTATTTGTTTTGGGCTTAAATGGTGCATTTGCGTCCCTTTTTCCGAATCATAGCGTGTTACGATGATGCGGTCAAGTTCATCTTTATCTAAAATATTCAATACTTCAGGCGAGTGCGTTGTAATGATGATTTGTTTCTCTTTGGATTGTTCTTTTAGGAAATCCATGAGTAGATGGAGTTGGTCGGGGTGGATGCCGAGTTCGGGTTCTTCAACAAGCACTAACTCATTATAACTTGTGACTTCACAGATAATATAAAACAATCGCTTTGTGCCGTCAGATAAATCATCCCAAGTCCACCAACTATTATTCACTCGAAATGATAGAGCGTTCAAAAGATTAGTGAGTTTCTCTTCACTACCATCAACTTTGGAGGTCACAACTTTTTTATCCAAAGTTATTTCCGAAATAGGTGAATATAGAGGTAAATACTTAAAGAAATCTGTAATAAATTGTTCATTTCCAATAGCAATATCATCTTGATTCCACAAATAGATAATCAATCTTATAAGACCATCTAATTTTGCATTTTGGCTATTTTCAATATCTTCAAAAGCTGACTTGACGATTGATTCAGCATAATACACACCAAGTTCAGGATGAGCCTCATCAGATTGAGGTTCTGCATGAATCAATTCAATACTACTGTTAGAATCTATAAAGTTAAGAGGATTATTAAAAGTTATTTTTTTTGCACTTAAAATTTGATGCACGTTATTATTACCAGATTTTTCAGTGGATAAATCAACTTTTGAGCCTTTGTAAGTATATTTTAAGACAGAATCGAATGTAGAATCGTTAGATTTTATATCTTCTGTAACATTAAATAAATATTTTCCATTTCTTTTATCAGAATAACCATTTCCGTTAATAGTGATTTGTTGGTCTATCCAAACAAAAGAAGGAAAATTGTACTCATTATCATCTTTTATTTTAGTTTTCTCTATATTTTTTTGTATCAACTCAACACTAAATTCTTTCTGATAAAGCTGATTTTCATAACCAAATCTATTCAAATAAGTCATAAAGTCAACAAAATTCGTCTTCCCACTCCCATTCGGTCCAATAATAATATTCAAGCCCGGCAATAGGTCTATCTCCATATCGCGGATACTCTTATAGCCTTTCAGATGAACATGGCTGATATATGCTGGCGTGTTTTCGCTCATTTTTCAATCATTTTTGGCAAATATACTGAGGGGGTCTGAAAATAGGAAGAAGTATGTTTTATCTTTTCTTTTTCACCTTCGCGCCTTTGGTTTGTGGTTTACCGTATTTTATGTGCATCGCTTGTTTACGCCGTATTTTATTGTTCACCTTCTTGTTTTTTGCCGATTTTTCATGGAAAGCGGCATTCGTTTCATCTTTTTTAGGCAATTTAAGTACAGGCGATTTCATGCGGTATTGCGGCAATTCATCTTCAATGAGCACGTCTGAAATAACGATATCTTCAGGCATGGGTAGCATGGGGATTTCGATATTCATCAATTCTTCTATCGCTGCTTGATATACCTTTTCTTCTTCGGTGATGAACGTAATCGCAATACCTTTTTTGTCCGCGCGCCCTGTACGTCCGATGCGGTGCATATAGTCCTCTGGCGTGTCGGGCGTATCCATATTAATAACGTGTGTCACTTCCGAAATATCAATGCCGCGAGCGACCAAATCCGTCGCAATCAAAACAGGGTACACGCCTTGATGAAAGAGTTTAACTGTTTCAAAACGCTTTGCTTGCGCTTTGTTGGAGTGAACAACGCCAACTTGTTCAGGAAATTCACTTTCAATTTGATCAAAAAGCACATCAGCCAATTTCTTCGTCGCTGTAAAAACCAATATTTTTACTTTGTTCGGGTCCTCTTCTGGGTCTAAAATAAATCCTTTTGACGAAGGCAGTTTTTCAGCCAATAATATCTTCAAAAGGTTGACTTTGGTATTGAAATTAGGCACATGGTACCCAAATTGCTCTATGTTTTCAAGCGGTGTCCCTGTCGGTGCAGCCTCTACTTTGATAGGTGACTTGAAAAAATCATTGATTAATTCCTCTACTTTTTCCGTCATCGTTGCCGAAAACATGAGGTTTTGTCGCTTTGTCAAAGTATCAAAAACACGCACGAGTTGAAACCTAAAACCCATATCTAACATCTCATCTACTTCGTCAATAATGAGTTTGCGCACGTGTTTCAAGCGCAACTCGCCTTTGCCGACCAAGTCCAACAAGCGTCCGGGTGTTGCCACCAATATATCCAAACCGTTCCGAATCAACGTCACTTGACTGTTGATATTCGAGCCACCGTAAATGCCGCCAACGGTCAAATCCATGTATTTTATCAACTTCTCAACCTCTTCAACGACTTGAACAACGAGTTCACGTGTTGGAACGAGTATCAAAATAGTTGGTTCAAAAGTTTTATTTTTTGAAAAACGATATTGCTGTAAACAGGGCAACAAGTACGCAAGTGTTTTACCCGTACCCGTTTGCGCTATGCCAATCACATCACTGCCCGACATCATTACCGAAAAAGCTTTGGCTTGAATCGTCGTCGGTTCGGTAAAACCCATGTCATTCAGCGCATCTAACAGAGGTTTATTAAGACCTAAATCTTCAAAAGTCATTTGTCTATTTTTAAAATTTGGCGCAAAGGTAGTTATAAATGGGCGATTTTGTCTTTTGCTTTGTCTTAGAATTAACAAAAACAGACGTTCCGATTCATCAGAACGTCTGTTTTTACATTTTTTGCTTGAAATTCAGGCAAAAAAACGATTTATACTGAGGGGGTCACTTTACCAACGACAAACCTTCCAACGCCGATTTATCCTTCGGCGACAACAACAGAACACGCTTAAACAAGGCACGTGCTTCATTCATTTTGCCCATTTGATAATGCGTCCAAGCAAATAAAATCAAACCATCGTAACTGAAAGGATAGAGATTAACCACCTTTTCAAGATACTTATAAGCATTTGAATATTCTTTGTTATAATAGTAAATTGAACCTAAACGATAGTTCGCCGTCGAGTTTTGTGGGTCAATTTTCAAAATATCCCGGTATTCATTCGCCACCGTTGTCCACTCATTTAAGGCAGCTAAGGGCAGCACATAGCCCAATTTTGCTTCAATCGAATAGGGCATCAATGCCACTGCTTTTTGATAGTAGTTTTTTGACTCGACAAGACTACTTGCCATATAAGTCACATAGCCGAGACGCAAATTGAGTTCATAACTTTTTTCGTTGTACACCGCTTTTAAAGGTGTCGCTGCGTCAACATATTTGCCACTTGCTTCGGCAGCATAAGATTTTGCAAAAGCGTCTTCAAGGTTTTGAGCCATTAAATTAAGACTCATACTGAGGGGGACGATAATGGTTAGAAACAATTTCTTAAAATTCATTTTTGATAGCTTTTATTTTTAATAAAATTGATTTTGAAAGAAAATTAAATGAATATAAAACAATAAAATCGCTTTTGTCATTCTGAACGAAGTGAAAGAATCTGAATGAAATATTATACAGATCCTTTCACTTCGTTCAGAATGACAAAAAGGTATTTAGTTGGTCAAAAAGAGTATTTTTTAAAGATAGCTTTATTCTTTAAGAAACATTGTTTTATTTTTTTTTAAAAAGATTCTATACTTTCTTGAAATTAATTTCAAACTAAATTAAGGCTTTTTTAATGCTTTCCAAACTTAATTCTATATTCATTTAGACTGTTTTAATATTTTTAAATCCGATTTGATATTTATTAATTAAGATTTACTAAATTTTAAAAATTCAGTAAATCTTAATACAATTATAAAAACAAATATTGTAAACCAATACCCAAAGTCATATTTTGATAGACAACTTTATAATAACTTTCAGCTCTATTTTCAAATTGTCCCAATGCGTAAATGGATAGATTTTTAGTCGCATTAAAACGTACCATTGCACCAAATCTGTTCTTTAAAACATCATAACTGTTGTTCACTAAAAAACCATTTAACTCATTGACATTGAGGGCATTGCCTGAATAAAAATGTGCCGAAAGTTCCCACTGTGGTGTCGGACGATAACGGGCTGATAATTGAAACAGCACCGTTGAAACCGTTGAATCTTTCTGCCAAGTCGCATTTGCAGATAACGCTAATTGATTATTGAGTTGCGGATAAACCGTAATGCCTGCCCCGACTTGCGTTTGATATTTATTATAAAGGTTTGATTGTGAAGCATTTACGCTTGCATCAAACATCGTAAAATGTTTTAAAACTTGCACCGCACCCAAAAAATCGGTTCTGTGAAAACTACTGACATACGGACTTGTTGATGTCAAATTTAAATCAATCAAATGAAAAGCGGGTTGTATCGAAAAGCCATTTTTCAAAGGCACATTTACACCGAGATAGTATTGTTTTTGAGCCACTTTGCCATAATAACCCGTTTGATTGACTGTCGAAAAATTGTAAAAAGCAGTTGCCACATCACCTATTCGATGACCAACACCTATGCCTGTAAAAGTCATTGCCCTAAGAGAATCGAAACTCGGTAATTTAGTACCTAATTCAGCCGTTGCCGTTGTTAGAAAAGGTGGCGGATAAATTTTAAGTCGCTTTTTAGTCGCTTTACTAAATGTTTTACTCACTCTTTCAGCATCTGAAAAACGCTCGCTAAACAAGTAAGAATAGTACAAATATTCTCTCGATACTTCATCGAAACCATTGAAAATCAATGCTTTTTCAAGATGTGGAATCGCTGAACGGTATTGTCCCCTTTCATAAAAAGCCACCCCGATTCGATAGCGCAAAAAGTAATAATCCACCCCCTCAGTAATTGCCGTTTGTCCAATCGTCGTTACTTGTTTCCAGTCTTTTTTGATAAAAGCATCATAAGTTTGTTTGTCAATTTGTACATAATCGGCAGCTTTTTGTGCTTGTAATTGACAAGCTACGAATAGCATAAAAATGAGTAACTTTAGTCGTTTCATTATTTTCTTAATTCTGTTGTTTAGACCCCCTCAGTATTTTTTGAACGTCGGCGAGGTTCAAAACCTCGCCGACGTTAGAGCTAAATTATAGTCGTTTTAAAATCCTAATCTTATCTTTTTCCTGCGCCTTAAAACTCGTCAACCCTTTGTCATCAACATCAATATCAAAATCCATTTGTTTTTGAATTTTCTTACCTAACAAAACCCGTGCTTGGCTGTGAAGGCTCATCTCTCGTGGATAATTCACATCGTCAATTGACGTACAAGTTGATTGATAATCCGCTTTTAAAAACAAATAAAAGGGTGCAACGACATCTTGAATCACTTTTAAAACACCGTTGTAAATCCCTGTTATAGGCAGTAAGTCGTTGATAATCAGATTATTGTAATAGCCTAAAAGTATTTTATGACAACCGACATAAAATAGATACAATGCTGATTGACGGTCGCCAACAAAATCCGTGAAATACAATAAAGTGCCGTTATTCACAAAATAAGCATACGATTCCGTTTGAGCGCAGCAAATATACGTCTGATTATAGGCATCGGTGAAAACTTCCCACTTCAATATTTTTTTTGTTTCTTTTCCTTTTGTCACAGTCCTTTCTTCCCATTGAAAGATAGTACCGGGTGTCAACAAAAACGCTTGTGTTAACAACGAGGTTGCGTTGATGCCTGTAACGATGCTTTTTTCTTTTGGAATATCAAACGCATGAAATTCAAGCCCCCCCTCAGTATTCGAGTTTTGAGTTTTGAGTTTTGAGTTTTGAGTTACATCAGACTCCCCTTTGGGGTTGGGGGCAAGGGTTTCCATAAAATACGCCAAAGGATAATTCAGCGTCTTTGAGCCCACATGCGGTGTCGTTTGCAATTGAAAATGAATATGTGGCTCAGGTGAACGCCCCGAATTGCCACAATT
This sequence comes from Saprospiraceae bacterium, assembly GCA_043772905.1. GTDB lineage: Bacteria > Bacteroidota > Bacteroidia > Chitinophagales > Saprospiraceae > JAAFJT01. The sequence continues at coordinate 47,678 of JAYVFS010000066.1, read as the reverse complement.
AGCAAGCCATTGACCGCGATAAACGAAGTCTCCAATAGCCACTTTAAACGTGCCTTGTTTGATATGGCTGATTTTTGAAAACAACCCCTCAGTATGTTTGATGATAATTGTATTTCCCCAATTTTGCTGTAAATTCATGCCACCCACATCGTTATCTTCCACATTATCAATGATTTGCACAACATAACCATCGGCAGGAGCGAGAATCGGGACGTTGTAACAATAATAATCGGTCAAGTCATAACCCAAGCCGCGATACGTCTTTTGGTTTTCATCAACGATGACAAAATCCCAAGCATATTGCCAATCGCCGATATGTGTGATGCCGCCATTATGCCCTTGCGAGATGTACCATTCGCCAAAAAACGGTGGGTGAATGTGTATAAACGTATCGTTTTTGTAGCGTTCTTTGCGGTAAATATGCTTGTAAAGGTTTTTTTCGGGCGAATAATTTTGAATCGGCACCAATTCCAACCCTTTGGCTTCAGGCTTGTATTTCAAAGAGATTAATATCAATAAAATCGTTGCCGTACATGGAAATGTATAAACAGGCAGTTGTAATTTTATAAAAATACCAGACAATGCCGCATATAAAATAGCGATAATCATAGCCGAAATAATGGCTAAAATGTACGATTTACGCGAAGGAACGACGTAAAAACCGCCTAAAGTAATGGCAGCTAGAATGTAATTGAAACCCACAGCCGCATACAAATATTCAGAAACAGAACCGTTCAAAGTTTGAAAAAAGTAGAAACCCGTCAAAAATCCGACAATAGACAAAGTGAAGGCAATACGGCTATACAACAACAAGCCAACGGCTATAAAAATGCCCGAAATCGTTGAAAATTGGAAATAAATGGCACCCAAAGACTTGAAATAGGCATCAATCAAAGGCGGTAAAGTAATATCTGTCAACCATTGATAGACATTCACAAGCGTCATGCCGCCTGTTGCGTAGAGTTCATTGAGCTTAAAAAGCCCTCTTTCACTCAGGTGCACCGTTTGAAAACTGCGGACGCTCAAAGTCATTGCCCACAGCGTCAAAATGAACGGCATATTGAGGACAGGCAAAGCGTATTTTTCAAAAAAAATGGATAACCCTTTTGTTAAAAAGACTGATAAAATACTGAAAACGGTCAATAATAGCCAAAAACTAAGGCTGAATTCATAATACAGACCCATCGCTAAACCCAACAGCAAGGCGTTGTAGCTGTAATATCCAACCCGAATCAAGGCTTTATCCAAACCCAACCACGCCGCAAACCCCAAGCTGATGGCAACGCTCACTGCACCCGATACGCCCGAAGTCCAATTGGCAAATGAAGCCAACAACAACCAATACGCATACGCTTTATTGTCGCTGAAAAACACTTGACTGTAACTGCTGATTAAGCCGTTGAAGTAAGGTTTGATGATGGGTTTTAAAGTCATTTATAAAAATTATTTTTCATCGTTCAGTCAATTCTTTTGAACGATATATTTATCTTTGAAAAAATAATGTGGGGTATGTTTTTATCTGAAAAAGTGTATTTTTGTAAAAAAATAATAAAAAATGCACCTGTCAAAAAATAAACTGCAAGAATTGCAAACCTACTTTTCGACCCAACCAGCGATTCAAAAAGTGCATCTTTTTGGTTCGTTTGCTCGTGGCGAAGCGACTGCAAAATCTGATGTGGATTTATTGGTCGTTTTGAATTATGATTTTTTACCAACAGCCATAGAATATTTCCAAATTTGGAACGAAATCGAAGATTTGCTCAAACGTAAAGTTGATTTCGTCAGTGAAAAAAGCCTGTCAAAACGAGTTCAACCCTTTGTTGAACCCGAAAAAATACTCATCTATGAAGTAAGTTATTGAACACAACTTCAAACTAAAAATAGGCTGAAAAACATCTAACATCTTGTAACCTCTCGTTTCAACGAGGGGAGTCTAAACGCCCCCACGTCCACATCTAACCTCTTTACAAAACATCACATAATATCTATGTTTTTTTATGTGATGTTTTGTAAAGAGGTTAGATGTAGGAAGCGGGTTTATACACAATCCACCGATTGAAATCGGTAGTTACAAGATGATAGATGTTGCTGTCAATCAATTTAAAAGACTGAAATTTCAATTTGAAAGCGTTTAATTACAGCTTAAATTCTTTCAGATACGCAGGTTTCACCTCCCTCGATTCCATTACCTCCAAAGTTTCCCGCTGCCGAATGATGTGCGTCCCCCCCTCAGTATCAATCATCACAACGGCAGGTCGAAGGGCGATAAACTGCATCCACTGCGTCATATTGTAAGCACCAACGGCATGAACGACGACGTGTTCGCCGCGCTTCAAAGGAGGCAAAGTAATGTGTTCACGGACAACATCAATGTTCATGCACAAAGGACCATAGATGACCGAGTCTTCGGTGTATTGACTGCACTCTTGCGCGGGTGAAATTTTGTGGTCGTACCAAAAAGACGTGAACAAAATATTGACCCCAAAATCCATAATTGTTGCCCGACGACCATCTGAAAGCCGCTTGTTGGAGATAACAGAACCTAAAAGATAACCTGCTTCATCAATCAATGCCCGTCCTGTTTCGAGGATTAAAAGCGGCAATTCATTTTGTAAAAAACCTGCGTTTAAGATAGCCGTACTGATGGCTTCGGCATATTGGTCAAAAGTCGGATTGGTGTCAACGCCTTGCAAATAAGCCCCTTTTAGGGTGTTTTTTGAAGCAAAACCACCACCTAAGTCAATGTATTGAATGGTTTTTTGATATTTCCGTTTGATGCTCAACGCCAAATCGCTCAATTTTGTGGCAGCAATACCGTAGGCAGAAGGCGACAACATGAACGTACCGATGTGGGCATGAAGACCAATTAAATCTAATTTGTCGGCTAAAACAATTTTATTAATCGCATCCCACGCTTGTCCGTTTTCATAGTTGAAACCGAATCTGTCCCAAATCGGGTACACGCCTGTATCCATATTGACACGGATAGCGACACGTGGGCGTTTGCTTGTTTCTTCCGACAATTCGTGCAACAAATACAACTCGTCTAAATGGTCAATATGAATCGGCGACCCGTTTTCAATAGCCAAGCGCAACTCGCTTATGGTTTTGTCGGGACCATTAAAAATGATTTTATTGCCTGGCACACCGTTGTTCAAGGCTTTTTGGTATTCAAAACCTGAAACGACTTCACCCCAAGAACCTTCTTGATGGAACACATTGCAAACTGCATTGATGTAATTGGTTTTATAAGACCATGCAAATTGCACTTTTGGATAACGTGTTTTGAAAGCGCGATTCGCTTCACGGTAGGTTTGGCGCATCGTCCTTTCGCTGATGACAAATAGCGGCGAACCGTATTCATTCATCAAGTCTTTGACGGCGACATCGTCAATATGCGTAACAGGCGTATGCTCCGAGCGTGTGCCAAATTTGTTCATCAAGCCCGTGTTGATGCGTTGGATGAGCGGGCGTTCGTATTGTAATTTCATAATTATTTTAATGATGAGTGATGAGTTTTGAATGATGAGTTTTTGCTAAGTGTCGGGGTGACTCGAAGTCACCCCGACACTATTCTTACAGCTCCCCAACAGTCGAAATCTGTTGAAAATCTGCCAAATTGCATATCATATCGTAGGAATAACGGATAAACAGCTTGCCGACTTCGTATTCTCCGAATGGTTCAACGGTTTCGCCGAGTGCCAATTTGAGTAAGGCTTCGGGGTGATTTTGCCCTGCACCAACCGCGAGATACACCCAAGCGGGGAAACGTGGATTGATTTCGATGAGGTAATAATCCTCGTCGTCGGTGCGAATGACTTCTATTTCGCATGGACCACGCCATTTTGTTTTGCGGATAAAATCGGTTGTCATTTCCAAGAGATTTTCATCGTCAATCGTGATGCCCGCCCATGCTTTCCCTTTGTCGGTGATGACTTGTTTGCGCATAGCGACTGCGCCAATTGTATTGCCGTTTCCGTCACCGAGTGCGGTCACATTAACTTCTGTACCTTTCGTAAACTCTTGAATGATAATGGGTAAGCCCCATTTGGCAGCTATTTTATGAAAAGCACTAACGGCTTGTTCGGCAGAATAAGCGATGGTTGCATCGTAATATTTACCTTTGACAACAAGCGGATAAGAGAAGTGGTCTTCTAATTTTTTGATGTCATAAGCCGCCGCAATCTTTTTACTTTTAGGCACTTTAATACCGTATTTTTCGCCAAATTCATCGAGTTGCCACTTGTGGCGTTCCTCAAATTGTGCCAAAGTCGGTAAAAAAGTCTTGATACCGAGTTCTTTACTGAGGGGGTCGGCGAGCTTGATAAAATTGAATAATTCTGCATCAAAATTGGGAATCAACACATCAATGTGTTCAATGGCTTGAATGTAGCGCAAACGATTCATCAAAGCCGCTTGCCCTGTGGCAGGTGTAGGAATTTGGTAAGTTTTTGACACCAAATCACGCATATATATGCCCGGTTCCATCGGTTCATAAGACAAACCGATGATACGGACATCGTAAATCGTGGATTCCAATAAACCCCGAATGACAGGAATGCCAGAGCCCGGGCTGTCCACATTGTTCAAGCCTGTGACGGCAACGGTTATTTTTTGTCGGTTGTTCATGCTTCAGCGAGTTTAAGCGTTTGCAGCATTTTTGTGAAGTCGTAATAGTCTTTTTCAATCGTTTCTCTGTCCGTTTGGTAGGTATCGAGGATGTATTGTGTAATTTCAGCCTCCGATTTGCTCGATTTTATCAAGCGTAAAATTTCTAAACCGATGGGATTGACGGAAAAAGAATCGCCTGTTGACGGATTAAAAACAAAGCCTGTGTCGCTTAATGCGAGATTTTTTTTAATTTTCATATTTAGATGTATGACGTAAAATGTGATGAGTATAAATTTTATACGTTCAAAGAAACTGTTTGATGCTGAATCAACTACTTTCCCTGTTCCTATTATTAAGACGCTCAAAATTAGACAGACATTATGTCTTTTTTCCTATGTGTAGAGAGTGAGATTGAATGTGTATAGAAGTTTTGTTATTGCCTTCGATAATAGAGATAATTTTGCGGCAGAAAGAATAAAAAAAACAGAGCATGCATTTTTTTGAAAAGAACACCTATTTGTGGCATATATTCGGTTGGTTGATATTTATGTTACTGCCGCTTTCATTCTTTATGATGACGGATAGTTTTCAGATGGAAGCATTCAATCTCCATTTTTTAAACAGGTTGGGCAGTGCCGTTTTTTTGATAGGTGTTTTTTATTTAAATCTTAATATATTGACACCCAATATTTTAAAGAAGAATAGCGTCTTTGTATCTTTTGGCATACTGATAGTGAGTTTTGTTGTTTTAATGAGTATTGATAGTTTGTCAACACAAAATAATACACCACCTCCGCGTCCACAATTACCCGAATTGATGCAGCCTTCGTTGACGTATATGCGTCCACCTTTGCCCAAAGACAGGTCGGGTTTGGCCCGGCTGTTGGGTACGATTTTGTCTTTTGGTTTGGTTGTGGGCGTGAGTAGCGGCATGGCTTTGGAGCGTGATAGATTGCGGCACGCAGAGGAAAAACAACAAATGGCTTTGGAAAAAATGGCGGCAGAATTAGCGGTTTTGAAATTGCAAATCAGCCCACATTTTTTGTTCAACACTTTGAATAATATCCGTTGGTTGGCACGTCAAAAATCGGCGGCGACGGAAGATGCGATTGTTAAATTGTCGCAATTGTTGCGGTATATGATTTATCAAACCAATAAAGAAAAAGTGTCGTTGGAGCAGGAAGTCAATCATTTGCATAACTATATTGACCTCCAAAAAATGCGGTTGACCAATCCTGATGCCGTACAATTTACGCAAGAAGGAACGATTCGAGGACATTCTATAGAGCCACTTTTGTTGATTTCGTTTGTCGAAAATGCGTTTAAATATGGTTTTCACAGCCAAATTCATTCAGAAATCATCATTTCGATACGCACGACTGATGAAGCTTTGATTTTTGAAAGCCGCAACCATATTTTTGAAGAAAACAAACCAACAGAAAACGATGATTCGGGCATTGGTGTTCAAAATGTGCAAAAACGGTTGGCTTTGCATTATCCGAATCGGCACACCTTAGACATAACAGAAAAAGACGATACTTATCACGTTTACCTAAAAATAGAATGGACATGACTTTACGTTGCATCGCTGTTGATGACGAACCCTTTGCTTTGGAAATATTGGCTGATGATATTCAGAAAATACCGTTTCTAATCTTAGAAAACACGTATTCTAATGCAAAAGACGCTGAAAAACGCATAAATGAAGGCGGCATTGACCTCCTTTTTTTGGATATTCAGATGCCGATACTGAGGGGTACTGATTTTCTGCGGGGGCTTGAAAATCCGCCTTTGGTTATTTTTACAACCGCTTATGAGCAATACGCTTTGGAAGGTTTTGAACTCAATGTGGTGGATTATCTCTTGAAACCAATTCCTTTTGACCGTTTTAAAACGGCGGCTGAACGTGCGTTGGAACGTTTTAAGATGCAACAACAAGATGCGCCACAAGTCCGTCCGCATCTGTTTATTTTTTCAGAATACCAAAAAATTAAAATATTTACAGACGAAATACTCTACATCGAAGGCTTGAAAGATTATGTCAAAATTTATATAACAAACCGAGATAAACCGATTCTCACACGTCTGAATCTCAAAAAAATAGAAGCCTTATTGCCCAAAACAGGCTTTTGTCGTGTGCATCAATCTTTCATTGTGTCATTATCTAAAATTAACTCTTTTCAAAAAAGTAAATTGCAAATTGGTAAGGTGGAAGTACCGATTGGCGATCGTTTTTTGGCGGGGTTTGAGGGCGTTTTTATGAAATACTGAGGGGTAGATGATAGTGTTCGCCCGATGAAAACAAGGTTTCTATTTGACACCTAATCGTATAGTCAATTCGGTATCAGCTGTCATTAAAATATACTTCCACAGCACCCATTACGCGCAAAGAAGCCGAAAATGGCGTATTCAGCACCATTCAATCCGCTTCAATATGGATGCGAATCCAACGAGTTTCGGCAGCATCGACTTGTGGTATATCAGGCAGTGAATGAATTTGGTCAATATTTTCTCAATCGCTTTTATTCATATTGCATCATATTTTTTCAACGTAATCACGACGGATTTTGAAGTTGGTGTATGACTTTTATCCGCATAAGAATCAATCGGAATCAAAGTATTCGCTTCTGGAAAATACGTCGCCACATCACCTTGTGGAATATCAAAAGGTACGACGATAAACCGCTTTGCTTCACGTTTTACACCATTATATTCGCCAAATAAATCAACGACATCACCTGTTTTAACCCCCTCCGTATTCATGTCTTTTTCATTCATAAAAATCACACGACGCTCGTTGAAAACGCCTCGATAGCGGTCATCTAAACCGTAAATCGTTGTGTTAAATTGGTCGTGGCTGCGAATCGTCATCATCATGTATTCGCCTTTTTTCAAAGACCATTCGGCAGGTGCATTAACGGTAAATTGCGCTTTACCTGTATCGGTTTTAAAGTCTTGTTCACGTGAACCATTCGGCAAATAAAAGCCTTCGGGACGGCGCACTTGATTGTTAAAATCTTTGAAATCAGGAATGACTTTTTCTATCAAATCACGGATTAAATCATAATTCCCCAACAATTCTGCCCATTTTACGGTTGATTTTTGACCTAATATAGCTTGGGCCAAATGGCAAACAATAGCCGTTTCACTCATCAAACCCTTGCCGCAAGGTTCTAAAATACCACGTGACATTTGCACAACACCCATCGAGTTTTCACATGTTACAAACTGCTCAATACCTGCTTGTCGGTCAATTTCAGTACGCCCCAAACAAGGCAAAATGAGTGCTGCTTTGCCATGAATCAAATGGCTGCGATTGAGTTTTGTGGACACATGAACCGTCAAATCGCAACGCCGCAATGCCTCTGCCGTAAATTCTGTATCAGGTGTTGCCGACAAAAAATTGCCACCCATAGCAAAAAAGACCTTCGCTTTTCGGTCATACATCGCACCTATCGCAGCGACCACATCGTAACCATGTTCACGCGGCGGTTCAAAGCCAAAAGTTGTTTTCAAATTATCTAAAAACGCTGCTTTCGGTTTTTCCCAAATACCCATTGTACGGTCGCCTTGCACGTTTGAATGTCCACGCACAGGGCAAGTACCTGCGCCAGGCTTCCCAATTGACCCCCTCAGTAAAAGTAGGTTTACCAACTCTTGGACGTTTCCAACAGCATTTTTATGTTGTGTCAAACCCATTGCCCAACAAATAATCATGTTTTTTCTAGCAATAATCATCGTTCCGGCATCTCTAACAAGGCTTTCGGAAACGCCGCTTGATTTGACAAGTGCTTTAAAATCAGCTTTTTTTAAATCTTCTAAAAACACATCAATGCCTAATGTTTTGTTATTTATAAAATCCCAATCAAAAACGCCTCCATCCCTATTTTCCTTTTCCAAAAGCAAATACATAATCGCTTTTAGTAATGCCACATCGCCATTGATTTTAACTTGCAAGAATAAATCAGCCAACGGCGTGCCGCCTGCCAGCATTTTACTGATGCTTTGAGGATTGATATAATGTAAAAGCCCTGCTTCAGGCAATGGATTAATAGCAATGATTTTACCACCCTTTTCTTTGCATTTTTCAAGCGCAGACAACATTCGTGGGTGATTCGTTCCTGGATTTTGACCTATAACAATCACCAAATTGGCTTTGTTAAAATCGTCCAATGTTACCGAACCTTTGCCAATTCCTAAGGTATGCGTCAAACCTGTACCGCTTGATTCGTGGCACATATTGGAGCAATCGGGCATATTATTCGTTCCAAATTCACGTATAAACAATTGATACACAAAGGCTGCTTCGTTGCTGGTGCGTCCCGAAGTATAAAAAACCGCTTCGTCTGGGCTCGCCAAACCATTGAGTTGTGTGGCAATCGTCGCAAACGCATCAGCCCAACTAATCGGCTCGTAATGGTCCCCCCTCAGTATCATTGGTTCTGTCAAACGTCCACTTTTACCTATTTCGTAATCAGACCATTTTGACAGTTCTTGAACAGTGTATTTTTTGAAAAAATCGGCATTCAAACGCTTATTTGTCGCTTCTTCTGCAATAGCTTTCATGCCATTTTCGCAATATTCGCCCAATTTTGAACGCTCATCATCAGGGTCAGGCCAAGCACAACCTGGGCAATCGAAGCCACCTTTTTGATTGATTTTGAACATCGTTTTCACAGCATCGCCTGCATTCATCCACTTAAAAGCATGTTGAACAGATGAAACGATTGCAGGCATACCAACGGCTTTCAATGACCGTTTGCCAATTTTTAAGCCCGTAAAATGTTCAGGCGTGAGGGCTTCGGTACCGTCATTGACCGTTTTTTCGAGAACGACGATGTTGTGATTTTTTTCTTCCATTTTTCATTAATTAATCTAAACTCAACAGTTATAAATAATCGTAATGACATCTTCCAATTCCGAAGGAATTTAACATGAATAACCCCGAATGAAATTCGGGGATTATGGCTGGTCTTTTTTGCATAAACTCCGAAGGAGTTGAACACATTGAATCATTTTATACAGTTCAACTCCTTCGGAGTTGGGGACAACCCTTGTTTTGTGACCCGAATTTGATTCAGGGTTATTCACGTTGAATCCTTTCAGGATTAGGCAATAGTTACTTAAAATATTAAAAATCAATACGTTGCGCGCCCGCATATACATTAAAACGCCCATCACGTAGAAAACCAACGAGCGTCATATTATTATCGTCTGCCAATTCGACAGCTAAACTTGAAGGTGCACCAACGGCTGCCAATATCGGAATACCCGCCATCATTGCCTTTTGTACCAATTCAAAACTCACACGTCCGCTGACCAATAAAACGTGGTTTTTTAAAGGTAATAGTTCTTTTTGTAATGCCCAACCAATGAGTTTATCAAGCGCATTGTGTCGTCCAACGTCTTCACAGACTTTTAAAAGCGTTCCTTCCGTATCAAAAAGTCCTGATGCGTGAATGCCGCCTGTTGAATCAAAAACGGATTGTGCTGCCCTTAATTTTTGCGTAAGCTCAAACAACACTTCTTTTGCAATAATAGGTTTACCTGGATTTAACAAAAAACAAGAAGTTGTCGAAACCGCTTCAATAGAACTTTTGCCGCAAACACCACAACTTGATGTGGTATAAAAATGTCGATTTAATCGTTCAATATCAAAAGATAATGATTCATTCAAATCAACTAACAATTTATTTTCGCTTAAAAATCGTGCATTTACGACATCTTTTTTGTCAGAAATGACCCCCTCAGTAAAAAGGAAGCCTAATGATAAATCCACATCTTGTTCAGGCGTTCGCATCGTTACTGCAATTGTTTGCCGTTGCCGTTTACTTGCTGAACCGAAGCCGATGAGGATTTCAAGCGGTTCTTCTGCTGCGAGGTAGTCATCGCTCAAAATGCCTCCCTCAGTATCTACACGCCAAATTGGGAGTATGCGCATGTGTTTTTTGATATTAGGTATTGTCGTCAAAGGTTGATGAATTTTTATTTTTTGTCATTTTGTACTAACGACGGCGAGGTTTTGAACCTCGCCGTCGTTCATTTGGCAAATATAAGAAAAAGGCGTTTTGAAGCCTTTTTATTTAATTTTACGTTAATCCTTTCTCAATCAAGCCTTACCTTTAACGTTTACACCTTCATTTTTTAGTGTTATAAAAATTCAAAATAAGTCAACAACCAATTGACTATCAACTCGTTAAAAACAGCCCCCTCAGTATAAACGTCTTTCACATTGTTAAATTCACAATTCATTATCATTTTAAAAATTAAAACAGAACGCTTACTTTTGAGCAAAAATCCACTTTAATATGAAAAAAACTTTCCGTTTTCTCACTCCTTTTATGCTTTTTTTGACCCTGCTGATACCAGCAATTGGTCAAAATGCTGCGCAAAATGCGACAACGACTACACAACATTTCAATGAGCCAAAAGGCTATTTGACACTTGGTTTGGACCTTGGTTTGTCTTATCAATCGAGCGATGTCAAATCTGCTTTCGGCGGTTTCGGCATTGGTGTGACATTAGAAAAAAACCTTTTGCACAATGCTGGTGGCGCAGCCGATTTTGGTGTGCGTGGTCGCTTAATGTACGCTAAGTCATTGGGTTTCAATACTTCACCTTCCACAGGCATATCAGGAAATCCTGCTGTCAATGGCACTTATAACTCGGCGGCAAACTATAAAACGGATGGCTCATATTATGCCAATTACCGCAACGACCAAGTGGAATTGGGTATTGAAGGTGTGATTACATTGAACCGTTTGCGTGAACGCACAGGCGTTTATGCTACTCTTTTCGGTGGTTTGGGCTTGGATTACTATAATGTCAAAACGGACCAACTCAATGGCAGTAATCAAAAATATGATTATTCAACTTTGAAAAACCCGACCGTCGCAGATGTCAGAGGCTTCTTAGATGGGACTTTTGAAACAAAAGCTGATGGTTTTGGTGATAGCGCACAAATTAATTTTATGCCTAATTTAGGTATCGAATTGGGTTATCATTTTTCACCCCGTTTCATGGTCGTTTTAGGTCATAAATTTACTTTTTCAAAAACCGATTTACTCGACGGACAACGTTGGAAAGACAACACAACGTTGACCGCACAAAACGATATTCACCATTATACCAACTTACAATTCAAATGGATTTTAGGCAAAAGCAAACGTCAGGTGTATGATGGCGACCCGCCAAAAGTAACGATTCTGCGCCCTTCAAGCAGTCCTTACAATACGTATGATGCCATAGAAACGCTCCGTGCAGAGGTCTTAGGGGTATCTGATCAAGAAGATATTAAGGTGACGGTCAATGGTGTTCTAGCCAATTTTACTTTCAAAAAGGATGAAGTGAATGCCGATGTCCTATTGCGCATAGGTGAAAATTCGGTCATTGTTAAAGGTGAAAACTCCTTTGGCTCTGATTATAAAACAATTATAATCAATCGTTTAGAAAAACAAAGATTACCTGATCCTCCTGTTGTCGTCACACCGCCTGTTGTCGTTACGCCACCTGTTGTGATAAACCCAAATACACCGACATCTCAATCGCCACGTGTAAAATTCACTTCACCCGCTTCGTATTCTGAAACGGATCGTGACAGACAAGCGATTCGGGTGCGGATTGACAACGTGACGAATTATCAAGACGTGACGTTGACGGTCAATGGAAGGAACTACAACGATTTCCGTTTCAGCTATGGCGAATTGAGCCATGAAGTGATGTTAAATGAGGGTCAAAACTCGATTGTCGTTTCGGCACGCAATTCGGCAGGTTCGTCTTCTGATGCTGCAACGGTTAATTATCGCCGCCCCGTTCAACGTGTCAATTTACCGATTGTACGCATTACGTCAACGGGTAATCCAGTGGAAAATTCGTTTGGTGGTTGCCAAACGACGATAGAAGCGCGGGTTGAAAATGTCACCAATCAACGCGATATTACGATGTCCGTTAATGGACGGGCGTTTACAGATTTTAATTTCAACAATTCCTCAAAAATACTGAGGGGGTCGGTGAACCTCGCTACGGGTTCAAATCAAATCATTGTCCGCGCACGAAATGAGTCTGGCGAAGGCAATGATAGAGCCGATGTGAATTGTGCTGAACGCCGTCGTTATCCGCCGACTGTCCAGATTTCCCAGCCACGAAATAATGATGTTGTTGAACAACAAACAATTGAAGTACGTGCCTTGACAACGAATGTGACGGCACAGAATCAAGTTCAACTGATTGTGAACGGTTACCAAAATTCGAATTTCACATATAGTACTTACAACAGAACGGTTTCTGCACGTATCAACTTGGTTGAAGGCGAAAACTCTATTCGCATACGTGTATCAACCAACGATGGCTCGAATGAGGATATCGTGCGCTTTACTTACCGTCCACGTGTGGTAACAACGCCGCCACGCGTGATGATTTCGCAACCAATTAACGGCACCTTTGCCAAAAATTCAGATATTGATGTGCAAGCGACGACAAGCAATATCAGCAATCAAAGTCAAATACAATTGACAATGAATGGTCGTGGGCAGTCTTTCAATTTTGAACCTTCGACGCAACTCATCAAAACACGTTTGAATTTAGACGCAGGTGCGAATATTATCAGAATCACGGTTACGAATCCAAGCGGTTCAGATGCAGCGACCGCAACAGTTACATATAACAAACCTGTTATCACTGAAACGCCCCGTCCACCACGTGTGAACATCTTGAATCCGACGGATGGCAAGACAGTGACCGACCCCTCAGTAACCCTTGAAGCGCAGATAGATAATATGACCGCAGGGAGTAAAGACATCAAAATCATACTGAATGGCAATGAAATGGGCGCGAATATGAATGTTATGCGTCAAATTCGTCAACGCCTTAGTTTAGTTGAAGGTGTCAATACCATAACTGTACGCGCGACAAACAAGGATGGAAAGGATGAAAAAACGGTGCGTGTGACTTATGGTAAAATAGTTGTGCCACCGACAAAAGGCGATGGTAAAGACATTCCGACTCGCGGCGATGTAGACAACACCGTTTCCCCTTTACCTACGATTTCAAACTTCAATGTGACGCAACCTGTGACCGACCCTTTCGACCCTAAACCTTTGGTGAGCGTCGTAACGGCAACGATTACAAAAACGCCTAAGGCTTATATTGTCTTCAAAGTGAATGGCGAAGATGTCAATACCTTTGAATTTGATGAATTAACAGGACAGTTCCGTTATAGCTTTGGTGTGAAAAGCGGGACTTCTTATACGTTTTATATTCGAGCGTACAATTTAGAAGGTCAAGCGGAGAAGACGGAGACGATCAAGTTTTAAGTTAAAAATAAACAAAAAAAGCACCCCCTCAGTAGGCGGTGCTTTTTTGTTTATTTTTAACTTAAAACTATTGAAAATCAATCAATAAGGTCGCTTCTTAGGATTCTGACGTGTATCAAAAAAATTAACGATATGCAATGTCGAGCCTTTGACACGATAAAACATTTGACGGTGTTTATCCACATTGACGAATCGTATGGTTTTCATAGATAATTCACGTCTTCCAATCAGTGGTTGTTTATCGAGTAACCTAATTTGGTGATAAACAGCATCAACAAAATTATTGGCGGCTTTATCGGAAACTTCGGTTTGGAGAAAGCCTGTGATTTCTCTAATCTTCCGCAATGCCCTTTTGTTCCATTTTATCGTTTTAGCCATGATTCAATTTGTTTGATGGCTTCCTCATGGGGAACTAAATTTTCAAGGTCGTCACATTCTGCAACAGAAAGAGCCAACTCCGCTTCTTGTTCAGGCGTTAGATTATGAGCTGTATCATATTCCTGTTCGACATCTTTAACGGCTTCAAAATAACGTATCAATTTCTTTTTGCTTTTTGCTTTTTGAATAATGCTGAACAAAATACCCTTGAGTTCAAGTTCGGACATTTCTGCTACGTTCATTTCTAATGTATTCATATTCATTACTTTTTTGAACAAAAATAAGCGTTTTTATCTATTTTACTAAAAACATTCTATTTTTAATTATGGATTTAACTTAACCTCGAACTGCCAAGAGATTAGTCTTACATCTATTGGTTTTTCTTCATTTGGATATTCATCTTTATTATCTGATTCAAGAATTAACTCCACGAGAATGTCATCAATATATATTTTCTTTTTGAGGCGTTTTAAAATTGGTTGATTTTGATAAATAATTGCACACATTTCATTTTCCTTTAAAAAATCAACTTCATCTACTGGTTTTAGATAAAGAGTACTAGAAGGAGATATAGTTGGTTTCATCGAATTACCTGTTGCTTTTACAACATAATGTATCCCTTGGAAATTAGGGTCATTATAGTATTTCACTTTTTTGTGTTGCAAAAGTTCTCCACTTCCACAAAAGAATTTCAAACCCTCAACCATTACCATATTGCCTATAATCCTGTTAACACCTTCAAAAACATTTGGTAATTCTGAACGAATTGCTTCTTCATTTAAACTATATTCTTCACACATTTTTTTTATTACACTAATTGTTGGATATTTAGTTCTTGCTGTAAATTCATGAATATTTTGATAATTTTCTAAACCAATCTTTTGGGCAAATTCTATAAGTGATTTTGAGTGTAGAGGATATACCATACCTTCATCAACAAGCCAATTGTATGCTTGAATGAAAATTCGGCTCAATATCTGCTCTTGACTCATATTTATTTTATTTAATTGCAAAATTAAATAAAATTTTTATTTAAAACAATTTATTTTAAACTATACAGTTTAAAACAAAAAAGCACCCCCTCAGTAAGGCGGTGCTTTTTTGTTAAATATCAGTATTTGAAAATCAAGCCGCTACAAGAGACTCTTTTTCCTTTTTCTCTGCCAAAACCGCTTTGTAATCACGTGGCATAACTTTGACAAAATGCATTTTCAAAGTATCCCAATCGTTCAAAATTGATAATGCTTTTTGACTGTCTGTGTAACGGAAATGCTCACGGACGAGGTTGCGCACATTGTCGAAATCCTCTTCTTCCATGCCTTCCATATCTGCCATGTCGTTGTTGAAGTTAGCAGGAAACTTTTGGTTCGGGTCATAGAGATAAGCGATGCCGCCTGACATACCCGCCCCAAAATTGCGTCCTGTTGAACCCAAAATGACCGCCAAACCACCTGTCATATACTCGCAACCATGGTCACCAACACCTTCGACAACGGTTTTTGCACCTGAATTTCTGACCGCAAAACGTTCACCTGCCATGCCTTTGATGTAAGCCTCGCCGCCTGTTGCACCATAAAGTGCAACGTTGCCGATGATGCTGTTTTCTGATGGGTCAAATGTCGCTTTTTCATCGGGTGCGACAACCAATTTACCACCTGACAAACCTTTGCCGAAATAGTCATTGCCTTCACCCCTCAGTATAAAAGTGATGCCTTTGGTTAAAAATACGCCAAACGACTGTCCCGCTGAACCATTGAAACGATAAACCAAAGTGCCATCGGGCAAGCCTGCGCCTTTATAGATTTTTGAAATTTCGTAGCTCAACATCGCACCAACGGCACGGTCTGTATTTTTGATAGCGACCGAAGAAGCGTATTGTTTGCCCGTTTCAAGCGTATTCATCGCTTTTTTAATCAATCTCCTATCCAAAACGTCTTCTATAACGTGATCTTGTGCCACCGCTTTGAATTGACCAACAGACTCATCAGCAGGCTCTTTATAAAGTATTGACGACAAGTCAACGGCTTTGTATTTCCAATGCCCAACGTCTTTTCTGAATTTCAACATTTCCACTTTACCAACCATGTCGTTGATGGTACGGAAGCCGAGTTCTGCCATTATCTCACGCAACTCTTGCGCGATGAATGTAAAGAAATTGATAACGTGTTCAGGATTGCCTGTGAAGCGTTTACGCAATTCAGGGTCTTGAGTAGCGATACCAACTGGACATGTATTGAGGTGACATTTACGCATCATGATACAACCTTCAACAATGAGTGCTGCCGTTGCAATACCCCACTCTTCTGCGCCTAACATCGTAGCGATAGCCACATCACGACCTGTCCGCAACTGACCGTCCGTTTGGACAATCACACGGTCACGGAGTTTGTTTTTAACCAAAACTTGATGTGTTTCAGCCAAACCCAACTCCCACGGAAGTCCTGCGTGGCGAATACTACTCAATGGCGATGCGCCCGTTCCACCGTCATAACCTGCAATCAAAATCTTATCAGCTTTTGCTTTCGCAACACCTGACGCAATGATGCCAACACCTGCTTTTGATACCAATTTGACATTGATATCGGCTTTGCGATTGGCATTTTTAAGGTCAAAAATCAATTGCGCTAAGTCTTCGATGGAGTAAATATCATGGTGTGGCGGTGGTGAAATCAAGCCTACGCCTGGTGTCGAATGCCGCACTTTTCCAATCCATTCATCTACTTTATGTCCTGGCAACTGACCGCCTTCGCCTGGCTTCGCACCTTGTGCCATTTTGATTTGTAACTCATCGGCTTGACTCAAATAGTAACTCGTGACACCGAAGCGACCCGAAGCAACTTGCTTGATGGCAGAGCGTTCCCAATCGCCATTTTCTTTGATGTCGTAGCGAATTTCGTCTTCGCCACCTTCACCCGAGTTCGAGCGTCCGCCCATACGATTCATGGCGATTGCCAAAGTCGAGTGTGCTTCATGCGAAATCGAGCCAAATGACATCGCACCTGTTGCGAAGCGTTTCAAAATATTTTCTACTGGTTCAACATCTTCAATCGGAATAGGTGTGCCTTTACGGAATGCCATCAGACCCCTCAATGTCATCGCCTGTTTGTCCTGCTCGTTGATGAGTTTTGAGTACTTTTTGAACGTATTGTAGTTACCTGTTGACGTTGAATATTGCAACAAGTGAATCGTATTTGGATTCAAAGTATGCGCTTCACCACGACGTTTCCATTGATAAACACCGCCTTCTTCAAGGGATTTTGTCAAACCGAGCGGCGTATCTATGTAAGCAACACGGTGACGTGTCAAAACTTCTTCTGCAATACCGTCAAAACCAACGCCTTCGATGCGGGAAACGGATTTTGTGAAACACTTATCAACAACCGTTCTGTTTAATCCGAGAATCTCAAAAATCTGTGCGCCAGCATAACTTTGAAGCGTCGAAATGCCAATTTTTGACATCACTTTCAACAAACCTTTGCCAATTGCTTTGATGTATTTTTCAATAGCATACTCCACCGAATGTCCGTTGTGTTCAGCGACCCCCTCAGTATTGACGATGTTTTGGATGGTCGAAAACGCCATATAAGGGTTAACGGCTTGAACGCCGTAACCAATCAACGTCGCAAAATGATGGGTTTCCCAAATATCACCCGCTTCAACGATGATGGAACACATCGAGCGCAAACCGTTTTTGACGAGGTGATGATGCACCGCACCTGCCGCTAAAAGTGACGGAATCGGCGCATTCAAAATATCCGCTTCACGGTCGCTCAAAATTAAGATGTTTGTACCGTTACGAACTGCGTGTTCTGATGCGCTACAAATTTGGTCAATAGCTGCTTGAAGTCGCCCTTTTTCTCCTTCGCAATCGAAAGTAATGTCAATTGTTTCCGCTTTATAATGCGGGAGATTAATATTTTTAAGCTTTGACAACTCCGAATTTTTCAAAACAGGTTGGTCTAAACCGATAAAACGAGCTGAATTTTCAGTCGGAATCAATATATTTTCACCACCACCTAATTTGACATGAAGCGACATCACATCACGTTCACGAATAGGGTCAATAGGCGGATTGGTGACTTGCGCGAATAATTGCTTGAAATAAGAGCTTAAATGTTGCGTCCGTTGCGACAAAATCGCCAAAGGCGTATCTGCGCCCATAGAACCAATCGCTTCTTCGCCTGATTTTGACATCGGCTGTATCAACACTTTTAAGTCTTCTTTTGTAAAGCCAAAAAGTTGTTGTTTTTCTGTTAAAAAGCGACCGTCTTGTGCCAAAATATCTTCCTCAGCGACCCCCTCAGTATCAGGCAGGTTTTTGAGCATAGATTTGTGTTTTAACAACCAGCTTTGATAATCACGGTTATTACAAATGCGTTCTTTGAGTTCGGCATCATCAATAATACGGTGTTCGTCAAGGTCAGCAATCAACATTTTGCCTGGTTGCAAACGACCTTTGCGGACAACTTTTTCTTGTGGAATATCCAAAATACCTGCTTCCGATGCCGTTATCAACATATTATCGTCTGTCAACACCCAACGTAAAGGGCGCAAACCATTTCTGTCCAAAGTTGCACCAACCAAAATACCATCAGAAAAACAGATGCCCGCAGGTCCGTCCCAAGGCTCCATCATAGTTTCATGGTATTCGTAGAAGGCTTTTTTGTACTCTGCCATTTGCTCGTCGTGCTGCCACGCTTCTGGAATCATCATCATCAAAGCATGGGGCAAAGAGCGACCGTTGAGGACTAAAAACTCTAAGACATTGTCAAAATTGGCTGAATCCGACAAGGCTTGACCACAAACAGGGAACAATTTTTCCAATTCATCGTGCGTAAATTGCGTGGATTCCATGATAAACTCTTTAGATTTCCACCAATTCACATTACCCATAATGGTATTTATCTCACCATTGTGCGCAATGTAGCGGAAAGGTTGTGCGAGCTTCCACTTAGGCACTGTATTCGTCGAAAAACGTGAATGGACAAGGGCAATAGCCGATTTCAAATCCTCATTGTGCAAATCAGGGAAGTACGGACGGAGTTGCCAAGTGGTCAATTGACCTTTGTACAAAACCGTTTTATAGGAAAAAGACGCAATATAAAACTGGTCCTGCGTCTGTGGAATTGTCTGATGAATGCGGTGCGTCGAATATTTACGCAACACATATAAACGGCGTTCGAGCCAATAACGGTCGGGCGGCGTTTGACGTGGTTTCACAAAAACGTGTTCCATACGTGGCTGAACGCCAATTGCCGTTTCGCCTAAAAGCTCGTCGTCGGTAGGCACGAGACGGTAGCCCAAAAGGTCAAATTCCATCTCGTCAATATAGTCATTGAGCAACGTGCGGCATTGATTACGCAAAATTTTATCGGCAGGAAAAAAGACGCAACCGACACCATATTCGCCAAAATCAGGCAATTCGAAGCCGTTTTCTCTTGCTTTTTTCTGAAAAAAGGCGTGTGGTGTTTGAATCATAATCCCTGCACCGTCGCCTGAATTCGGTTCGCAGCCACAAGCACCACGATGCTCCATATTGGTAAGCATTTTGAGTGCATTTTCAACAATTTCATGCGTTTGAACGCCATTCAAATTGGCGATAAACCCCGTTCCGCAGGCATCGGATTCGAGTTGTGGTGTGTACAGTCCGCGAGGTAATTCGCCCGCTTCAAGATGTTGTGTTGTCATATTTTTAACTGATAATTTATTGGTCGAATAAAATGCCCCCCTCAGTATTTCCGCCTCTATTTGCTCATCATACAAGAAGGGCTACAAAGTTCTTAATTTTCTTTAAGAATGAAGTGATTTATTTTCAATAAATACGCTTGTCAATCCCTATTTAGCAGAGCAATGGTTTTCATTTTAAGAATTATACCTTAAATCGAGGCTTAACAAACAATTCTTATTTTTATAAAAACCCATTTATTAAAATATAATTCTTTTCAGAGAAATTTTAAAAAGTAAACTAAGTCGGAGGTAAAATCAAAGCTTAAAGTAACGCCAATTTGATTTGGTAAATCTATCCCGCAAAATTCCATTTGGCAAAAGAAAAGAGGCTATCCCAATCAAGTGACAACCTCTTTTCTTTTATGAGCCAAATGTAATTTGGCGTTACGTTACTCTTGCTCTTTGACAGTTTCTTCTACTTTCAAAGTAATCAACAAACCGTCTTTTTCTTCGTTCATTACAGCTTCAAACTGACTGCCTTCGGCAGGCGATTCGTTGAGGATGAACTCTGCGAGCGGGTCTTCGATATACTTTTGAACGGCACGGTTCAAAGGCCTTGCACCAAACTGAGGGTCGTAACCTTTTTCTGCTAAGAAGTCTTTGGCTTCATCGCTCAATGTCATGCCAAAGCCCATATTCGCCAAACGTTTCATCACATTCGCTAATGTCAAGTGAATGATTTGGAAAATTTCTTCTTTGCCTAATGAATTGAACACAATGACATCGTCAATACGGTTCAAAAACTCTGGTGAAAAGGTTTTTTTCAAAGCACTTTGGATAACCGTTTTTGAATTATCTTCCGATGCTTCTTGACGTGCTTTTGTCGCAAAACCAACGCCTTGACCGAAATCTTTGAGCTGACGGGCACCAATGTTTGAAGTCATAATAATCAAAGTGTTTTTGAAATCCACTTTGCGACCCAAACCGTCGGTCAATTGTCCATCATCTAAAACCTGCAAAAGAATGTTATAAACGTCTGGATGTGCTTTCTCAATTTCATCTAACAATATAACTGAATACGGTTTGCGACGTACTTTTTCCGTCAATTGACCACCTTCTTCATAACCTACATAACCCGGAGGCGCACCGATAAGCCTTGAAATACTGAATTTTTCCATGTATTCAGACATATCTATACGTATCAACGAGTCTTGTGTGTCGAACATATATCGGGCTAAGGCTTTTGCCAATTCCGTTTTACCGACACCTGTTGGGCCTAAGAAAATGAACGTTCCGACAGGCTTTAAGGGGTCTTTTAAACCGACACGATTTCTTTGAATGGCTTTGGCAATTTTAGCAATCGCATCGTCTTGACCAATGACCATTTTTTTCATATCATTGCCCATATTAGCCAATTTCTTACTTTCACCTTCGCTCACTTTGCGGACAGGAATACCCGTCATCATAGATACAACTTCGGCAATATCGTCCTCTGTCACTGGATAGTGCATGGATTTCGATTCGTCTTCCCACTGTTGTTTTTCCTGTTCGAGCTGACGGCTTAGCTTCGTTTCTAAGTCACGCAAGTCGGCAGCACGTTCGTATTGTTGATTTTTAACGGCTTGATTTTTCTCTTCTTTGAGTGCTTCAATCCGTTTTTCAAGTTCTTCAAT
This sequence comes from Saprospiraceae bacterium, assembly GCA_043772905.1. Classification (GTDB taxonomy): domain Bacteria; phylum Bacteroidota; class Bacteroidia; order Chitinophagales; family Saprospiraceae; genus JAAFJT01. Next base: position 26,038 of record JAYVFS010000066.1, on the reverse strand, counting down.
ATGCTTAGGCACGTGGATGTTTTTCAAGTGAACCCTTGCGCCCACTTCATCTAACACGTCAATTGCTTTGTCTGGCAAAAAGCGGTCAGTCACATAACGTTCAGAAAGCGTCACACAAGCTTTTATGGCATCGAGGTCATAAGTCACATTGTGGAAGTCTTCGTATTTTGAACGTATGTTGTTGAGAATGTGAATCGTATCTTCAATGGAAGGCGGCTCAATAAGAACTTTTTGGAAACGACGGTCAAGTGCGCCATCTTTTTCAATATATTGACGGTATTCGTCTAAGGTAGAAGCACCAATACATTGAAGTTCACCACGTGCTAAAGCAGGTTTAAAAATATTGGAAGCATCAAGAGAACCCGTTGCACCACCCGCGCCAACCATCGTGTGAATTTCGTCAATAAACAAAATGACATCGCGGCTCTTTTCCAACTCGTTCATAATCGCTTTCATGCGTTCCTCGAATTGACCACGGTACTTAGTACCTGCCACCAAAGCTGCTAAATCGAGCATAACCACACGTTTGTTAAACAAAGTACGGCTTACTTTTTTCTGAATAATCCGTAAAGCCAAACCTTCTACGATAGCCGTTTTACCAACGCCAGGCTCACCAATGAGAATAGGATTGTTCTTTTTACGACGGCTCAAAATTTGAGAAACGCGTTCGATTTCAACTTCACGACCGATGATAGGGTCGAGGCGACCTTCTTCGGCAAGTTTCGTTACATCACGTCCAAAATTATCGAGGACAGGCGTGCGGCTTTTCGTATTGCCCTTGCGGAAAGAACGCGTGTCTTCATCTTCAAACTGATCTTCGCTGTCACCACTACCTGCGGCTTGGCTAAAGATTTCGGGCGCACCGTAATCATGTTCTGCGCGGACATACTCTTGTTCCTGACGGAAGGTTTCGTAGTCCACATAAAACTGATTGAGTATGCGCGATGCTAAATTTTCTTTTTGTTTCAAAATAGACATCATTAAATGTTCTGGTTGCGCTTCGTCGTTTTTAGAGTCACGAGCTTCCAAAACCGTGAATTTCAAGATTTTTTCAGCTTGACTGTTTAAGTTAATATTGCCAACATTTAAGTGGGAACTGGGTCCGCTATAACGTTGAATGTTTTGTTCGATGGCAGAGCGTAGATCTTCTACATTAACTTCTAAAGAACTCAAAACACGCACAGGCAAACTATCTCTATCCATAACGAGACCTAAGAGAAGATGCTCTGCGCCGATATAATCATGACCTAACCGAACAGCCTCATTGCGGCTATTGGCAAGTATCTGTTTTACACGGGGCGAAAATTTTTTATTATTCATCTTTATTTCGTGTGATGTGTTGTAAATTTCAAATTAAAACAAGGTGTTCAAGGTTTTGTTCTCTCAAGGCTAAAAATACTGAGGGGGACAACATATCATAAAATTTGTGCTTCAATGTTTACTTTTCTGCGAAAGTATGAAAAAAAACAATTAATCAAAATTCAACTGAAAAAATGATGCCATTTGATTAACATTTTAACATTTCGGAAAGAATGTCATGTTGAACGATGTAAAATATGACAGAATTGGTTTTTTCTCATTATCAAAAAATTTTATGCCGCCAAAACAGCCAACAACAAAAAAGAATATTATCCCTCTCAAACGAAACAAATTTACTACTTTTCCTTTTCAAAACAAGGGGAATCTATGTCAAATTCAACATAATGCTAAATTTTGTTGAAAAACATTCCCCTTTCTAAACCCTTTGTCTAAATTTGCTACTTGTAAGTCATTTACTTAACAATAATTCACCTCTAACCATAATTTTGAAATGAAATATTCCGTAGATAAACAAGAAAAATTTGCCATATTTTCGTTGCATGACGAAAATCTAAACTCACTCCTTGCTCCGTCGCTTAAAGCTCAATTCAGTTTTATCTGCGACGAAGGTATCCCCAGTCTCATTTTTGACATGAACGATGTTAAATATGTTGACTCTTCGGGTTTGAGTGCCATCCTGTTGGGTCACCAACTTTGGAATGACACAGAAGGCAGCTTCATCCTAACAAATTTAAACAACGCTTATGTCAAGAAACTCATCGAAATAGCGAAATTGGATGGTTTCTTAACCATTATTCCGACTATTGAGGAAAGTAAAGAGTTTGTTTTGATGGAAGAAATTGAGCGTGAACTTAATGGCGAAGCAGAAATGTAAATGACGATATATTAGAATATCCCAACACATCAGCTCCCCCTCAGTAAAAAAGCGAAAGACTTGTTTTCATGATGATATGAAAACAAGTCTTTCGCTTTTTTATTTATTAGGGTAAAAGGCACTTCAAATGTCATTTAACAAAAGTTTTTGCAAAAATATAAAATGATAAGGGCATCTTTAACGTTTTGGTAAACGTCACTCAAAACAATAACCTTTTTAAAAGATACTTAGAATCGTTCAAAAACAATATTTAGCCATGACAAGCACTTTTATTAAAAAATTATTCTGCGCTTTAATTCCCTTTTTTTTTCTCGGCTTTACTCTTCCTAACAAAAGCAATGGTATTTTATCCGTCTTTATTAGTGGTATAGACACGCCCACAGGCTCAATAAGAGTGGCTATTTACAATTCTCAGGATAAGTTTTTGGAGAAAAAAAGTTATGCCTTTACACAAAACAAACCCGTTGGCAATAGCAAAACTCTCCGTTTCGACTTTAATATGCCCAATGGTTACTATGCAGTCACTTGCTATCACGATATTAATGACAATCACGAGCTTGACAAAAACTATATGGGTGTTCCAGTAGAGCCTTATGCGATGTCGAATAATTTCAATGTCAAGTGGAGACGACCAACCTTCGACGAAACAAAATTTGCTTTTTCTAAGCCTGCACAAACAATTTATCTTGAAGTAAAACGATGGAAAGACCGTTAATAGAATGATTTATCGTTTCAATTAATTCTTTTTTATCGTTTTTATTTTAAAAAAATAAAATTTGCTTTATGTAGCAGAGTTTTAAAAAGATTTTTAGACCTTTGTGGCAACAACAAAGCAAGCGCTGTACAAATAAGCTCATTTTACATAGCTTTGTAATCTCACCTAAGCTTTCAGAATTTAATTTTAAAATTTATATAATTCCCTTATTTTATTCTAAAGAAACTGTTTACGTTTCTTTAGTACTTTTTTGCGCAACACCACAGTCATTAAATTTAACGATAGGACACATAAGAAAAATTAAGATTAATATGCTAAAAGCGATTCCCACAATCATCATCACACTACTTTTTTCTTTTTCCATTAAAGCTCAAATGGCAGAGCCCGTAAATTGGTCTTTTACTGCTACTAAACTGTCAAGTACAGAATTTCAAATAACTTTAACAGCCAGTATTGACGAGGGTTGGTACGTTTATTCACAGGAAATGCCTAAAAAAGGTCCCGTTCCGACCAAAATTGATTTTGAACACAATCCAAATATCATACTTGACGGTAAACCTTTGGAAATTGGTCTGAAAAAAGAAGCATTTGACGCTAACTTTAACATGACTGTCATCAAATTGGAAGGCAAAACCCAATTTGTGCAAAAGGTCAAAATTGTAGGCAATACGTATTCTGTCAAAGGTAAATTGGAATTTATGACTTGTAATGGACAGATGTGTATGCCCCCTGAAAAGGTAAATTTCGATGTACCGCTCAATAAGTGATAAAACTTTTCTTTATTCAGGGCGTTCAAGAGGCAGTTAGTCGGATATTCGATTAACTGCCTCTTGCATTTCAGCTTTCTAATTGTAGCTTTGCATCTCCTAACATATTCATATATTCTGACCATATCAATTTCAACAGATGAAAAAAAATTTTAGTACAATTTTCGCATTTTTATTCATTATTGGCGTTAATAATGCCCAAATTCTCAACCCCGTAAAATGGTCGTTTGAATCGAAAAAAATCAGTGATACGGAATATGACCTCATCGCTACTGCCAAATTGGAAAAAGGTTGGTTCATTTATTCGCAATTCCTCGTTGGCGATGGTCCTGTCCCCACCGCTTTGACTTTCAAACCGACCCCTCAGTATCAACTCATCGGAAAGGCGGCAGAAGTGAGTGACCACAAAAAATCAGGCTTCGATAAAATCTTTGAGATGAATATCACAAAGTTTTCAGACGAAATGAAACTCATCCAGCGTATCAAAGTCAATGGTTCAACCGACATCAAAGGCTCTGTCGAATGGCAAACTTGCGACGATGAAAAATGCCTGCCACCCAATCAACAAGACTTTTCGTATAAAATAAGTATGTCTTCAAGCACAAGTGGCGGCGGTGCTGCTGCGCCTACCCCCTTAGTACAAAACCCTGCACAAGCCATACCAACAATAATTCCGCAATCAGCGCAACCTACTAAAACGGGTACAACAACTGCCTCTTTACCACCTCAAACCAATGGCGTTCAACAACCTGTGAAATGGACTTTTGAATCAAAAAAAAACACTGATACGGAGTATGACCTCATTTTCAAGGCAAAACTTGACCCAGATTGGCATATTTACTCTCAATTTTTAAAAGGTGATGGACCAATACCCACAAGTTTTACTTTTGATAAAAATGATAATATTGAATTAATAGGTAAAGTAAAAGAAGAAAGTCCGAAACGTCGCCAACACAAAGAAGCCGTTTTTAACAATATGACGGTCGTTGATTTTTCTGAAACGGCTACTTTTACGCAACGCATAAAAATTAAAGACATAACAAAACCCATCAATGGTTCGCTTGAATTTCAAGCTTGTAACAACGAAATGTGTTTGCCTCCAACAGAGGTAAAATATACCTTTAACGTAGCAAATGGCATTGGAAATGAACAAGTTGAGTCATTGCCAATAACACAAACAAGCACATCAACCAATAGCAATATCCTAACAGAACCAAGTCTTTTCTCTTTCGATAAAACAAACGAAACAAATGATTGCACGTCGATTGGCGTAAAAGCGGACGAAACGCAATCGAGTTTGTGGTGGATTTTTGCCTTAGGTTTTGGCGGTGGTTTACTCGCTTTGTTGACACCTTGCGTCTTTCCTATGATACCTTTGACCGTTAGTTTTTTTACAAAAGGGTCAAAAGACCGCGCAACGGGTATCCGCAACGCCTTATTATATGCAGCCAGCATCATCGTTTTGTATGTCTCAATGGGCTTATTGATTACAACTGTTTTTGGTTCTGATGCCTTGAACCGTTTGTCAACAAATCCTTGGGTAAATATCGGTTTTGGCGTGCTTTTCCTTGTTTTTGCCGTTTCATTCTTTGGTTATTTTGAAATTACACTGCCTTCAAGTTGGACAAATAAAGCAGATGCCGCTTCAAACAAAGGTGGTTTTGTCGGCATTTTTTTCATGGCATTCACGCTTGCCCTCGTTTCGTTTAGTTGTACAGGTCCCATTATCGGCACTTTATTGGTACAAACTGCGACTGCGACAGGCTTTTCGTGGGGACCTGCTATTGGTATGTTGGGTTTCGCAGTGGCGTTGGCTTTACCCTTTGGTTTGTTTGCTTTGTTTCCAGCGTGGTTGCAATCATTACCAAAATCGGGCAGTTGGATGGACGATGTGAAAGTAACTCTGGGCTTCATCGAAGTCGCCTTAGCTTTCAAGTTTTTGTCAAATGCTGACCTCATTAAAGGTTGGAAATTCCTACCTTATGAAGCTTTTTTAGCGATTTGGATACTGTGCGCCTTGGGTTTAGCCCTGTATCATGCAGGTATTTTAAAATTCAAAAATGGTGGAAAGAAAAAGTTTTCTATCCCACGCGGTGCGATTGTCCTCTCATCGTTGGCAATTGCGGCTTACCTCGGTTTAGGTTTCCGCTACAACGCAAATACAGAAACTTTCCAAACCCCTGAAATGGGCAGCGGCATTTTGCCTCCCGCAGGTTACAGTTATATTTATCCACAAAAATGTCCTTTAAATTTGCCTTGTTTCCATGACCTCAACGAAGGTTTAGCAGAAGCTAAAAGACAAAACAAGCCCATTTTGCTTGATTTTACAGGCTGGAACTGCGCCAATTGTCGTAAAATGGAAGAAAACGTTTGGAACAAACCGGGCGTTATGGAACTCATTCGTGATAAATACGTCTTGATTTCTCTTTATACCGACGATAAAAATGAGTTGAAAGCACCTTATGCGCCATACACCTCAAAATTTGACGGAAAACTAAAAGATACTGAGGGGGAGATGTGGACGGATTTAGAAGCCACTTTTTTCAATAAAAACTCGCAACCGTTCTATGTACTTGTTTGTCCAGAAGGTAATGATTTGAAAGTTTTGAACGCACCAACGGCATACACACCAGAAGTTGATAAATATAAAGCATTTTTGGAGTGTGGATTAGAGAAATTCAAAGACTGTAACTGATAAATAAAAGCCCACTTTACAATGACATAAAGTGGGTTTTTGCTTTTATACGAGGGGGAGCTTTGTGTTAAAATAATTGATACCTTTGTTAGAATAATTTAAACTGGATTCAGAAAACTTAAAAACAAACCTATGAGTGAAACCAACGAACAAAGCATCAACAACCCACACGATAAGTTTTTCAAAGGCGCTTTTGGTATTATTGATGTTGTAAAGCCTTTTTTAATGCAATTTTTACCAAAAGATTTGCTTGATAAACTCGACCTCGATACCTTAGAAGTCGAACCAAATTCATATATAACTGATGAATTGTCAGAGTATTATGCGGATTTAGTATGGCGTTGTCGGTACCAAAAAAGTCAGAAAGAAGCTGAAATCGCATTTCTTTTTGAGCATAAAAGTTACAAGCCGTCTCACCCTCATTTTCAACTTATTGATTACAAAAGGAATTCTTGGAAAAAGAAGTTAGCTGCGGGTCAAAAACCGGTTACAATGATTCCTATTATCCTATATCATGGAAAAGAAAAGTGGATTATCGAACCATTTGAAAGCTATTTTGAAGGTGTTGTAGCTGAAACATTGCGTTTTTTGCCCTCGTTTGATTATTTACTTGTCAATTTACAAGATTATCCCGATAAAATCATATTGGGTTTTCAATCCATTTTGTTGCAAAAAACGCTCTTAGCATTCAAACATTATTTAGAAACCGCTTACATCAAAGCCAATATTGTTGACTTATGGCTCATTGGGTATGATCAAAAAAATGAGCAAACTTTTTTGTTTGTTCGTATGTTTGGTATATATTTGAGTAACATTTCTGGTGTAACTCGAAATGAGATTATTTCTGAATTTATCCAATCTGATAATTATAAAAAATCTGATGCTATGACATTTATAGATGAATTTATCCAAGAAGGATTTGAAAAAGGCATTGAAAAAGGCATTGAAAAAGGTATTTATCAAGGCATTGAGAAAGGGAAAAAAATAGCCATTTATGAAGCCCATTTACGTGGCAATAGCTTTGATTTATTGTCTAATGTCTTTGGCTTATCTATCCCTGAGATAAAAATGATTGTTGCGGAATTGAAAAAAGAATCAGATAAGTAATCTTTCATAATATATTGACAATCAATATTATGAATCAAAAAAGCCCTCTTTTGTTTCCAAAAGAGGGCTTTTTTGATTCGATACTGAGGGGTTATACCTTTTACCGAAAATTCAAATTTTTAGTCAACTCCCCCGTTTTCAACAAGTCCGTAGATTGGTCATTCAGTTTCATACCTTTTATCACCGTTTTATTGCGTGAAGTAAAAAGACCCAGCCCATTTTCCACATTTGTATAAGTAGGAATCGCTTGCGAACCTGTAATTCCAATATTAGCAATACCGACATTCACATAATCTATCAACTCCTGTCCACCGCCTGTCACCTCAACATCGAAGTCCTTGAAAAAACGCGTCGCATTGGCATTTACAGCTATGTTATTACCTAAAAAAGTATAAAAATCCCTAGCATTTCGACGAAAAGAGGTCTGGATATCCGTTCCTCGACGAGGTGAACCACTTGCCAAAAGCCACTCCGCTTTTTTAGGTGTCCGCACAGAACCAATGACTTCGTCGTAGTTCATGATGACTTTCACATCATAAAATTTGGCAGTTATTTCGGTTGTTTCAATACTGACATTGAAAGTATTGTCATACGTCAAAAACAAAGATGCACCTGCTTGTGGTGCAAAAATAGTGTAGTTGCCAATCACTTTAGTCGTCGCTTGCGCCAATATTTTAGTATCACCATTGCGCTGAATAGTGATGCGCCACTGCTCGTCCGCTTGCATCGCCAAGTTTGCATTTTTTACTTTATACAAATAATTGGGCGATTTGGCAAAGATGCCATCGTCGCGGCGATACCCCTCCGTATTGCCATCCACACGCGTCAAAACAAATCGTTCATTATTTTTCACACGCACCAAAGTCACTGTTATGTTTGAATAATAGAGCGAATCGGCAACTTTGGCAATGGTATCTGCGGGTATTTTAGCATCCACGAATGCGTGTTCTACACGTATATATGTAGCCGTATCGTTGAGTGACAAAAAAGCATAGACAATCGGTGTTTCTTTACCCGTTTCAATAAGGTTCAATTCGTCATTGCAGGAAGTGTTGAACAGTATAAAAAGCAAGGCAAAGGCTGTCCATTTCAGCGTAGTTTGAATATTTTTCATGTTGCAAAACTAATAAGTTTTTCATATAGAATCGTAGCGTGAAACCAGATTCTCGATTATTCGCTCAATACCCACCTTTTTAGCCCAACGGGTAGCCTCAAAATAGGAAGGGGTCTAAAATCCATTGATTTTAGACCCCTCAGTATTTTTTTCACAAATGATTATTTCTCAATACGAATCTCCTGAATAACAGGTTTTTCACCTACTGATTTGTAGTAAAGATAAACTCGATATGTGCCAGTCGCTGAGGACAAATCACCAATCGTATAGTGAGATGAAGACCCTTTTGAAGAACCTTGATGAACTGCGTTGAATAAACGAGGTTTGTTTTTAGCAAAAAAATCGTTCAAAACAGTCGTCGTTTGTGCTTTATTATACACATTTTGAGAAGCTAAAATGGTCAACTCAACTGTGTTATCAAGGTAATTGCTTAAAGTTGAAGCATCGCCTTCACTCAATGCCTTGGTAACGGCAGCGATATTTGGTTGATCGAAAGATACAGGCATCAAAAGCGAGAAAATAACGATTAAGGTTTTCATATTATTTTAATTTTCAGATTTGTTTAAAATTCAATGTTTTATTGTCGGCAAAATTACATCCAAAATAATGTATTTTACAAAAATAAAATCAAACAAATTGACAGTATTTTTTATAAAAAAAAGCTTTGTTGTTTTTTAATTTATTGATTTACAACGATTTGATTGTCTTCTTGTTGCATTTTACCCTGCTTTTTTACAATCAATAAAATCGTTTCATCCAATCTGTAATAAAGAGACGCACATCCGCTATAAATGTAACTGTTAAAGTCAGTTAAAGACTTGTTAAAAAGGGCAAGTCTAACTAAGTGTCTTATTATTTTCTATACTTGCATATGTTTTTCCTACTTTTACTTTAAAAAAACGGATACTTGAAATAATGATGGACCAATTACATACTGACCAAGAACTCTTAGACCGTCTGAAATCAGACGACGATAAGGCGTTTCGAGCGATTTACCAACGCTACGGCAGGCGGTGTTTTGGGTTGGCATTACAAAAGCTACGGTCAAAAGAAGCGGCAGAAGAAATCACTCAAAATATTTTTATCAGCCTGTGGGAACGTCGGCATCAATTAGCCGTCCAAAATTTAGAATCCTACCTAATGGTTTCCATCAAATACCAAACACTCAACTATATAGAATCGAAATTGACTCGCGAAAAATTTGCGTTATCTCTACCCCCTCAGTATGCAGAAGTTTCTGGTGAAAATACTGTTGAAAACGCCGTTTTCCTACAAGACTTAATGAATGCCTTAGAAAATGCCCTTGAAACACTGCCCGAAAAAACACGCGAGGCTTATCGGTTAAGCCGTTTTGAAAATCTAAGTGGTAAAGAGATTGCCGAGCGTATGAATTTATCCGAAAAATCAGTTGAGTACCACATTTCCCAATCTTTGAAGTTTTTGCGGACGCAATTGAAGGATTTTATGGCAGTTTGTGTATTGTTGAATTTTGTTTGAAAATTTTTATTTAAAAAAACACAAATAGCATTAGGGTATTTCCTATTCCACCTTACTTACCATATACATATCCGAAAATACAATGAATAGAAAAGAATTTAGGGATTTGCTCCGTCGGTACTTAAACGACGATTGTTCGGTTGAAGAACGCCGCCTCGTTGACCAACTCTACGACCTCATCGGCGAAGAAACGCCTGTGAACTGGAACGATACGGATGAGGTATCCCGATTATTTCAGGAGGGGGTCGAAGAAAAGATGTGGGCAAAAATTGAAGCACAAACCATAGGCAAAATACCTACAAATAAACCCAACAATGTACTCAAACTAATAAACAAAAAACCTTTATCATTTTGGGTGTGGCGCATTGCCGCTGCCGCAACTATTATTGGTTTTGTGGCGATGCTTTGGTTTATGATGGGTAAAAACAACAGTTTTACCAATATTTTAACCACTGAAACGGCTTCAAGTCGTATGAAGGAAATCATCAACCACAACATTGACCCCATGTCAGTGACTTTGGAAGATGGTTCAAAAATCATTTTGAAATCGGGCAGTCGCCTCCGTCTGCCCGAACATTTTACACCAACCGAAAGGGTTGTCTTTCTGACAGGCGAGGCTTTTTTTGATATTGCTAAAAACCCAGAACGTCCGTTTTTTGTCCATGCCAAAGACATTGTGACGCAGGTGCTTGGCACGTCTTTTTGGGTCAAAAATACTGAGGGGTCAAAAAATATTGGCGTTGAAGTTATAACAGGTAAAGTGACGGTTTATAAAGAAAAAACAAGCACACAGAAGCCGTCTGAAAACGATGGTGTGATTCTTACACCGAATTTAAAAGTTACTTATTTCCTTGAAGATGAACACTTTGTAACAGGTTTGGTTGAAAAGCCCGTCCTTCTTAAAACTGCGGAAACGCAACCTCAATCCCCACATTTTAATTTTTATGAAACACCTCTTTCTACTGTTATCAATCAATTAGAAACAGCTTATGGTATCCAAATCGTTTTGGCGAACGATGCACTCAATAATTGTCCTTTGACAGCCAACTTAACGAAACAACCGCTTTACACTAAATTAGATTTGATTTGCGCTACTTTAAATGCCTCTTACGAAATCAAAGGCACAAGTATTTTGATTTCAGGAAAAGGCTGTAATGAATGATGAGTTATAAATGATAAATGATGAATTTATGCTCATTCATCATTCATAACTTATCATTCATCATTTTTTCAAAAACAGAGCCGCTGATGCGGTCACACCAACGGCTCTTCATTTTAACCTTTTTAATGATAAATAATTATCACTACCCATCTCTTTTGGCGAAGAGGCTGGGAAAGGTCATTGTTTTGCCTAAAAACAAAATTTTCTTCTAACCAAGTTTCTATTAACAAAACGTCGTAAATTTATGAAAAAAGAACAACTAGAATTAAAAAACAGCTTAATAAAGCTGATGAAAATGACGCTTACGCAACTCTCTTTCGCTGTCTTGATGACGACTTGTGCTTTTGCAAGCAACACGAAAGCACAAGACATTTTGAACAAATCGGTATCAATTAGGCTTGAAAATGCCGAATTACGCGATGCACTCGCCCAAATCGAGCGGGCTGCCGATGTGCAGTTTGTTTATAGCTCCCGCGCCATTCAAGCCAATCGGAAAGTGTCTATTTCTGCAAATAACAGAAAATTGTCAGATATTTTAGACGCAACTTTGAAGCCTTTGAAAATCGGTTACAAAGTCATTGGAGGGCAAATTATGCTCAATGCCAATATCAAAAAAAATGAAATCCCCCCCCTCAGTATAGGCAGCAACAACAATCGTCCTACGCTCAAATCGAGTATGGCTCAAACCATTACAGGTACTGTCAAAGACGAAAAAGGGGAACCCATGCCCAGTATCAATATTGTGATAAAAGGCACAAGTAAAGGGACTCAGACCGACCTTGACGGCAAGTTCAGCATTGATGCAGAAGTGGGCAATGTCTTGGTTTTTTCATCTGTTGGTTACAACAAACAAGAAATTACCGTTACAAAAGAGACCTCAACGCTCAATATTGTATTGAAAGAGGACTTAGCGACACTCGGCGAAGTCACCGTCGTTGGTTCACGTGGTAAAGCGCGGTCGGATGTTGACCGCCCTGTGCCTGTAGATGTTTTGAATGCAAAAGATTTGCAATTGACGGGTCAAACAGAATTGGGACAAATGGCACAATTTAGTTCGCCATCGTTCAATTCTGCTAAATATGGTATCAACGGTGTCGCTAATTACGCCGACCCTGCGACCTTACGCGGTATGTCGCCTGACCAAGTTTTGCTATTGGTGAATGGCAAACGTCGCCACCAATTTTCTGCTTTGAACCTCAATGTGACCTTAGGTAAAGGCACAGTGACTACGGATATGAACTCAATTCCGAGTTTGGCGATTGAACGTCTTGAAATTTTGCGCGACGGTGCGGCGGCTCAATACGGTTCCGATGCCATTGCAGGTATTGTCAATTTGGGTTTAAATAAATCTGTTGGAAAAGGAACTTTTAGAACCCAATTGGGTCAAACCCAATCGGGAGACGGTACGCAATATATGGGTTCATTGAATTATGGTTTCAAATTGGGTAAAGAAGGCAGTTTTCTTAATGCAACACTCAGCTATAATCATGCGGGTGGCACACAACGTTCTGACCCATTCACAGGACGTATTTATTTTGCAGCAGGTACTTCACCAGCAACAACACTGATTCGAGAGGACAGTATGCGGGCAGCGCGCGGAAAATATCCGACCTCTACTTCGGGCAAGCCTTTTACTGTTTCCACTTATGGCAGCAATCCTTTGACAGCGATTCAAACTTTTGTGAACGTCGGCTACCCCCTCAGTAATGGCTGGTCTTTGTATGCTTTTGGTGGTTCATCACAAAAAGATGTGGCAGCAGAAGGCTTTTTCCGCAATGCCATTCCGACGGATGCCAACTCAAATGTGTCTATCTATCCTGATGGCTACGACCCTGACCTCCCAGGCGTGTCAAAAGACATTTCAGCTGTGGTTGGTTTGAATCGCAAACTGGACAAAGGTTGGAATATGGATTTTTCAACTGGTTTTGGGCATAATTACTTGGATTTATGGGCAAAAAACACAACAAATCCGTCAATGGGTTCAGCTTCGCCAACAGAGTTTTATGTCGGTAGAAGTGGTTTTGGACAAAGCACAACAGAGGCAAACTTGTCTAAAAGTTTTGATATAAAAGGTCTGAAATCATTCAACTTTGCAGTAGGTAGTCAATATCGTATTGACTTTTTTAAACTCACCCAAGGCGATGCTAATTCCTATAAAGAAGGGACTGTGGCGGGCAAAGCCTCTGGTTCAAGCGGACGACCAGGTATTGCACCTGCCGATGAAGTGGATGCAAAACGGTCAAATATTGGTGTTTATGCCGATATTGAAACCGATATAACAGACAAATTTTTAGTGGCAACATCTTTTCGTTTTGAAAATTACAGCGATTTTGGCAATAATATTTCTGGAAAATTAGCCACCCGTTATAAAATTACAAATGGCTTAGCCCTACGCGGCTCTATCAATAAAGGCTTTCGTGCGCCTTCTTTGCAACAAATTTTCAACTCTGTTACAACTTCGACTGTACAAGCGGGTGCTATTCGTCAAACAAAACAATTACCCAGCAGTGACCTACGTTTGAAATCGTTGGGTATTGAAGACCCGAAAGCAGAAACTTCTTGGAACTACAATTTGGGTATAACAGCAAAAGCAGGTGAAAAATTCCTTTTTACCCTTGATGCTTATCAAATTGATATTAAAGACCGTATCATCATTTCAGAAGCATTGACAACAACGGCTGTTCCTGCGGTAAAAGCACTATTAACAGGCACTTCGATTCAAGAAATATCATTTTTTACGAATCATTTGAGTACAAAAACAACAGGTATTGACTTTGTAACAACATTCAAACATAATTTTAATGAGCATAACCGATTAACCGCAAGTTTGGCTTTGACGGCGAATAAGACGGAAATTTCAGGCGTAAAAGAAACACCAAGCCAATTGTTAGTAGGGGCTCCAAATCCAAAAGCGATTCTGATTATTGACACCATCAGCCGTAGTTTAATTGAAACATCTCAACCGCGTCAAAAAGCTATTTTATCATTGGGTTATCAGATGAAAAAATTGAATCTGACTGTTCGGGCGAATCATTTTGGCGAAGTCGTTGCGTGGGAAAAACCATCAGGCGGCTTCCATCGCAGTCAAAATTTTAGTGAAAAAACCATTTTTGACGTTGTCATAACCTATAATGCGCTTAAAAATTTGTCCGTTTCTGTGGGTGGCAACAATATTACAAATGTCTATCCCGATAAAGTATTTTCAAACTATGCTTCGTATTTCACAGGTCAAACACCATACACACGTAACGCCAACCAATTCGGTTTCAACGGCGCGTTTTATTACGTGAATGCAACACTCACTTTCTAAATTGGGTTTTGGTTATTGGTAAATTGATTATTCGTTATTGATTGTAAATCAACGACTAATAACCAATTTATCAATAACCAATAACAAATAGCCAAATCATGTCCAACATCCTTTTACTCATCATCTGTCTCTTAATTGGTATCATACTGAGGGGGCTAAAAGCAATGCCCGAAAATGGGGCAAACGTGTTGAACAACTTCATCATCAACGTTCCTTTACCCGCATTGACATTGTTACACACCGTCAATATCCAGTTTACAGCCGATGAAGCCTTGCCTATTTTGTCGGCGTGGTTGGTATTTGGTGCGTCATTTCTGTTTTTTAATGCCACAAAAAAACAAACAGGTTTTGACCGTTCAACGGTAGGTGCGCTCATCGTTGTGGCAGGTATCAGTAGTATTTCATTTGTTGGATTTCCTATTTTTGAATTGTTATATGGTGCGGAAGGCTTAAAATTAGGCATTTTGATGTCGCAAAGCGGTACATTCTTAGTTTGCTCAACCGTCGGAATTGCTACCGTTTCCACCTACGCAACGACAGGTAAAAAAGTCAATTGGTTACGCATTCTCAAAGATATGTTCATATTTCCACCCTTTGCCGCCTTTTGTTTAGCCTTAATCTTAAAATTTACGGGCTATCAACACCCCACAGTAATTGCCGATGTTTTAGCCAAAATTGGCAGCACTTTGAATGTTGTAGCATTGATTTCCATTGGTTTACAAATGAATTTTTCAGCACTCAATCGCCAATCAAAACCGCTTATTTTAGGTTTATTATTCAAATTGATACTTGCGCCATTGATTATTTTCTTAATTTTCGTCGGCATATTCAAACAACAAGGTATCGCCCTTCAAGTCAGTATCCTTGGCTCGGCTTTGGGTTCGATGAATACGATTGCCATCGTTGCGATACGCAAAGGTTTGAATCCCAATTTAGTGGCTCAAATGATTGGCATCAGCATTCCGTTGTCGCTTATTTTATTACCCATTGTTTATTTTTTGATAAAAAATCTATAAATAATTAGGTGACACAGATTTCACTAATTACACGAATACTTTGTCATCCTGAAAGGAACTTAATTCGTGTAATTAGTGAAATTTGTGTCCATTCATTCAATATTCGCAAAACGAAAAATCATGAAAAAAGTCCTATCCAACCTCACTTTTTGGGTACTCACAGCCATCACAGCGGGAGCTGTTCTCGGTGCTTATTTTCCCGACACCGCCGTTGAAATGAAATTTTTGGGTGATAGATTCATTGATTTGGTCAAAATATTCATCAATCCCATCATCTTTTTGACCATTACGTTGGGAATTGCCGCTATGGGCGACCTCAAAAAAGTAGGCAAAACAGGTGGCAAAGCCTTGATTTACTTCGAAGTTGTGACCACTTTGGCACTCCTTGTCGGCATTATCGTCGCTTTTGTTATCCAACCTGGCGCAGGTGTGGACACTACAAAAGCAGCAGGTGCAGACATGAGCAAATTCCTAAAAGGCGCAGAAACATTCAGTTGGTGGCAGTTTTTTAAAGACAATTTGACGCTGCAAGTGCTTATGTTTTCTCTCATTTTGGGCAGTTTTTTGAGCAAATACAAAGGGAAAAAAGTGGTTTTAGACCCCCTCAGTAAAATCTCAAAATATGTGTTCAAAGCGCTACATTTTGTTATGTACCTCGCTCCTATCGGTGCATTTGGTGGCATGGCTTATACCGTTGGCAAATTTGGTGTAGGTGCGCTGTTTTCTCTTGCGAAATTGATGGGTACGGTTTATATAACGATGGCCGTTTTCGTTTTTCTCATTTTGGGTTTGATTTTGAAAATGTACAATATCAAAATTTGGGATTTTTTAAAGTACATCAAAGAAGAACTTCTCATTGTCCTCGGTACGTCGAGTTCAGAAGCGGCTCTACCCGCTTTGATGGAAAAATTGGAACGCATGGGTTGTTCAAAACCCGTCGTCGGTTTGGTCGTTCCTGCGGGTTATTCTTTCAATCTCGATGGCACGACGATATATCTCTCAATGGCAACGATATTTTTGGCGCAAGCCTACGGTATTCACTTGAGTTGGGAACAAATCTTAACGATTATTGGCATTTTGATGGTCACTTCAAAAGGTGCGGCGGGTGTTACAGGCAGCGGCTTTGTGGTTTTAGCTTCTACATTACAAGCTGTTCATGTCATTCCGTTAGAAGGTTTGGCATTATTGCTCGGTGTTGACCGATTTATGTCGGAAGCCCGTGCCATTACAAATTTCATCGGCAATGGCGTGGCAACGGTTTGGTTGTCCAATAATGAAAAGGAATTTGATCGTCAAAAAATGGTGAAAGCGTTTTTTGAGGAGGAAGAAGAGGAGTTTTATAATGCGTAAAAGCAAAACAGCCGTTCTCGAATCAACGAAAACGGCTGTTTTGTTATTTACATAACCCCTCAGTATCAGGCGTAAGTTAATATAAAATGAGGGTCAATATTAAGTTCTAAATACAAGCGTTTAGCTAAATCCATATTGACTTTTCTTTTACCGTTCATCACTTCTGAAATACGATTTTCAGTAACTTGTAAGACTTTGGCTAAGTCTTTTTGCTTCAATTTTCGTTCAAACATTTTTAGTTCCAGCATTTCAACCATTGTTTTCGGCTTGAAAGGCATTGGATAGTGAACGGCTTCATATTCCTCAATGAGTGCAGACATACGTGCCAATTCGTCATCTTCTTCAACAGTAAGATTGTCAAAACCTTTTTGTAAAAAAGGTTCAATGGCTTCAAGTGCTGCTTGATATTCTACTTCGTTAGAGATTGATTGGATTGTCATATTTGTTAAAATAGATTTACAAAAAGTAAAGTACTTGAAAAGGCTATTTGGTAGTTTATTTGCTTAATTTAGATAGCACTACTATCAATTTTATCATATTCTTTATGTGTTCCTATAAAACGAATATAAAGAGTACGACGATTGAAATGAATAAGTGCAACTAATCTATATTTGTTTCCTTTTATGTTGAAAACGTATCTGTCATTTCCTGCATAATCAACCGAATTAAAGGTTTGTTTTATATCTTGAAAATTTGTCCAATCAGCTAATCTCGCTTTTCTGTACCAATCATCAAGAGCATCCTCTGTACCACTATGTATTAAAGCAAAGTCGTACAACTTTTTTTTGGTAAGTATTACCATAATTTTATTGTTTTTTGAGTAAAAAAACTCAATTGTCTCTTATTTTATTTGACTGAAATTATCTATTATTCTTCGATAATTTGCAGTTGTTCCGAGAATTTCAACGGATACTTCGTTGAAATTCTATTTTATCCTAAAATAAATTATTACCAAACAGCCTTTTCAATGAACTTTATTGTGCAAAGTTAGAGATATAAATTCCATAATTCCAAATTTATTTCCACAAATCAATATTTAAAGTAAAAACAGCCGTTCTCGAATCAACGAAAACGGCTGTTTTATTATTTACATACCCCTCAGTAAAAAGAGGGTTTTCTACAAAAACTAATGTGCCGAAGCCTTATATTTCTTAAACGCTTCCGTCAATTTCGGTACAACTTCAAACAAATCACCTACTACACCATAGTCTGCCGCTTTGAAAAACGGTGCTTCGGGGTCTTTGTTTATGACCACAATCACACGACTGTTATTAACACCCGCCAAATGCTGAATCGCACCAGAAATACCGATAGCAATGTACAAATTCGGACGAATCGCTACGCCTGTTTGCCCTACGTGTTCGTGGTGAGGTCTCCAATCGGCATCCGCAACAGGACGACTACACGCCGTTGTTGCGCCCAAAGTAGTAGCCAATTCTTCAATAATACCCCAATTTGAAGGGTCTTTCATGCCACGACCTGCCGAAACGACCAATTCTGCTTCGGGTAAAGGCACAATACCTTCTGCCGTTTTCACAGATTTGACACGCACACGGCTCGTAGGAGCTGAAATACTGAGGGGGGTCACAGCGACATCACTGCCTGTTTTTTCAGGAGCAATGGCGTTTCCCATCAACGAAATTACTTTGTTGTCAGCCGAAATCGTGTATTCTGCAATCGCTTTACCTGAATAAACGCCTTTTTTGACCTTAAAAGCACCATCATTTGTCGGCAATTGATTCGCACCCGATACCAAACCCGCATTTAAGCGTACGGCAATACGTCCTGCCAATGATTTACCTGTCGAACTATTGCCCAAAATGACAACTGTTGCGCCTGTTTGCTTCGCCGCATCTGCGATGATGGCTGCATGAACTTGCGCATCGAAATCGCTGATACCTGCTACATTATATACTTTTGCTGCACCATACTCCCCGAGTTGTCCACCGTTGTTGACATCTCCGATTGTTAAGGCAGTACATTCTGTTCCGAGTAAACCAGCTACTTTTTTACCATACGTTACAGCTTCGAAGGCTGCTTTTTTGAAATTACCCTTTGGGCTTTCTGTAAATACTAATACTGACATTTTTTATTTATATTTTTGAATAACTGTTTAGTTGTTTTCGCTTTTTTGTCATTCTGAACGAAGTGAAAGAATCTGTTTAAAATAATATTCAGGTTCTTTCACTTCGTTCAGAATGACAAAAAAGCGAAAATGACAAACAACTACTTATTTTTTAATAGATTGATTTTCAATAACTTATATGACTTTAGCTTCTTCATGCAGTAAGCGAACAAGTTCCTCCATATCATCAGCAGCGACCATCTTAACACCTGATTTTGCAGGTGGTAAATCAAATTTTGTTACGACAGAATTGTCTGTAAAAGGCTTAGGCGCAACGACAGCAAGCGGTTTGCTTTTCGCTTTCATAATACCCATCATATTTGGAATCCGTTGTTCAGCCATACCTTTTGCAGCCGAAACGACGAAAGGCGTATCTACTTCTAATACTTCGATGCCGCCTTCAATATCGCGCTCAATGGTCGCTGTATTGCCTGACATATCGAGTTTTGATGCATAACTAATGAAAGGCATATCAAGGTATTCAGCAACCATCGCACCGATTTCCGAACCGTTGTAGTCAATTGTTTCTTTACCAGTGAATACAATATCGTAACCTTCTGTTTTAGCATATTCTGCAATTTGGAAAGCCGTATTCATAGCACTTTTTGAGTTGAGGTCAATTCGAACGGCATTTGTCGCATCGAGTGCCAAACCTTTACGGATGATTTGGTCATTTTCAGCAGTACCGACGTTGATCAATGTCACTGTGCCACCTGTCGCCTTTGCGAGGTCAAGCGCACGAACGAGGGCATACCATTCGTCATAAGGGTTCATAATGAATTGAACGCCCGCACTATTAAATTCGGTAGCATCGGCATTAAAAGAGATTTTTGCGGTTGTATCAGGCGTTTTGGAAACGCAGACCAATATTTTCATAATTTTACTTTTGATATTTATGGATTGAATATTTAGTTATTATCGGCATTAGTAGCCTTGTTTTACGTCGTAAAGTTGAACATTGTTTGTTGAATTATGGTTCAAATTCACTTTGCGGCAGCAAATTTAAGGAAATATTTTCGCTCAAAAAAGAAATTTAGCGAATATTCGCTAAATTTCTTTTTTCTTACAACGGAGTCAAAACAATAAAAATTGATTTTTTTTTGCAACGTTTATTTCCCTTTTTATCAAAAAAACTTATTTTTGTTTGCAAAATCAACTAAACGTAAACAACTATGACTTTCAAATATCAATCGTATTTTGAATAACTATCGTTCAGATGCCCACCTATTCATTATCAAGCTTATAATATGCGGGTTTTTAGATGGGTATTCGATTCAATTTATGATGAAGAAAACTTCACCCCACAGTATCATCGAAAACCAAAACGTTTTTTGAATAGCGATGATAAAACCAAGTGTCAGGCAATGGGGTTATCAATGTTTGATAGCTTTGATAATGCGAAACAGCGTTTTCTTTTTCTTAAAAATAGCATGGGTGAGAAGAAAGCTTATGAATCTTTAGGAACTAAAATTGCGGAGGGCTATCTTGAAACCACTCATGGTGTCAATAGTTTACCTGATAAAAATGGACATTTTACACATCATCCATCAGAAAGCATTAATTTTGTGAATATTTTCTCGATAATTGAAGAAAAACTGTGAAATGCAACACATAAGAGGAACAAAAATAGAAAAATTAGGCTTTACGCCTCATAAATTAGGCGACCTTATTGTACATGAAGGTCCACTTTTGGCGCATTTTATTGACCAAGAAGTGCCACAAAATCAATTTTTATACAAATGGGTAGATGCTGATAATAAAGCCAATCGGTGGTTAGTTGCTCGAATTACAAATAATGATTTAAGGCGTTTTTTTCAAAAAGAAATCAACTTACGTGAGTTATTGCTGATTCATGCCTTTGTTTTTTTGATAGATTTAGACGATGACTTAGATTTAATAAACAGCATCATTGTTAATAACAAAAACATTCCAGACGAATATTTACCGACAACGCAATCTTTTTTTGATGAAAAACATTATGAAGACTATGCACTTTTGTTAAAAAAACAGGTTCTCCAAAGCGAATTGACCGCAAAAGCAGCTTAGGAAATGATGAATTCAACATTTCCTAAGAAGAGTTCAACAAATAAAAATGCCTATGAGATTTATCGTTTCATAGGCGTTATTATTTGTATGACACTGAGGGGACATATCTTTTCCCTACCTTCGCTCATCATTCATGCACAATATAAAAACTATCCATTATCCATTATCAACTATCCATTAGAAAAAATATGTCCAGACTTGACCAATTATTTGACTTATTAAAATCGCAGCCTAACGAGCCTTTCCTTCTTTTTGCCATTGCCAAAGAATATGAAAAGGCAGGAGACAAGGATGATGCACTCGCATACTATCTGAAACTGAAAGAAACGACCCCTCAGTATGTCGGCACATATTACCATCTTGGCAAGTTGTATGAACGTTTGGAACAGCCCGAAACGGCTTTTTTAACCTATAAACAAGGTATGGTCGTCGCAAAAGAAGAAGGCGATATGCATGCTTTTTCAGAGCTTTCAGGTGCAAAGATGAATATTGATGATGACGATGATGATGATTTGTAAATTTAATAGATAACTAAATATAACCAACTATCCATGAAAAACCACCTCCACATCTCAGCAGAAGTCCACACGGCAATTAAGGAAAAAAGACCCGTTGTGGCACTCGAATCCACCATCATTTCACATGGTATGCCTTACCCACAGAATGTCGAAACGGCTTTGAAAGTTGAAGAACAAGTCCGTACTCATGGCGCAATACCTGCGACCATCGCCATCATCAACGGCGTGATGAAGGCAGGTTTGACGGTTGATGAAATCGAAATACTCGGCAAGCAAGGGCAAGATGTCACCAAAGTCAGCCGACGGGATTTGCCTATGATTTTAACAAAAAAAATGAATGGTGCAACGACTGTGGCTTCGACTATGATTATTGCTGAACTGGCGGGTATTCGCATTTTTGCGACGGGCGGCATCGGTGGCGTGCATCGGGGCGCAGATGTGACGTTTGATATTTCTGCTGACTTGCAGGAATTAAAGCAGACGAGCGTGGCGGTCGTGTGTGCGGGTGCGAAATCTATCCTCGATATTGAGTTGACGTTGGAATACTTAGAAACGCATGGCGTACCTGTGATTGGCTATAAAACAAACAATTTCCCTGCTTTTTTTACCAGAAGAAGCGGTTTTAGCGTTGATTACCGGGTAGAAACAGAGGAGGAGTTGGCGATGATGTTGAAAACAAAATGGTCTATTCCGTTGCATGGCGGCGTTGTGGTGGCTAATCCTGTGCCACATGAGTTTGAAGCAGATACACGTATGATTGAGAAAGCGATAAAAAAATCGTTAGACCGAGCGCAAGACCAAGGTATTAAAGGCAAAGCGATTACGCCGTTTCTGCTCTCTGAAATTGAGCGACGTACTGAGGGGTTGAGTTTGAAAACCAATATTCAATTGGTGTTGAATAATGCGGCTTTGGCGGCGCGGGTAGCGGCTGCTTATAGCGTTCTTTGAGCTTTTTTTTTCTTTAAAGTGCAATTATCTACTCAGTAACAAGAGTATTTCTATTGAAATTTATTATTTTTGTAAAAAAAATAGCTGCTTATGTACAACGATTCTCACCTTGATTATCCATCTGATATGCCGTTAGCTGTTCTTTCGACACCGAAAGAAGTGCAAAAAGAGCCTCGTCTTTACACCTTGCAAGAGTATTTACATCGAGAAGAAGACAGCAAAGAACTGAACGAATATTATAATGGCATTATAACAAAACTCCCTATGGCAAGAGGACCACACAACACCATTACTGCCAATTTTTCGGCAGAACTAAAAATTGCAGGCAGGAAAAATAAGAAAAACTATTGGGTAATGACGGGTCAACAGCTTGTTTATCTACCCAAACTAAACTTTGGTTTATATCCCGATGCTTTGGTTGTGTCCGAAACCCCTCAGTATTTTGATAAAAATGAAGTCTTGTTGATTAATCCGATACTGATTGTTGAAGTTTTGTCAAAAAGCACAAAGAAATATGACCGCACCGAAAAATTTGAAGAATACCGCACTTTGGATAGTTTTAGAGAGTATGTTTTAGTTGACCAAAAGCGGTGTCATATTCAAATACGCTACCGCGAAACGCCTGATACTTGGCGATATACAGACATAACAGATATGGAAAGCACTGTTTATTTAAAATCTTTGGATTGTACTATTTCTGTGGCGGATATTTATGAGAATGTCAAGGTTTGAATAAAAAGTTTTGTAACGATTTTAACCATAAAACGTATAAAACATGTCGAATCCCGATTCTTTCGGGACAGAGGAATAGGACAATATTTTCACCCATAGTCTAAAAAAACAACAAATGCGTTACACCTTTCTTTTTACAATTATTTTCTTTTTGCAAAACCTTTTAGTCGCTCAATCAAGCGAATGGCGGGTTTTAGGCGGTGTGAAAATGTCTTCAAGATGGCAAAAACAACCTTATTATATACCCGGTGGAGTGGTTATGGTTTGACATTGGGTCTAAAATATATCAAAAGCTAAACGCATACTGAGGGGGATATAATTGGTAAGATTATTTTACTGATTGAACAAAAAAAAAGAGCGATTGGTATTGTCAATCGCTCTTTTTTAATAAATAAACCAATCACATCATATCCTTTCTCAAACTACATCTTCACAACCTTCTTCATCACAACGCCTATCTTGTCAAACGTTAAAGTTTGCTTTATCTCAAAATATTATACATTAATGAAATACTATTTGCATGTATAACAACGTATTTTGTGCATCATTTCAAATCTTTAAACATCTAAATCATGTTGAACCAAATCAAACAAACGGCAGTCTGCTGTGTACTGCTATTTTTGACGTTTGCTTGTCAATCCATTGGTAAAAAAAGCCAAGTGACCATTCAATCCAAGAGTGTAGATGCGCATCAGATGTTCCAAAACGATAAGTTTGGCGATAAACAAGCCGATAAGCTTTCGCAAAATACCCCCCTCAGTAAAACCGACCATTTTCCGATGTTTTATACTTTTACGGTCAATTACAAAGTGCGAGCGATGTATGTGCGACCTAAAAATAAGGTCGTGACCGTCTTTGACAGACTGAATTCGTCGGGTCTTGACAAAATAGATTCATTGGATTTTGTTGGCGTGACCTATCCCGACGAAAACATTATTTTGGAGGAAATCAACCGTCGTTTTTCGGTTTTTCAAGGCTATACTTTGGGTTTGTACAAACGCAGCCGCGATCTCAAAGATGCTTTTATGAGTTCAAAACGGATTTATGAGGAAGAGCAGGCGTATATGAAAGAAGCGTTTAAAAAATACAAAACGGGGCGTGATTTCAGAAAAGCCTTGCAGCGTGAATGTCGCTATTCGTATATCTGTAACCTCATTGGACCTTTCAGCAAATCGGGAACGAATGTGGATTCGATTTCTCCCGAATACGTGGCGCAAGTCAACAGCTTGAAAAAGGAGTTGCGTAATATCATCAAAACGAGACGCGGGACGGATAAAAACGTTCAAGAAACGGTCTATGATTTCAACCGCTTTTTGAGCCGGAAAGCGCGTGGAACGGATACAGCCTTTGATTATCAATGGACTATGGCAGAGCAAAATTTCAAAGGTGAAACCCGAGAGTTTATCAAATTCCGATTGTTGAAAGAAAATTATGGTGCGATAAATAATTACGCTTTATATTATGACCAATTTAAAGCGACGTGTAAAGACAAAGATTTTATAGTTTATCTTGATGATTGGGCGACAAAAAATGTCCATGTTTTCAATCCCTTAGAATTGACAGCGACCTTGTCAGACACGGCGGGACAAAGCCTTTCGTGGTCAGATATTTTGTCAAAATACAAAGGAAAGAAAGTCTATATGGTCGTTTCAGATTTTCCTATTTTTCAATTTATGGGAAAAATATACGCTCATAAAATCCCTGATTTTGAGCAAAACAATACGCAAATCATTTTCCTTTCGACAAACAAAAGCAAAGAGAATTGGCAAAAAACACTGCAAATAGATGAGGCAAAACCTTTTCAACATTATCATTTGGCAAAGGAGGACACAACGCTGTTGAGTTTTTTGAAGTCAACAGGAGACGGTTTTAAAATGTCTTCCAATGTTTTGATTGACGAAAATGGGAAGGTGGTTTTGACGAATGCTGCCAGTCCAAATCAAATGGATTTGTTGATGCGACAGTTGAAGGTGGTTAGGAAGGTGATAATGCCTTAATAAAAAACAGGGCGAAACCCTTAAAAAGGCTCGCCCCGTTGGAAAACTATCGCAAAAAGAATAATTCGAGATTGATTATTTACCCCTCAGTATCAGCGACTAAAACAGCCTCTGTTACTTCGTCTTCATCACCTGTTTTGTTAGGATTGTAATTTTTAAATATCGCCATTTTCAAACGTTCACTCAAATACAACATCGCAGGAACGAGAATGAGCGTTAAGAAAGTAGCGAAAAGCAACCCGTAAATCATCGTCCAACTGAGGGGTCCCCAAAACGCTACGCTGTCGCCACCAAAGTGTATATGTGGATTGAGTTCTGTAAATAAAGTGACAAAATTGATGTTCATACCGATTGCCAAAGGTATCAAACCCGATGTTGTGGCTGCGGCTGTCAGCAAAACGGGAGTCATACGTGTCCGACCCGATTCGATAATCGCTTCTTTGAGTGGTACGCCTTGTTTCAAGAGAATTTCGGTAAATTCTACAAGCAAAATACCATTTCTCACCACAATACCCGCCAACGCGATGACACCAATACCCGTCATAACTATCGCAATGTCCATACCTGTAAAGACAAAACCGAGTAAAACACCTATGATTGAGAAGATAATTTCTGACAAAATGATAATCATCTTAGAAATTGAATTGAATTGAATCACCAAAATCAAGACAATCAAACCAATACTTGCCATCATCGCCCAACCGAGGAAAGCCATTGTTTCGGCTTGTTCTTCTTTTTCGCCACC
>JAYVFS010000065.1:0-5198 GCA_043772905.1 Saprospiraceae bacterium | reverse complement strand
GCTCGACAAGGTTATTGAATGATAAACTCACGCTTGATGGCGCACTCAATTTGATTAGGACTGAAAATCAAAAAGCGCCGCGTGGCGCAAATGGTTTGTTTCTGAACGTGTTGTCTTGGCCCGCCATTGACGACGTGAGTAATTTCCTCAATCCAGATGGTTCTCGGCGCCGCATTACCTCTGCGGGTAACGATACGGAGACCGATAATCCGAATTTTACAATTTTAAAAAATAAAACATCTGACCTCATTGACCGTGCTTATGGTAATATTGGTTTAAGCTATAAACCTTTAGATTGGTTGAGTGTCACACTGAGGGGGGGCTATGACTTCTCGACAGCAGAAGGCAATTACTTCATTCATCCTGAATCAACGATAACGCCTACGGCAGACAGAGGTATTATAGAAAACTATGTCAATAATTCACGTGTCTTGAATGGTACAGGGTTAGTGACATTGACAAAAGGATTTGGTAAATTGAATACGACTTTACGTATGGGTTCTTCGCTGGATGAGCAAAGGTATAATGCTGCTTCACAGCGTGGTACGCAATTGGTTATTCCTGAACTCAATAGTATCAACAATACTTATCCGACGACAATGCGTAACAAGCAGTCGTTTTCAACACGTCGGAGTGTGGGTTTTTTTGCAGAAGCAACGTTTGACTATGATAAATTTTTGACCTTAACAACGTCCATTCGTAATGACCGTACTTCGACATTGAATCCACCAAACAATTCATTTGTTTACCCTGGTGCAAACGTCAGTTTCGTGTTTAGCGAACTGTTGAAAAATGTTAAATGGCTCGATTTCGGTAAGTTGCGCTTCGGTTTGGCAGGTTCAGGACGTGACGTTCCGCCGTATAGTTTAAAATCGGATTTAGCCCCTCAATTGACAACAGGCGCAGGTTATGCCTTAGGTTTTACGGGCAACAGCCCCAATTTGAGACCTGAAATCATCAAATCTTATTCAGTTGGTACAGAATTGAATTTTTTCAGAAACCGTATTGGTTTAGAATTGACTTATTTCAACCAAGTCAATTCTGACCAAATCATGCGCCTTGTCCGCTTGAGTTATGGTACGGGCTATGTCCTTCAAAACTTCAATGGTGGCACGTCGTCAGCAGAAGGTATTGAAGCACAATTGACCATTGTTCCTGTCAAAAAGAAAGATTTTGAATGGAACACATTGTTCAATTTCTACAAAGGACGGACACGCATCGTTGATTTCCCTGCCGACATTCCAGAGTTTTATGTATCAGATACCTGGCTATATGGCAACGTGCGTGCAAGTGTTTTCCGCAACAAAAACGATAATGACAATTACTCTATGACAACTTTGGCGGGTTACACGTATGCTCGTAATACAAAAGGTCAAGTTTTGATTAGCCCTACATCGGGTTTGCCACTTATAGACCAAACCTTTAAGAGAATTGGCGACCGTCAACCTGACTTCACTTTGGGTATTATCAATCGTTTCACATTCAAATCTCTTAGTCTATCTGTTGCCTTAGATATTCGCAAGGGTGGTGACATCTACAACGGTAATGCTTTATATATGTCGATTTTAGGCTTACATCCAAACCAATCAGATCGCGAAACGCCAAGAGTTGTTCAAGGTGTCTTGTCTGATGGCAAACAAGAAACGGACAATCCAACTGTTAATACGATTCAAGTCATTCCTTACTACAACAACGATTACTACCGCACACAATTTGCAGAGGAATCATTTATTGAAAAAGACATCAACTGGTTCCGGATCAAAGATGCACGTTTGAGTTGGACAGTACCACAAGAGTGGCTAAAAAGGACAAGATCGTTTAAAAGCGCACAAATTTATGTTGCAGGAACGGATTTGTTACTCATCACAAACTACTCTGGAGCGGACCCGAATGTTAATGGTGTCACACCAGGTACAGGTGGTGTTGGCGGCACAGGTTTCGACTATGGTACATTGTCAACACCGCGTGTTTTCAGTTTTGGTTTAAGTGTTGCGTTCTAAAATTTATCATAAATCATACCCCTCAGTATAGGTTTTGAGTTTTGGGTTTGAGTGTTACTCAAAACCCAAAACTCAAAACCTATACTGAGGGGGGTAAAACAATATAAAAATGAAATTTTTAAAATACTTTTTCATTATTGCTTTTGCAGCAACACTGACAACAAGTTGCAACGACTATTTGGATGTCAACCAAAATCCAAACGTGCCGCAAACAGCACCTGCCCATGCTTTACTACCGCCTATGATTCAGAATGCAGCAAGGGCTATCCATTTCGATTCACGTTTTATTGCCAAATACAACCAATGGTATTTCCAAAATTCATCGGGCAATACATGGGATTTACATGGTTATGACGCAGGCAGCGACAATTGTGGCGAGGTTTGGCGGCAACACTATTGGGCAATTGGCAAAAACGTTGATTTGATGATTGCTGATGCCACAACCCGCAATATCCCTCAGTACATTGCGATTGGCTACGCACTCCGCGCATGGGGTTGGCAAGCTGTTGCTGATGTTTATGGCGATGCTATTTTGAAACAAGCTTGGGACTCATCGCTCAACACTTTCAACTATGATTCGCAAGAAGACATCTACAAAGAAGTAGATCGTCTCTGCGATTTAGCATTGACTCAAGTAGATTTGACAGGTACGGCAGACCCTAATTTGGCTGCTGCAGACCAATTCTATGCGGGTGATATGACAAAATGGAAGAAGTTTATCAACGGCATCAAAGCACGTAATGCACATCGCTTATCCAACAAATCAACTTATGATGCAGACAAAGTGATTGCTTTATGCGATGCTTCATTAGCGTCAAATGCAGATAATGCACTCGTTCCGTTTTTAGGTTCAGTCGCTGATGATGCCAATTTCTTAGGCACATTGCGGAACAATGTGGCTCTTTTTCGTCAATCTTACTATATCGTCAGCTTGCTCGATGGTACAAATCCAGTTATGTTGGGTGCCCGTGACCCGCGTTTAAGGCTTATGTTGGCATCTTCTGCAACAGATACGATTGTACGTGGTGCAACCAATAATACAACTGCTGCCAGCAATGTACCGAATCTTTGGGGTACTTATACAGCTTATACGACAGCAGGTACGCCTGCAACGGCGGCTGTTTCTGCCAATGCAGGGGTCAAAGGACGTTATTTGTTCCATGATTTGGCAAAACACCCTATGATGACGTATTCTGAAATTCAGTTCATCAAAGCTGAAGCGGCTTTACGTAAAAGTGATAAAGTAACAGCATTGACGGCTTACAAAAACGCTATCGGCGCACACGTTGATTTCACGACAGCCTACGCCAATTTAGGTAGTTCAAACCTGATAACGCCTACAACAGCAGCTCAAAAAACGGCTCTTATGGCAGATACAAGACTTGTACCTACCGTTGCGGACAGTTTGACAATGGACAGAGTGATGGCTCAAAAATACATTGCTCTTTGGGGTTGGGGCTTGATTGAAACATGGAATGACTTGCGCCGCTTCCACTACGGAACGGATTTGTTCAAAGGTCAACCCGTTTTTTCAGGTTTCAAATTGCCAATAACTTTTGCAACAGCTAATCTTGGAAAACCCGCTTACCGTGTTCGTCCGCGCTACAATTCAGAGTATATCTGGAACTTGGATGCGTTGAAAAAAATCGGTGGGGACAAAGGGGATTTCCATACAACTGAGCTGTGGTTTACTAAACCATAATGTCTTAAAAATCAATTATTTAGACTTTATTTTAAAACATCTAAATCAAGATATAATGAAAATAAAACAAACTGCCTTTGCTGCGCTCACTTTACTTCTGATAGTATTGGTGGCGGCTTGTGGCGATAAATATAAAATCGAAACCCTTGGTGATGTCGCCAAAGGCGCACGTGTCAAATTCGTTCAAACCTGTTCTAATTGTCCAAGTGTCAACGTCAAAGTAGGTGGGCAACTTGTAACGGGTGCTGTTTTGGGCTACAACGGCACGTTTCCAAATGTCGGATATGCTGTATTCCCAGCGGGTGATGTGAACTATGAATTTGTCAATGGAACAGATGCCACGCTTGTCTTAGGCGGCAAAGTCACGACAGCAGACAACAAATATTATACGGTCTTTCTGAATGACACACTGCCGACACAAACGGCTTTTGTAACAGAAGACGACGTTGAAGCTGTAAAAGAAGACACTTTGGCTCGTATTCGTTTCGTTCATGGCTTAACAGCAAAAGTCAAAGACACCCTTGAATTGGTGCGCAAAATTGACTCAAAAGTCATGTTTTCAGGCGTTACTTTCGGAAAAGCCACTGCTTTTACGGTCAATCAAGGTACTATCCCTGACACTTTTTTCATTCGCAAATCTGGTTCAACGACGGCTATACCCGGTTTCGGTAGTTTGGCTATCACCTTATTAAAAGGTCGTACTTATACCATTTATGCAAGAGGTGTCACAGGCAAAACAGGTACACCCGCACCAGGTATGACTTTCTATACGAATCGTTAATTGAGTTATTTTGTTAAAAATACTGAGGGGTCTTCCGATAACATCGGCAAGACCCCTCGCTGTTTTAAGTACAGATATCAATACAGAAATTCTTGAATACCTCTCACAAGCAATCTATATAGTCCAACTTGATAGGCAAAAAATAACAATGTTTGCACTCAATCTTGATAGCAATTCTGCATCAAATTCAATATTACTTTGCTCTTCTCCATCACTTTCCATCAATAACCAAATTGAAACGTCATTTTTATATATTCCTATACTGTTTAGAATTGAAAATTTTGCTTCAATTAAATCTATGAATTGATTCAATATTTTAGAATATGGATTATCCTTTGATGCCTCAATATCAAGCATCCAAAGACTTGAAGACTTGTGATTGATATTCATATCCATAATTTTATTTACAGTATCCAAATCTTGGTCGGTTCTAATTCTTAAAGAGCAATAAATATTCATGCTTTTTTTTAAAATAAAATTTTTGTTGCTTAATCCAACACAAATAAGGTGTTTTTACTTCTACAAGCGATGCCATCTGAGCTCTGCATACAAAAAGTGTTTTTACCTGTTTGATAATAAGCTTAAAGTGCAAAAAATAGATCTACATGTTTCAAAATAGGTGCTGTGTAGAAAACCAATAAAAAAGCGAAAAAAGTGTAAAAAAAGTTAGATTTGCCGACAGAAGCAAAATGACGTTTATGACGACCATTTATGC
>JAYVFS010000064.1:0-5207 GCA_043772905.1 Saprospiraceae bacterium | reverse complement strand
GATGTCGATTATTTCAGGATTCAACAGCATCCCGATATACCCGAACTTAATTACAGAATTGCTGCTTAGTTTGATACTTTATTTCTTTAACGTTCCTTACTCTCTCTTTTCTTCGTCTTCAACATATTGTCGGCGCATAATTCATTAAACCACAATAATGTATCGCTTAAAAAATGGTTTATTGAAAAGGACAATACAACCGTTGAAGCCTCTTTAATGATGCTAAAAGACAAAACCGTTTTTTTAGAAAACGCAAATGGGCAGATGTTAAAATACCCTTTATCATCTTTCAATTTAGAAGACCAATTGTATGTTATTCAAAAATATAAGCAAATTGAGGCATTGAACACCCCCTCCCCAATTAATCGGGATGCAAGCACAGTACATCAGGCTTCTTTGGGGCAAAATTTATTGACAAACAACTTTTGGTTACTCGTTTGGTTGTCCACTTTATTTCTGACCTTTTTAGTGATTCGTTTTTATAAAAATAGAATTTCATACAAATCCGGTTATGCCTTTGTTTTAAGTGGAATGGTGTGTATTTTCCTTAGTTTTATGCCAAAACCTGTCTTAGGCACAGACCCTGCGTTTATAGATACAGCGTTTGCGCCCTTCAAACCAAAGGTTAAAACCCGTTGGGATGCCACTTACTTCTATGTCGAAGATTTAGGTTTGCCAAGCCACCAAATGATGAAAGGCATCACGGCTTGGCAACAACAAGTGCCGATTCAACAATGTTATGTCGGTACAAATGCGTGGTCAATTCCCCTCAATCCTGTTGTTGCGGCAACGCCTGTGCCAACTGCGACGAACTTTTTTAAAGGAGCTGTGGCATTGGCTGCCAACGGTATTCCTATTTTTAATGCGTTGAACAATCGAGGTGAGGACTCGTATCTGATTGGTGAATTAGACCAATACGGCGGGCATTGCGGCAGAGCTGACGACTACCATTACCACGTTACCCCCCTCAGTTTGGACAGTATTAATGCCGATATTTTACCCATTGCGTTTGCCTTAGATGGTTTTGCCGTTTACGCCAGTAAAGAGCCGAATGGCGCAGCGATGACCACATTAGATGCCAATCATGGGCATTATCTGAACGGCGTTTATCACTATCATGGCACGTCAAATTACCCTTATGTCGTCGGCAATATGGTCGGCGTGGTCACAAAAGATGCCACTGACCAAATCATTCCGCAACCTTCTGCAAAGTCTATCCGCCCTGCGGGAACTCCTTTAAACGGCGCAACCATTACAGACCATAAATCAACAGGCACAAACGCCTACACTTTGACTTATACTTTGAGTGGGCAGACTTACACCGTCGCTTACTCTTGGAATGCGGCGGCGATTTATACCATGAGCTGGGGTTCACCAACAGGCACAATAGTTTCAACATTGAATGGTCAGGTATGTAATTTTCCAACAGCAACAAGTGAGGTTTTGGTGGACGATACGCATGTAAAAATATATCCAAATCCAACTAAAACAGGTTTTTCATTGGATTTGAGTAGTCCTTTTAATGTGAATGATGTTAAATCTATTTCTATTTTTGATGCTAAAGGCAGTTTGATTTTAAAGACAAATCAATACAAATCTTTTATCGAAATGCCGCAAATTACTGAGGGGGTGTATTTTGTAAAAATACAATTCACCTCGTCGCAGTTGACGAAGAAAATGGTGGTGCAATCGAAATAAAAAACAATGTTGATTCTACGAATCAAAGGAAAAAGTGCATAGATGTTTGTTATAAATATGTTGTCGCTAACGCGACATTTGGTTCGTGCGTTGTTTTTAATATTTCGACTAAAATAAAATATTTATATGTACTCAATTCAATACCAACCGAATACCTATCTTCTCAATGCACAAATTACAAATTAACGTACAACTCTCTGTCGCGTTAGCGACAACATATTTATAACTCGCACACAGATAGATATTTCCCTTTGATTCGTAGAATCAACACAAACGAAACTCACCAGTAAAAATCGAAATTCAATGAAAAAAATACCACTCTTTTTACTCTTTTTCTTACTTGTACACACCCTTTTTGGTCAAAGTATCGCCAAAACAATGCTCAAACTGCCCGATACAGGGCAAACAGGTGACTATACGCCCACTTTTGGCGAATACTCGGATTACACCATAAATGCACCTTTTTTTATTAAAAACAATAACGGTACAGTGACAGATACCATCACAGGTTTGATGTGGCAACAAGCGGACGGTGGCGAAATGACGATTGAAAATACAAGGATTTATGCCGACACATTGACCTTAGCGGGCTTTACCGATTGGCGTTTGCCCAATGCACACGAGTCTTTCAGCATTTTGAATCATCAAAAAACGAACCCTGCTATTGATGCCACTTATTTCACGACAACGGCAGCAGAATATTGGTGGACAAACAACACGCAATCGAATGATGTTACTAAAATTTGGTGTACAAATGCAGGTGGTGGTATTGGCAATCATCCGAAAACAGAAACGGTTAGCGCAGGTGGTACAAAGAAATTTCACGTTAGGGCAGTTAGAGATAGGGTTACACCACCGATAGTCACAAACCAATTTACAAACAATGGGAACGGTACAATCAAAGACAATTTAACAGGTTTGGTTTGGCAACAAGTACCCAATTCTGATACTTTGACTTGGGAAAATGCCTTGACTTATGCCGAAGGTTTAACATTCGGCGGGTTTTCAGATTGGCGTTTGCCAAACATCAAAGAATTGCAATCGCTGAACGATGAGCGCATTGTGACCCCCTCAGTATCAACGACTTTTTTTAGTGCGATTGGCATAAAAAAGTATTGGTCATCAACGAGTTTACCCAATCAAACGACTCGTGCGTGGTATTTGAGTACACAATTTGGTATTACGACTTATGAATTAAAAACGGCTCGTTTGTCCGTTATTTGTGTGCGTGGGCAATCGTCAAACACGACAGCGTTAAGGGAAATAAACAAAAGAGGTGATGCTTTAAAGGTTTATCCAAACCCTATTGCGCATAAAGAGATTCAATTTGAAATAGCCGATAATTTTAACGATTTTACAGCGCAAGTCATTGACCGTCAAGGACGTATCGTTTTTGAACAAAAATATAAAGCCTATAATTATGGAAAAACAATGACGCTGACTGTTCCAGCCTTAGAAACGGGTGTTTACTTCCTTAAAATAGAAAATGAGACAGATTGGGCTATTAAAAAGGTTGTTAGATTTTAAAATTTCGTAAATCTGCGCTCAATTCACTCTCCCCGCCCCTTTTAATCCAAAATTAACGCCCAAAACCCACCGTATCTACTGAAAAACCATAGTCGTCCTGTCTTTTTTTAGGTTTTCTTTTGGCTTTCGTTTCTGTAAAATGAGTCGAAACGGGTTTCAATGGCTTCGATACTGTTCTTGCATCCCGATTATTCGGGGAGGGGGTCGGATTAGGAATTGAAGAAGACACCGCTTCTGTCAAAGCAACGGGATGAACAACAGAGTTTGAATAATTAACAAAAGTATCTGTTGCAGGAGATGCAAAACTAAAATCAGGAAACCGGCCCGTATTCATATTTAAAACACTGTTATTAAAGGCATTAAATATACCTTTTTCAAATAAAATATTCATGTAGTGAATACTCCCTTTTTTATTGGCGTGTTGATAATCACCGATTTCATCAACGCTTTGGAGTGCCGTTGAAAAGTCAGTTACAGGCATACCCGTTTGTGTTTCGACATACATTTTTAAAGGCGACAAAAACGAATCACGTATCGTTTCTGCAAAAGGCGGATAATATGGGTTGATGACCAATTTGACGATAACGCCTTTTTCCTTTGCATAATCAATCATTTCCTTCAAATGATTGACCATAACAGGAAACATTCTGACTTGATATGACTGAAATGCCGTGTCTTTTGTCGCCGATTCGCTGATTACACGGTCAACTATCCAATCCTCATCACGCTTGTTGCGGTGGTACAAAACACGTTGAAAAATCTCTGAATTGTGTTGAAACAACTGTGACAATTTGCCGCCATAATAGACTTTGCGCCCCGCATACACATCCGTTGTATCCACTTCAACCGAATTGGGATTTTTTAAATTTATGGCTACAGAACTTTTAATTAAATTGCCCATACGCCTTGAAAAAGGCACGTATAAATTCATACTCGTTTTCAAAGATTCATTGTAACGGTCACACAACGTTACGTCAACAACCATGACTTTTGGCGGCACATGACGGTCGAGATAGTCCATCACAAGCATCTTTGCGAGGTCCGCAGGCATCCCATTATAGCTCAAATTCATCGTTTTTTGACCTGTCAATCGCTCCACTTCAGGTTGATAAAAAGTAAGTCCACGCGAGTTGCCGACAAAGAGAATGTCTGCCGTTTCGTTTGAATTATAGAGCCGAGAATAACGAAATTGGCTTGTTTTTGTTAAATCATGTAGAAAAGAGCCGACCAAACGGTCACCCAAAAATGCTAATGCGAGGAAAGCGAATATCCAAATCAGTTGTTTTCCCATAAGTCGTTACAAGTTCTGTTAATAAATCAAAGCGCAAAGTTTGGCTTTTTTTTGCACATAGACAAATTGATGTTTTTCCTATAAATTTAAAAAGGTTGTAAGATAGTAGGACTAAACTGTTGCAATAATTTAGTCCTACTATCTTACAACCTTTTTAAATTACAAAAACCGTACCCCTCAGTATTTTAGAAGGCGAAACCGATTTTGAAGTCCGCTTTCATCTCATTAAAATCCAGAAAATGTGTACTTGAATCATAGATTTGCCCTTTTTCTGTCTTAATGGTTGAAGATTCAGCCCAAAAAGGAGAAATGCTAAAATCCATAAAACCATTTCTAAACAACCGTTTTTGAATACCCCATTTGGGTTCAATCAACAAATAGGAATGAGACAAAGAAGTTCCAACTAATTGATTATCAATAGATAAAGAAGTATTTGGAATACGGTCAGAATCATAACCTTTTGTAAAAGCTAAAGCGATATAACCACCTGAAAGATTGTTAGCTGATTTACCTTTGGCAATACGTCGTTTTAAATTATAATAAAAACGAGGTTCAAGGGTCGCAGAAATACTATAATATCTGTATGTATTAATCAACACCTTAGCCAAAGTTAATAGATTATGATAAAATAGATTTATAAAAATAAAAAAGAGAACTGTGATATTTGCATTGTCAAAAACAACTCACAATT
>JAYVFS010000063.1:0-16459 GCA_043772905.1 Saprospiraceae bacterium | reverse complement strand
ATATCTCCAAAATATAATAACAAATCACTAACGTATTCTTCTATCATTTTTTTTTCGCTAAAGTTACTTTTTTTCTACTTCTCCGAAGTTACCAGAATTTCAGTGGTTCGATAAGAAGGTCTGGCAAAACCAATAAACCCATTAAGCAAAAAAGGAGAATTAAAAAAAAGAGAATATACCGTTTGGAGATATAAAATTTAGGCACTAAAAACCAATGATTGACCAAAGCAAAGGCAACAACAAAACACATACGAAATAAAGAATGCCACTTGTGCGAATGTATTTTTCCAAAAAAAGAGTCATAGCCTTCAAACAAGCCAAACATGGAAAGTAAGTAAACAATGCTGGAAATCGTCAGGAAAGACAGGGCGTAATACAATGGTTTGAGCTGAATGTGTTGGTTCATAATCATAAGAATTTGCGTGCAAGTTGGCAATTAATAGGGAACTTTAAAACATCGTTTCAGCTAAATTGAATAGACAAACTGAAATAATCGAGATAACCCAATGGCATAAGCACTATAATATAACAGATTGAGGGAACGTTGAATTATCAACTTTCCCTCAATTTTTTAATACCTATCTCTAATAACCATTCACTTTACCTCAACAATCTGAACATGATAAATCAAGACTGAATGAGGTGCCACAATCACTTTTCCATCTTCAAAAGGCGTTGCGCCATAAGCTAATTTTGAAGGAATCAATATATAACCTTCTGCACCTATATTGAAATTTTTTAAGCCTTCTTCCAAACCAGCTATCAGTTTTTCATCGCCGATTGTTACCGTTTTTGGCAGTTTATCCTTCGTTTCATCAAAAACACGGTCGCTTAATAATAGCGCATTGTAGTGAATCATGACTTTACTCCCTGATTTTGGCATATTCCCTGTGCCTTGTTTCATCACGATATAACTCAAACCCGATTCCGTCCTATTCACTTTAAGGCGGTGTAAAAGAGCGTAATCGTTAATGTGTTTTTTATCCATTTCAAATTGTTCGGCAGAGCGATTGTCAAACATTTTGCGCTGTTTGTCTTCTAATTTACGGAGGTGCGCCTCATATTGGCTCTTATCCAAGACTTCGACTAACTCAATATCATAAGTAAGAGGCGAGTTTGGAGGAATGACTGTACCAATACCTACAGAGCCATAAGCCAAATATGCAGGAATATAAAGCGTTGCTTTCGTTCCCATTTTGAGCTTTTGAATCGCTTTGTTCCAACCTTCAATAACCTGACCGTTGCCTAATTGGAAAACATAAGGCTCGTCTTTGGGCGATTCGTCGAAAACCTTACCACTCAACAGTTTACCAACGTATTTGATTTTTACAAATTCACCTTGCCGTGGTATCTGACCGACTCCCTCAGTAATAACCGAGTAAAAAACGCCTTCATGCGTTTTTTCTGCCTTGATATTTTTATTAGAAAGGAAACCTTCGATGCTCAAGCTATCGCCTGCAAAGGTCGGCGTGATACCCCTCAGTACGAGACCGAGAACGATAAGAATTTTGAGTTTTTTCATTGAATAGTACATTTACCTTTCTCTTGCGAAAAAGAATTGAGTTAAAATGAGTTTAAAAGCTATCAACGAAAACATGTGCATATACAATGCCAAACAAAGTTAAAAAATCAAAAAAAAGGCGTAAAAACAAGCCGAAACTCATTTTTACGCCTTGTTATGGGCAATATTTTAACTTACTTTGTCAACATATCTGCAAAACCTTTCAGGCTATCAAACTGAAAATCAGGCTTCACTACTGATGGGTCTTCTCCTTTACCTTCAATAAAAACTTTGACCATACCCAAACGTGCGCCAAATTCCATGTCGCTGATGGAGTCGCCGACAATGACGGAACGACTAAAATCAATTTCTGGAAAATCTGCTTTGGCTTGTTGTGCCATACCTGTTGCGGGCTTGCGGTTAGGCGAGTTCGCATCGGGTTTGTCGGGACAATGATAGATTTTGTCAATCCGTCCATCGAGTAAATCAATGGTTTTCAACAGGTGTTTGTGAATCTTTTGAAGTTGCTGTTCTGTCATCAAACCTTTGCCAATGCCCGCTTGATTGGTGACGACGACGATGCGTCCAAAAATGTTACTCAGCTTTTCAATCGCTTTGATACTGCCGACGACGAAAGAAAAATCTTTCACATCCGTGATGTAGCCGTCCTCTTCGCGTTCATTGATAACACCGTCCCGGTCAAGGAATAATGTCCATGAGTTGTCAAATTTCATCAGTTTTTCTTGAATTTTTGGTTAAATATTGAGAAAACCATCGGTCATGGCTTTCCATGAGAATCGTTTTTTATTTTCAATGACGTTGTTGGTAAAATCGTTAAGCCTGTTATTTTCATAAAAATCAACCAACGCATCGGCAATATACTGAGGGGTCGGTTCGACGACATAACCCGCTTCGCCATGCGGCACAATTTCGGGCAAACCGCCTACATTGGTCACTATCATCGGTTTTTCAAAATGATAAGCAACTTGCGAAATACCACTTTGGGTTGCCGTTCGATATGGCTGAACGACCAAATCGGCTGCGCCAAAATAGTAACGTACCTCTTCCGAAGGAATAAAATCAGTCCGCAAAATCACTTGTTGCTCAATGGCTTGCGAAGATATTAAGTTTTTATAAAAATCTGCATCATCATAAAATTCTCCTGCAACAATCAACTTAATTTTTAATTTTTTGACCCCCTCAGTTGCTTCCTTTGTCGCAATGACTTTTAAGGCTTTTAACAATAAATCAAGCCCTTTGTAATGACGGATAAAGCCGAAAAAGAGAATATAACGCGTATCATTAGGCAAATTCAAATGAGACAAAGCGACTTCTCGACTTACTTTTTCACCATAATTATCATAAATCGGATGCGGAATATAAGCAGTTGGGCTGTTAGAAAACGTCTTCATTTCTGCCTCCACTGCCCTCGACATCACCACAAACGCATCGCAAGCCGACGCAAAATACTGCGCCAAAGGACGGTCGCCAAACCGTTTTTCATGTGGAACGATATTGTCAATCAGTCCAATAATTTTTGAATGACCATTGCGTTTTATCAACCTCAAAATCGTTCCTAAACTGGGTCCCATAAACGGCAGCCAAAAGCGACAAATGACAATATCGGGCTTCATTTTTTTTAATTTCAAACCTACGGTCAGCCAATTAAAAGGATTGACTGAATTGATAAGCACTTGAATATCAATATCTTGTGGCGCAGGGTCACTTGTATATTGTGTCGTACCCGGAAATAAAAAATTAGGGTATTGCATACTGAACGTGATGATAGACACGTGATGCCCTTCATCTTGAAACGCTCGCGCCAATCTTTCGTCAAAAGTTGCTAAACCGCCACGTAAAGGATGGGCAGGGCCTATGATTACAATATTTTTTACCATTTTTGCTGTCTGATACTGAGGGGGTAAAATTACAGTTTTGATTTTATAATTAAGGTTTCAGCATTTAATAATGACATTAAACATAGCAGAACACAGATTTGACTGATTTACGCTTTGTATCATTCATCGTTCATCATTCATCATTACTTAACTATTTTACTAAAAAAACAATAAAATGTTTCATATAAAAATTTGGACAAAAACGATTTCTCTTATTTTTATTTTGTTGATTACCAATCACTTACAAGCACAAAGCCGTTTTGGAGGTGGTGTCGTTGCGGGTTTTAATGCCTCGCAAATGGACGGCGACCAAGCAGCTGGTTTTTCAAAAGTCGGTGCCAATATCGGTCTGCAAGCCACTGTTCAACTCAATGAAACGGGCAAATGGCTATTGACAACCAATATGTTATACAGTCAACGTGGCGCACGTTCTACCCAAAATGATGGGGGCCCGATTCGCTCAGCTTCGCTCAATTACCTTGAAGTGCCTGTGACGATTAGCTATCGGGATTGGAAAATCACCGACAAAAGTGGACAGGATTTTTACAAAGTCTATTTTACCGCAGGATTGAGCTACGGACGTTTGTTTAGCTATAAAATCAGTGAAAATTTCACCCATCCAAAGGCAGTATGGGATGTTTTTGAGAAAAATGACATCGCTTACACAGCCGGTTTGTCTTACTATGTCAGCCGTCATTGGGGCTTCAATTGGCGATATACACGGTCTGCCAATTTTCTTTTTAATCCTAAAAAGTATAAAGATAATGTGGCTTTGAGCAGTTATAATGCTTTGCAAGTCTATTTTTTGACCTTTCAGACGGTTTGGATGTTTTAAGTGACTCCATTTATGTTGTCATCAATTTGATGAATGTGTTGATTCTACGAATCAAAGGCGTGAAAATACTGAGGGGTGGTTATAAATATGTTGTCGCTAACGCGACATTAGATTTCGACTTAATTTTAATGTCGCGTTAGCGACAACATATTTATAACATCACTTACATCATTTTTTGCTCTTGATTCGTAGAATCAACACACTCATTAAACCACCGCTTATTAAAAATGCTGCCACCCTTGCGCCACAATCGGATGCACATTCCCACCTTTTGTATGCAGTTTAATGCCATCTTCCTTTGGAACGATTTCACCTGCCATATAGATATCAGGTAGGTATTTCAATTTTTCCGCATCGGCAGGGTCAATTGTGAAGAGCAATTCGTAGTCTTCTCCACCACTTAACGCGCAAGTAATTGGGTCAAGTTTGAAGTTGATTGCCATCAATTGTGCGTCGGGATGAATCGAAACACCTGTCTCCTCAATGTATGCACCCACACCTGATTGATGACAAATATGATGTAATTCAGAAGCCAACCCGTCTGAAATATCCATCATGGACGTAGGAACGATGCCATTTTGTGCGAACATTTCGATGATGTCTTTACGGGCTTCGGGCTTCAAAATCCGACCGACGAGGTAGGTCTGTTGCTCCAAATCGGGTTGTAATTCAGGATTGTCGAGATAAAGTTGCTTTTCTCTTTCGAGTATTTGAAGACCTAAATATGCCGCACCTAAGTCACCTGAAATACAAATAATATCGCCCACTTTTGCGCCATTGCGATACACTAATTTGTTTTTTTCACCTTGCCCAATTGCCGTTACGCTGATAACCAAACCACGTGGAGAAGACGTGGTGTCACCGCCAATCAAATCCACATTATAGGCTTTGCAAGCGGCGTAAATGCCTTCATAAATTTCTTGAACAGCCTCAACAGAAAAACGATTTGATATCGCAATTGAGACAGTCACTTGCTTTGGTTGCGCATTCATGGCGTAAATATCTGATAGATTGACGACGATGGCTTTGTAGCCCAAATGCTTCAAAGGCGTGTACATCAAGTCGAAATGTATGCCTTCTATGAGCAAATCGGTGGAAACGACGGTCAATTTGTCGCCATTTTCAATCACAGCGGCATCGTCGCCTATACCTTTGAAGGTCGAGGGATTGAGGGTAATATTGCCTTTTGTTAATTTTTCAATTAAGCCAAATTCGCCAAGTGAAGCGATTTCTGTACGCGTTTGTTCGGACATGATTTGATAGGTTTTGGTGTGTAGTGTGTGGTTTTTTGGCAATATCTAAACACCAAAAACTAAAAACCACACACTTTAAAATTATTTTTCAAATTTATTTCTCAAAAACGGATAACTCAATACAGCCGCCAAAATGACTGCTGCACCGATATAAAATGAAGGAGACAACTCCTTATTTTCTTTCAAAATAACGACTGCGAGGACGATGCCATACACAGGTTCAAGATTTATGGTCAAATTGGAGACAAAAGCTGATAAGTGACGCA
This sequence comes from Saprospiraceae bacterium, assembly GCA_043772905.1. Lineage (GTDB taxonomy): Bacteria > Bacteroidota > Bacteroidia > Chitinophagales > Saprospiraceae > JAAFJT01. The sequence continues at coordinate 10,706 of JAYVFS010000063.1, read as the reverse complement.
AACTACGAATACCCAACCAATACGCCAAATTGGTGCATAATAATGACAAAACGAGGAGATAAAACCAGTCCGATACTGAGGGGGGTATCAAAATCGCTGTTTTATCAAAATAAAAATACAAAGGCATTAATAGTGTCAATAACATCCAACCACCACCCAATTCAAGGAAAGTGATACTGAGGGGGTCGCTTTTGTCAATCAACTTTTTATTCAAAATAGAAAAAATTGTTGCCAATAAAGCGGACAATAAACCCACCCAAAGCCCCAAAGTCATTTCACGAGGCAATGTTCCAGCGACAAAAGCCATTGCAGGCACAATGATGAGTCCGAGCATGACTTCATACCATTTTACCTTAACTTTAAACATCAAAGGCTCTAAAATGGAAGAAAAAAGCGACGTTGTTGCCATACAAATCAAGGCAACAGAAGCATTTGCCAACTTCACCGCTCCATAGAAACACAGCCAATGCACCACAACGATGCAACCGATACCTATATATTGTAGCACTAAACGACGGGGCATGGCTCGCACATTTGACCACGTTTTGCTTGTCAATAATATCGTTATGGAGGTTAAAAAAACACGCCACCAGACGAGAGAAAGCGATGACAATTGAATCAATTCGCCCAGAATTGCCGTAAAACCCCAAAGGAAAACGGCAAAGTGTAGTTCTAAATAAGCTCGTTGTGTGTTGGTCATTTTTGCTGTGTCAAAATAGAATTTTGAACTTTAGAAACCTAAAATTAATTTTAAGCGGCGCAAAAATCGGATTTTAAACCAAGACGACGTAATTTTGTTACTCGTTTTTGCAAAAGCAAGAATTATTATCCATTTTAACTCAATCAGTGAACTTATGGCTATCGAAGTAGGGCAAACAGCTCCCGATTTTACGCTTTTTTCGGATGAAAAAAAAGCAGTGTCGCTTAGCGACTATCGTGGTAAAAATGTCGTTATTAACTTTTTTCCTGCGGCTTACACAGGCCCTTGTACAGCACAATTGTGTGATGCACGTGATAATATGAAAAAATACGAGTCTCTCAATGCGCAAGTACTTGGGATTTCAGTTGATTCACCTTTCACATTGGCAAAATTTAAAGAAGCAAACGAATATAATTTCCCTTTGCTTTCTGATTTCAATAAACTTGTCATTGACCAATACGGTATTTATTTAGATACTTTCGTTTTGGGCATGAGTGGTGTCTCAAAAAGAGCTATTTTTGTCATTGATACTGAGGGGGTCGTTCGGTACGCAGAAGTGACACCGAGTGCAGGTGATACACCTAATTTTGCGGCAGTACGCGAGGCTCTTGAAGCAATCTAATTGGTTATAGTTATTAGGGATTGGTTATTGATTCAAACCAGTAACCAATCCTAAATCCCCAATAACCAATCAACCAATAACGCGTAACAAATAACTAAAATCATGAATCCATTTTATTCAGACGTTGACATTGACATAGAAGTAGAAGAGGACATAGACATTGACCTCCAAGATGAATTATCGGACATTGGTTCTGGTGAAGCCGCTTTTTTGCTAGTCTATAATGACGATATTAATTCATTTGATTGGGTTATTCAAAGCTTTATGGAAGTGTTGAATTATCCACCCGACCAAGCCGAGCAGTTGGCACATATCATTCACTTTAAAGGTAAAGCAACGGTAAAAACGGCTCCTTTGTCGGTTTTGAGACCCCATAAAGACGCACTTTGCGAACGAAAATTGTCGGCTGTCATTGAAGGTGGCAAAGATGATTCGGACAAATAAATATATTTTTTTTCCTGCAAAAAAGCCTAATTGCCTTGCGATTGGGCTTTTTTTTATGAAAAATAGTGGGAGGGGTATATGAATTGTTAAATTTTTACTACTTTTGGAAACCATTTTATAAAACAATAATTTAATGAAAACTTCTAAAAAAACTAAAAAACAGTCCAATATGAAAACTGTGTATGCCCTTATTGTCGCTATCGACAAGTATCCTATTCCCTCTCATCAACTCAATGGTTGCGTCAACGATGCCACAGCTTTTAGTGATTATCTTAAAAGCTTTTGTGCAGCTAACCAATTGATTCTCAATGAAAAACGCTTATACGACGATGCCGCTAAACGGCTTGAAATCGTGAATGGCTTTAAGCTTTTTGATACTGCCAAAGACGACGACATCTGTGTTTATTACTATTCAGGTCATGGTTCGCAGATGAAAGCACCACCTGAGTTTTGGGACGAACCCGATGGCATGAGCGAAACGATTGTCTGTTGGGACAGCCGCACGAAGCAGCCTGGCACGCGGGATATGGCGGATAAAGAAATCGCTTATTTGATTCACAAAGCCACGAAAGGTAAAAATGTCCATTTCCTTGCGGTAACGGATTGTTGTCATTCGGGTTCAAATACCCGTGACCTACAAATCAAGGCACGTATGGCGGATACTTGTCCGACTGCGCCACGAGGCGTTGACGAATATGTGGGCTTTAAAGATTATATTAATTTTCAGCCACCACCGTCTCGGCACGTCCATTTTGCTGCTGCGAAAGACGACGAAACGGCGAAGGAATATCCGATTAATGGAAAACCACGTGGCGTTTTCACTTATTCGCTCGTTGAGGCGTTGCAACAGGCAAACGGCAATATCAGCTATTCGGAACTCACCAGCCGCATCAATCTCAAATGTCGCAATCGGGTGAAGGAGCAAACGCCTTTGTTGAATGCTTATGGGGACAACGAAGCGACAAAGCTGTCTTTTTTGGGTCAAACGCAATTAAAAGGCGGCACTTTTATCGTCCACAACGACAATACTGAGGGGTGGATAGTCAATGTTGGCGGCGCACAAGGCATTCCTGCGTCGGGTGCAACGTTTACTTTGGAAAATAAAATGGTGGCGATGACTTCCAAAGTTGTGTCCAATTATTCTAAACTCAATGGTCTTGAACTGCTCGACAAAGACCAACAATACAAAGCAACTTTGACGGAAGTTAATCTCACACCTATACGTGTCGCTTTTTCAAAAGACAGTGATAAAGAAGGTGTTGATGCGGTTAAAAAAGCGATGGGTCAAGGCGTTGAAGGCTTGCAATTGGTTAATAATGAAAAAGATACGGATTATGTCATTCGAGCATGGGATGGTATGCTGCGTTTAACCAAAGTGGATAATGCGACACCACTTTTCCGTCGTGTAAAAGGCTATGATGCTTCGGCAGCCACTGCTTTTTTAGGTCGAGTAGGTTCTGTTGCGACTTGGCGCAATCGTTTAGAAATTGCCAATCCAACCACTACAATAGGTGATGATGCGGTAGAAATTACGTTTTATGACGGCAATGGAAAAGTTGTTACAGACCGTATTTTCAGACAAGCCAATGAAAATACGAGTGCCAATATGCGGATAAGTATTACGAATCGGTGGAATAAAGCCTTGTGGGTCAGTGCCGTTTATTTCGGTTCTGATTTTATGATTACGAATGAATTTTTGCCTAAAAAATTCATAAATCCAGGGGAAACAGCTTGGATTGAATATGACAATGACCGCAATATTCCACTAATTGTTCAGCCCGAATACTTGAGTTGGAGTGTGAATGAATTGACTGAATACTTCAAAATTTTCGTTTCGACAGACCAAATTGATACTTCTATTCACAATCAAGAAGGTTTGCCGCTTGATGAACGTACAGGGAATACAAGGGCTATAGGTCGTGCGAATACAACACCAATGCAAGATTGGCGGACTTTTGAACGTGATTTTCGTACTATTTGTCCTTTGAAAGCGGCTGATGTTGCGGGTGACAAAACAGCTAAATTGGGCAATATTACAGTCACTGCGCCTAATGGTTTTCAAGCAAAAGCCAGTCTTTCGTCAACAAATGAAGCTAAAAGAGCGGTGTCTGATATGAAAACATTGAATGCGGGTCAAGAACTGTTTTCGGCTGCGCTTGCGGACGGTATGGGTTCGTCTCCAACGATGGATGTTTTAGAATTAGAAAATATCAGTGGCGATGTTTCAGCAGCTAATCCATTGAAAATCAATATTTCAGGCATTTCAGAAAATGAAGTTGTTTTGGCAATAGGTTACGATGCGGCTTCTGGTATGTATTTGCCTGTGGGCATGTCTGATACTGAGGGGGTCGTAAATGTGCATACATTGACTGCTGAACAACCGACGACACGTGGCTTGGGCAAGTCGGTCAAAATGTTTTTCAAAAAAATGATTAAACCTTTGACGGGTAAGTTTGAGTACCCGATGTTACGCCTTGTAAAATATGATGAGACAGGCAAAACCGATGCCTTTGAGTATGTAAACGACAAGGAGTTAATAAAAACAAAGGTTGCCGAAGCCAAAAACATCGCTTTGTTTGTACATGGTTTTATTGGGACGACAGATGATAAAGTGGGCTGCGTCCGTCGTCCGCTTAAAGAAGGTGAACGCTCTTTGGACGACCGCTACGATTTGGTTTTGGCGTTTGATTACGAAACACTCAATACAAAGATTGAAGATACGGCAGCTGATTTAGAAAAAAAATTGGCAGAATTAGGCTTGCAAAAAGGTTGTGGCAAACATTTTACCATCATCGCACACTCAATGGGTGGTTTGGTCAGTCGTTATTTTATTGAAAAATTGACGGGTAAAGAGTTTGTTAGTCATCTAATTATGCTTGGCACGCCGAATAATGGCTCTGAAATGGCGGATATTAGGAAGTTTATCGCTCATTGGTTGACGTTAGGCTTGAATGGTGCGGTATTTTTGCAACCTTATTTGTTGCCGATTACATGGTTGGGTAAATTCGTAAACAAAGCGACGGTTACGATGGAGGAACAAGGCACAAATTCCACGTTTATCCAAACGCTGAACAACTTGCCAGATGTTCAAATCCCTTATCATATTGTTGTCGGTAACACGGATTTGATGAAGACCAAACGACCTGATGAGTATGGTTTGATACAAAAAGTAAAAGACATTTTGAGGGAACGAGATGGTGTTCAAGTCGTTGATATGTTCTTAGGCAAAGCCAATGATTTGGTTGTGACAACAGAATCTATCCGCAGCCCAGGGCAACAAAAAAATGTCAAATTGATAGAAGTGCCGAGCAATCATTTCAACTATTTTGTAGAAGAATCTGAAGGTTTGGAAGCGTTGGCGAAGGCTTCAATGGCGGTTTGATTTTTGCCCACAGATGACGCTGATGCGTCATCTGTGGGTTCCAAAAGTTGTTAACTTTTTTTTTCATAAATCATTTTCATTTTGTAAATTGCAATCGATTTTGTATCAAAATTGAATTTTATAAATCATTTTATCTAAAATATATAGCTATGGTTTTATCTAAAAAAATGACTTATGAAGCGTTTCGCAATATGGAAATTCCAGCTGGCGACACGTCGATTTATGAATTAATCAATGGAAATATTATGAGAAGATCTTCCCCCCAGTCGAGGCATCAAATTGTCCAATCAAACCTAATTCGACATTTGGGCAATTTCGTTTCCGAAAAACAATTAGGTCGCATATTGGGTGCGCCAATGGACGTTGTTTTTAGTGATGAATTATCTGTTCAACCAGATGTCTTTTTTGTTAAAAAAGAACGTGAAAAGATAATTGAATGGGATGGACCTGTTTGGGGTTCGCCTGATTTAATCGTTGAAATCATATCAAAAGGCACAGGGAAGCACGACAGGATTGACAAATTTGGCATCTATGAAAATTACAATGTGCCAGAATATTGGCTCGTTGACCCTGCCAATCAAGCGGTGGAAGTCTATCTTTTAGTGGAAAATAAATACGTTTTACAGCAATTTCAAGAAACAGAAGGCCCTGTCAAATCGCATATTTTAGAAGGATTTGAAATGGAAATGATGGATATTTTCAATTGAAATTAGCTTTTTGAATGAGTTTATCTGCATTTTAGCATAAAAAAAACGAGATGACTGCGAATCATCTCGTTTTTTTTATGCTAAAAATGCAAAAATACTGAGGGGGTGCTTTGAACACCAAACCAGCTCAAATATGGAATTTCAAGCCAAATAAAATATTCGCTTGAACGAAGAAGAAATGTTGTGCTGCGCGGTCTGATGTAAATTCAGTTGTTCGAATATCAGGCATATTGATAAAGCCGCCTTTCAAGTCGCTTTGAATGAAAAAGTGTTTATATATCGAAACGTTCAAACCGACTTTGGCTGCCATGCCATAACCTGCCAAATGAAATTGATCGTAACGTTTGTTATCTAACAATTTCGTATTGCTACGTGGCAATAATGCGCCAACGCTAACACCTTCTGTTAGGTTGATAGCAACATTTTTGATTGACAATTTTGACAAATCAGCTATTTTATCGAAACGATTGACTTCAAAATTGACGTAATTTAAGCCATCTGTATGCTCAAACGTCAAAAAATCTTCCGTTAAAACAATGTTTTCACCTTTGTAAACGCCATCGAATTTACTACCCAATTTTTTAATATTGCCATAAATTGGTACAGATTGATTCTGAACCATAATGTATTTCATGTGGTCAACACCTATTGAAATATCGTAGTGGCCATTCAAAAAATAGCCAATTCGATAATTCACTTGTGGAATCGTTATCGTCTTTGGATTCAAATAAACTTTAACATCAAATGGTGTTTGACGTTCTCTCGCAACAACCTGTTTGAGCGTAAAATCATAGTCGTCGCCACAAAAGCGGATATCAGAATGAGTATATCGCGCTTGATTCCAACCCCAATAAAAATACAAAGAGCCTTTGTTGTGTTGTTCTTGGGAATAAGAAATATTCATTTTTAAGAGTATAAACAAACAGATTACAAGGGCTTTTAAAGATTTGGGCATCATTTTAAAATTAAATAAATTGAGGAAATAAATATTTAATCATTAATCTTGTTCCACAAAGCGTCTTTCAATTCCACCAAACCTTTTTGAGCAACAGCGGAAATCAAAACATAATCAACGCCTTCGGGTATTTCTTGTTTCACCATTTCCATCATCTCCTCGCCCAAAATATCTGTTTTGGTAATCGCTAATAAGCGGGGTTTGTGCAAAAGTTCTTCATTGAATTGCTCCAATTCATTCAACAAAATGGCGTATTCTGCCTTAATACCACGTTCAGAATCGCAAGGAATGAGGAACAACAGCGTTGCATTGCGCTCAATATGCTTCAAAAAACGATGTCCGAGACCTTTTCCTTTGTGCGCATCTTCGATGATACCGGGAATGTCTGCCATAACGAATGAGCGATAATCACGATACGCGACTATTCCTAAATTTGGTACAATCGTCGTGAACGGATACGCAGCAATCTCTGGTTTTGCCGCCGTAATGGTTGCCAACAGTGTTGATTTGCCTGCATTTGGGAAACCGACCAAGCCGACATCAGCTAAAACCTTCAACTCCAAAATTGCCCAAGATTCAATACCGGGTTCGCCTGGTTGCGCAAAACGAGGTGCTTGATGCGTTGCCGTTTTAAAATGTGTGTTGCCGAGACCACCGCGTCCGCCTTTATAAAGGACACGCCGTTCGCCTTCTTCAGTTATCTCAAAAAGGATTTCTCCCGTTTCAGCGTCTTTTGCGACTGTTCCAAGCGGCACATCGAGGATAACGTCCTCCGCATCTGCGCCGTGCATTTGTGCGCCTGCACCGTTAGCACCATCTTTTGCGAATATGTGTTTGCGATATTTCAAATGTAACAACGTCCACATTTGCTTGTTACCCTTCAGTATGATGTCGCCACCACGCCCGCCGTCGCCGCCATCGGGACCACCTTTTGGAATATATTTGCCACGATAAAAGTGCATCGAACCTGCACCACCTTTGCCCGAACGGAAATTTATTTTGACGTAATCAACGAAATTCTCTGCCATGAAAAAACGATTTATTAAATTTTAAGCCGCAAAAGTACCATTTTGTTTTTCTTTACAGCCCGTTAATAGCGGAATTCGATTTTATACCTAAAAATACAAGTCAATATGAATATTTTAGCCGTTTTCATCGGAGGAGGATTAGGCAGCATAGCACGCTACGCTATAGCTTTGATTATCAATAAGTTAGGCTGCCATTATGTGTGGGCAACAATGCTTGCGAACGTCTTAGCCTGTTTCATTATCGGCTTATTGACGGCTATGGTTTTGAAAGGAAATTTATCGGAACAGCAACGTTTGATGTTTGCAACAGGCTTTTGCGGCGGCTTTTCGACCTTTTCGACCTTTTCAAATGAGACGTGGGCGTTACTTCATGGAGATCAATTTTTTATGGCTTTTGTCAATATTGCGTTGAGTATTGTGTTGTGTTTGGCAGCGACTTTTGTGGGTTTGAAATCCGGTTATTGAAAAAAAATTTTCTCTAATAATTCCTACGGCTTGTTACCCCCTCAGTATTAGAACAGTATTATAGAGCTCTCTACGTATCGGATACTTTTAAAGTATCCGATACGTGCGCCCCCAAAAATTTCAAAGAACCAAAAGAAAAAGACGTTAAGATACCAATGTTCTTAACGTCTTTTTTTTTAAAAAAACTAATATCTTATCGTGGATAATTGCTGATAAATTCAAAAATATATCCTCGTTGTTTCAACGTCTCGATAATTTCTCTCAAATCCTGTCTGCCTTTTTCCTTTGCGAGCATTTCGTCATGCCCCAAAAAAACAAGGTGATTAGGCGTAAATGTTTTTTTTCTATCGAACATCGAATCAATCAAAGCGACTATTTGAGAAGGCTTTTGTTTAGGCAAAGTGTTGCCGTAATGCTCCCATTCCATGTCCCAACCATAAATTTTAAAGCCTTTTTCAAGCAAAATACTCGCTGTTTTACCACCTGTTTGTGACCAGCCGCGCTTGATACTATCCGTTGCCCAAATATCACGTCCGGGCATTCGCACGATTTTTGTCAACAAACCCAATTTGTCTTCATTGTTAATAATATCTTGAGCCGCTGATTCTGGACGAGAGTAAAAATTCTGATACTTACCATAGGCATGAGAGTATGAGTGGTTGCAGACTTCGATATAAGGACTGCGTTTCATGGCATCAAGGTGTCGCATAAAACCTTTATTCATCAAAGCGTGCATGCCAACTACGAATGACGACATTTTTATCTGTTTTTCATGTATTATCTCTGTCAAATAAGGCGTTGGAGCCAACGGACCATCATCAAAAGTTAAATATATGACGCGGCTATTTGAGTCAATACGCGTTTTAGCGAGTTTTTCAACATTCAAAGTGTCCTCTGGTTCAGTCGGTACAAACAATGTTGTGTCTTGACTTTCTTGTAACTGAGGGGTCGCATTGTTTTGATTGTTATATGTTTTATCAAGAGAACACGAAAAGAGATTGAGCAATAATGCGGCAAAGAGAGAAATGTGCATAGCTAAGGATGGCGTTTTTGAACGAAAATTCATTTTATAATTCAGATTTCAATTTTATACGTCGAAAGTGGGCGCAAAGTTAATGATTGACGCGAAACGATTTGTTTTTTTTGCGTTATCATCCTCATAACCTATTGCATTTTTATTTTTTGTTCCAAATTCGTTGTTGAATAACCTTCTACGAAAGGTAAACTCATTACCCGCCCACCATTTTCAATTACAATGTCTGCGCCAACGATATGGTCTAAGGTATAATCCCCACCTTTTACTAAAATTGTCGGTTTGACCCGCTTAATCAACTCAATCGGTGTGTCTTCTTCAAATACCACAATCGCATCAATAAACGACAAAGCAGCAAGCAGATATTGCCTTGTCAGCTCATCATTGAGCGGACGATGCGCTCCTTTTAGACGACTAACCGAAGCGGCAGAATTAAGACCGACCACCAAACGGTCGCCCAAATCACGTGCCGCTGCTAAGTAATGTAGATGACCATAATGCAATATATCGAAACAGCCATTGGTGAAAACGATTGTCAAACCGTCATTTTTCCACTTTTTTACGAGCGTTTCGATGCTGTCAAATGAGTTAATTTTATCGCCTATTTTATCGAGTTGCATCATGTCTTTTTTTCTATTTTTATTCACTTTATATTAAATTCTAAGTAAGTTATCCACGCTAAAATCACTTGTCCACACTACTCTGTTGAAAATGTATAAAACGCTCATTTTTAGCGTTAAAAAGCAGGTTAATAACTTTGTTTTTATTAAAAAAATAGCCCCATCTGTAACATTATGTTGAAAAGTATCGTATGGTTTTTAATTATGTTGAAAAAAACATTTTTATTTTTATATTTTTTTATAAAAAAGTATAAATATTTAACAGTCAATATATTGCACGAGTGTCTTTCCTAAAGCTCTGCCGTAGTCTCTATGTCTATTCACATTCAAAGCCAATTAAAATTTGGATAATTAGAGTAATAGAAATAAAAAAAACGGTTCAAATCACTACTGTTAAATTATCTTTTTTTTCGAATTTAAATAAAAATAAATTATGTTGAAAACGTGTGGATAACGTTTTGATAACGTGGATTTTCCAGTGCGAAATCAACAATATCAGACAAGTAGTTTGTCCATGATATTTGCCGCTTCTGCCAGAGTTTCCGGCTTACCCACATCACACCACACATCCTCGTCGTGCCGATAACTTAAGATTTTATGCTCACCACAAATCGCTAAATACCAATCAATCATTGAGAAAAAATCCGCATCGGGTGTCGTCTCAAAAATAGCGGGATTGATGACATGAAAACAACTAAACGACAACATATCCAACTCATTTGCCATTCTGCCCATGCGCACCCGTTTCGT
>JAYVFS010000062.1:0-16504 GCA_043772905.1 Saprospiraceae bacterium | reverse complement strand
AGTGGTACTTTGATTGATAATATATTGCTCGGCGAAACGGTTGAAGACCCTCAACGACTCGTACAATTCTTTGAGAAATACGGCTTTAATCGTTTCTTCGAGCATTTTCCAAATGGATATGCGACCATTTTAGGCGAAAATGGTGTAAATATTTCAGGTGGACAAATGCAACTCGTCGGACTTGCCAGAGCTTTGTGGAAACAACCTCAATTACTTTTACTCGATGAACCGACTGCTGCACTTGACCGTGATTCAGAGCAATTTGTGATTCAATTATTGCAAAGGATAAAAAAGGAAACGGCTATTTTGATTTTGACACACCGTCTTTCTATTGTTCGTAGTGCAGAACGGATATATATATTAAAAAATGGGCAAATAGAAGAAGTCGGTAATCATATTCAACTATTGAAAAACGATAATCTGTACTCACGTTCTTGGTTGGATTGGAAAGCGGCTTAGTTATGACTAAATAATATGGTGGTAAAAAAGATTTAGGAAATTTTTAAAAATTTCCTAAATCTAAATCAGTAAGTAATTTGCCCCCTCATTAAAAGAAAATACCCATAATTTTTCCCTTTTTTCAACTTTCTGACTGTCTTTCCAACCGAATACCCTAACTTTGCGCCGCAAAATCCGCCATTTCAATAATGAGGGAATAGCGATGATAGACGATGAATTTACTGAGGGGTAGATTCATCATGCCTATTTCATCTCCAAAGGAGTCCTTTGGACATTTATCATTAAAAATTAAAATCATTACGAATGAAACGCGACTCGCTCGTTCCGCAACTTATCCAACGCGAACTCGAACGCCAACGCAAGGGCATCGAACTCATCGCTTCCGAAAACTTTACAAGTCAAGCTGTTATAGATGCTATGGGCAGCTGTTTGACGAACAAATACGCCGAAGGATACCCTGGCAAACGTTATTACGGCGGTTGCGACGTGGTGGACGAAATCGAACAATTGGCGATTGACCGTTTGAAAGAATTGTTTGGCGCAGCTTATGCCAACGTACAGCCACACTCAGGTGCGCAAGCCAATGCAGCCGTTTTCTTAGCTTGTTTGAAGCCAGGAGATACCGTTTTGGGCTTCAATTTGTCGCATGGTGGTCACTTATCACATGGTTCGGCTGTCAATTTTTCTGGTAAACATTTCCGTCCTACTTTTTATAATGTCGAAGAAGCAACGGGTATGATTGACATGGACAAAGTGGAAGCAACGGCTTTGGCAGAAAAACCAAAACTCATTGTTTGCGGTGCTTCGGCTTATGCACGTGAATGGGACTATGCCCGTTTCCGTGATATTGCGGACAAAGTTGGCGCATTATTATTGGCAGATATCGCGCATCCTGCGGGTTTGATTGCAGCGGGTTTGCTCAATTCACCGATGGCACATTGCCACATTGTTACGTCAACAACGCACAAAACACTGAGGGGTCCTCGTGGCGGCATTATTATGATGGGTCAAAACTTTGATAATCCTTTTGGTCGCAAAACAGCGAAAGGCAATACCATAAAGATGTCGTCAATCCTTGATTCAGGCGTTTTCCCGGGTATGCAAGGCGGTCCATTGGAGCATGTGATTGCGGCAAAAGCGGTTGCTTTCCACGAATGTTTGCAACCTGAATTTAAAATTTATGGTCAACACGTCATCAAAAATGCACAAGCTATGGCGAATGCATTTGTGGCAAAAGGCTATAATATTATCAGTGGCGGTACAGATAATCATTTGATGCTCATTGACTTACGCAATAAAAACGTCACAGGCAAACAAGTTCAAGAAACGCTTGAAGCGGCTGATATCACACTCAATAAAAACGCTGTGCCGTTTGACACACAATCACCGATGATTACATCGGGTGTCCGTATCGGAACACCTGCTATCACAACTCGTGGTTTCCGTGAATCGGATTGCGTACAGGTGGTTGAATGGATTGACCAAATCATCGAAAACATTGGCAATGAAGCTGTTGTTGCTCATGTCCGCGATGAAGTCAATGCTTTCATGGAGCGTTTTCCACTTTATGAAGAAGTAAGTTTCGCTTAGAAATGATAAATGATAAATGATAAATGATGAATTTTGCCCCCCCCCTCAGTATATTCATCATTTATCATTCATCATTAATATATAGTGAACTTTTTGCAACTTTTTAAATTTTTGTTTGTATTTTAAAGGCGGATTCTTTCGTTACAAAATCAAAAACAAATTAGCATGATGAAGATAATCACAGTGGAATTCCCTTTCCAACTCTTCCACGCGGGACGTTATATTGATGTCATTATCAACGGCAGACCCGTTGGCACAGTCGAAAATGGCGGCAAACAAAAATTTGTCATCGCTTCCGAAGATGTCGCCGTCGAAGCGCGTTATTCAATTTACAAAACTGAACCAATCAAATTGAGCCTATCCGATAGGCAAGCAGCACAACTACGTGTCGGCACTTTTAGGTCAAATATGCAAGCTATTCTAACGGTTGCATTTGGCAGTGCCTTGTGTTGGTTTCGGGACTCGGTCAACGTCTATCTTGGCGTGGCAGTCATAGCTTATATGGCTTATATGGTTTACTTCTCCATTATCAACAAAAAACGTTATTTGTTTGTCAAGGAGGTCGAAGAACCAAAGGAGGCATAATGTCCTTATTCCACATTCGTCATTCTTGAAATTTTGGAATAATGAAATGAATTATGGAATTAAAAAATCTCGTCGTACCTTTGTGGGCTTCTGCCAAAACAAGACGAGATGAAAGACCTGCAAGACAAAATATTCGAAGAAGAGTTTCTGCCACACGCAGATGCCTTAGCGAACTTTGCGTACTATTTGACGCAGGACGAAGACGATGTTGACGACTTGGTTCAAGATACGTTTTTTAAAGCTTATAAAGCGGCGGCTCAATATCAAGCGGGAACTAATTCGAAAGCATGGTTGTTTAAAATAATGAAGCATACGTTCATTAATGAATATAAGCGCAGAAAACGGCGCGGACAAAAAGTAGCGTATGAAGAAATAGTAACATTCCACGACGAAGAAGACTCACCACTGACCTCTTTTACTGATTTACGCACCGAACTTTTTAATGATATGATGGGTGACGAGGTCATGACCGCAATAAATGAACTACCACGCGACTATCGAACTATAATGATTTTGTGCTATGTTGAAGAGTTTCAATACGAAGAATTAGCGGCTATATTTGACATTCCAATTGGTACCGTTCGCTCCCGTTTGTCTCGTGCAAGGGGTTTGTTGAAAGAGAAATTGAAAGGATATGCTAAAGAAATGGGCTATGATAATTCAAAAGTTTCGGGATTGCAGAATTCAACCGAATAATTATAAACGATGTTGAAATTTTGAAACTATATAATAAATAAACATACGGTCATCATAAAACCATATTGTAGAATCACTGGACGGCAATAAAAAACAGCATGTTGCTAACCAGTACAAATCCATCAAGCAATGAGAGAGAATCAACAATTGAAAGACGACGTATTACAGCGCGTTAATCTGTATCTTGACGGTGCTATGACGCAGGAAGCTGCCTCAAGTTTCCGTTCAGAAATGAATCACAACCCAGCTGTCAGCGAAGCCCTCAATCACGAACAGTCGTTCCGCGACCTCCTCAGAAACAGTGTTCACCGCCGCAAAGCATCACCCAGTCTTATCCAAAATATTAAAGATAAGATTCGGACAGCTCCACACTCTTAATTCGGTGAGCACAGCAAATTTTTCCCAACGAATATATGTAAGCAAAACAAAAACGAGTGCCGTTTTTGTCAAGACAATCAAGTTATAGAATACAATTCACACTTTTCAAACCAAAGGCTTGCCTCTACTTATTGTGAGACAAGCCTTTTTCCTTTTTTCAAAACCAAAAGACTACCTTTGGCGTTTTAATTGACCCCCTCAGTATTTACTCAAGTTTTGAGTTTTGTATAACTCAAAACCCGAAGCTTAAAACTCAAAACTCAAATGCATATGCGTGGTTCATTGCGGATAGCTAAAATTTTTGGTATTCCCGTCCAAGTTCATTGGTCGTTTACCTTACTGTTTTTGTTTGTCATTTATGTCGGCAAATCGCGAGATGCCAGTTGGACAAATATTGCCATGTTTGGGCTTTTTATCATTGCTTTATTCACATGTGTCTTGTTACATGAGTTTGGGCATGCACTTTCAGCCCGATACTATGGTGTACAAACCAAGGATATCACGATTTTACCCATCGGGGGTGTTGCCCGCTTAGACCATTTGCCTGAAAAACCCTTTCAAGAATTCGTTGTTGCCATTGCGGGACCTGCTGTCAATGTGGTCATTTACGCCATACTTGCAGCGTTTTTGTATTTTACCCACTCTCTTCAATTCTCTTTTACTGAATTATTAGCGGATGACTCCAATGAAATGATTGTTGACCCAGTCATTGGTTTTTTAGCGACATTGATGCAAGCCAATTTGATGCTTGTGGTTTTTAATATGATTCCAGCTTTCCCCATGGATGGCGGGCGTGTGTTGCGGGCTTTGTTATCTATGCCTTTGGGTCGTGTTTTAGCAACCAAAATAGCGGCTTTTTTAGGTCAATCAATTGCCGTCGGCTTTTTGATTTATGCGTTTTTGCCCGCAATTATTGATTTTTTACCTGAAAATGAGACTTTTGAGGCGTGGCATGAATGGGTTGATTGGAGTTTTCAACCTGTATTAATGCTAATATCTGGCTTTGTTTTTGTCGCTGCACGTACCGAATTCAAGCAAGTGAAAATAGAAGGACGTTTGACGCAATTTAAAGTTCCTCAAATGATGCGGACAACTTTTACCCCACTTCAATCCACTGAACCCATTCATTCAGCCATTCAAGAGTTGACAAAAGGTAAAGAATTAAACTTTTTAGTCTTTGATAGTGACAATATACTGAGGGGGGTACTTCAAGAAGGGGACATCATGGATGCGATGAAAAACCACCATTACGATGCGCTCATTTCAACTTATTCGACTTATAATTTTGAAAAAACAAGCCTCAACGAGACCTTGAAGGATGTGTATGAAAAAATGCTCCGAACAGGGCAATATATTCTGCCTATTTTGGGTGAAAATAAAAAGTTATTAACAATTGACGGAGAGACGATAGAGAATCAAGAGGTATTGGGAGTTATAGATTTACCTGTATTAGAGGCGATGATGAAGAAAGAAAAACTTACATGATCACGCTTCTATTTCGAGTGCTGCACGGCGCAAAGCAGAATGCGGTTGAATATTATCAATAAACTGAATGGTCTCATCGAGGCTTTGGCAGACACACACATTTGAAGCCAACTCGAGTTCCTTTGAAATGGCTTGATAGCCAGAAAAAATGATTTGACAATCAGAAAACAAGGAAGAAAGGTTGCTGATATATTGTTGAATAGACATTTTTAAGAGCGGCTCATTAATAAGAGTGAAAACATAATCTGGTTTACGGATGGTATAAGCATAGTACAAGTCTTCGCAACTCACATCACAACCCAAATAAATGACTTGATGCCGACGTGTTTTGAGTAAAAAATACATGAACAGCAAGCTCAATTCCTGTCGCTCACCTTCGGGTAAATAAATCATAAACCTTTTAGCATCTTTTTCGCGAGGCGACACAATCGGTTCATTATCAATGGCTGCGATGACTTTTTGACGTAAAAGATTGCTCATAAAATGTTCCTGAACAGCATTGACAGATCCTGTCAACCACAGCAAACTCAAACGCTCGAGGAAAGGATAAATGACTTTCATCATCGTACATTCAAAACCGATTTTTTCGATATTGGTCGTCAAAATGTGGTCGAATTTGTATTCATCCAGCTCTATCATCGCAATCGTCAATGTATCGAGTTGGGTATCATATTCGAGTGTACAATCTGAAATGGCTGATGCTTGTTCTGAAATCTCTTTGAATGATAAGGTTGCTATCTTCGATATTTTAACACCTTGACGATTGAGTAAGGCAATATTGATAAGGTGTTTGAGGTCAGCATCGCAGTAGTAACGAATGTTTGTTTTCGTCCGTTTAGGTTCTATAAGGTTATAACGCTGCTCCCATATCCGTATGGTGTGCGCTTTGATACCTGTTAGTTTTTCTAAATCTTTTATAGAATAGACAGCCACTTTGAAGTAGATTTTGACGAAAAATGTTAAATACTCACCAATTTTATCGTTGACATAAAGGAGTAAAATAAAAAAATTGCGTTTTTGTTTAAAAAAAAATACAAAATACTATTCATGGGAATAACCTAAAAATGAAAAAGAATGACAATCATTGCCATTATTACTTGTCCCTCTGAATAGATATAGAATACTAAAAGTTGTAACAATATGGTCATAAGAAAGTTTAAAATGATATAATTTTACGGTCTCAATTATTTTCCCAATTCATTTGTAACCGACAAATGAAAAAAATCTCTATTTTTAACCTTTGTTTTTAGAACGTTTAAAAATATGTCTATGAAATTGACAAATACGCTATTTATGAAATGGCTTTTTGCAGCGGCTATGTTGCTGCTCACGAGCTTACAACTTTCAGCCCAAGATAGTTGTACCTTCACATTAAGGATTTATGACCGTTTTGGCGATAGCTGGGACGACTCTCAGGTTTATCTTAAACTCGGTAACAATCCTGAACGTGCCTATACACACGATGGTACAGCATTCAATTCAGCAGATAGTATCCGTTTATTCCAAATTCGCGTTCGTCCAGGTGATTCTATCATCATTCGTTACGTTGCTATGGGTACGTATCAAAATGAAATCAAATACGCCTTGTTCAACAATGCGGGCGACCTTGTTTTTGGCGATGGTTTGACTCCGAAAACAGGTGTTGTTTTCAGAGGTGTCGTCAAATGTGTCAGTTGCGGTTCAGCTGTCAATGTGCGTGTTTCGGCTATCAGAAGTGCCAATGCGACCTTGACATGGAGTCCAACGATACGGGGTACACAACCGACTTATATGGTCGAATGGGATACCGCCGGTTTCCTATACGGTCGTGGACGCAATAAGTTCAGAACCACCGATACTTTCGGTATTATGACCAATTTGACCGAAACAATGAATTATTCCGCCTACATTCAGACGCTTTGTATCGCCAATGATTCCAGTTCTATCGTTGGACCTTTAAATTTCAGAACAGATACGGCGACCAATGTCGGTATAATCGCCATTCTCAACCCCGTCAGTAGTTGTAACTTAGGCGTTGATAGTATTCGGATTGTTATGAAGAATTTTGCAGGTTCGCCGCAACAGCTCGTACCTTTCAAAGCCAGCGTCAATGGGCAATTACTCAATATTCCGTTCCCTGCCGATGGTTTGTTTACAGGCGTTTTGTCAAAAGACAGTACAACAACTTTGACGTTTAAAACACCTTTCGACTTTTCAACTCCAGGCGAATACAACATTGCTGCTTGGACTGAACTTTCAGGGGATAAAAATCTAAAGAACGATACCTTCCGCATCACAGTCGTGCGCCCACGTTTGGTAACGCAATTCCCTTATATTCAAAATTTTGAAAACGGTAAAGACACTTGGTCGGTACTTGATACAACACCGACTAAAAATTCAACTTGGGAGTTTGGTACGCCACGCTACCGCTTCATTCAAGGTGCCGCAAGTGGTACTAACTGTTGGACAACAGGAAAAGACACAGCCTATAACAATAATGAGTTCGGCTATTTACTGTCGCCTTGTTTCGATTTCACTCAGTTTACGACTGACCCTAAAATCAATTTCTCCATTAACGTCTATTCTGAAAAATCAGGCACAACGGCTTACGATGGTGCATGGCTTGAAGGCTCTATAGATGGTGGAAAAACATGGACCAATATAGGCGGACGTGGTACAGGTATCAACTGGTACACAGACAGTATTACTACTATCCGTCGCAATGTTTGGTCAGGTATAACGAAACAAGGTTGGTATCTTGCTCAAAACTCTTTAACAGGTATGGCTGGCAAGGCGCAATGTCGTCTCCGTTTTGGTTTCCGTTCTGATGGCAGTGGTAACACAAACTTTGACGGTGTCGCCATTGACAATATCGTCATAGGCAATGCGCCAACGGTTGACCTTGCAGCAGATAGCGTGACGTATAGTTATGTCAACTACATGAATAATTGCCAAATTGTTATGCGTATTGCCAATTTGGGAACGACCCCTCAGTCAAATTTCTCTGTGGGCTATCGTGTTGGCAATGGAACAGCCGTTACTGAAAATGTAACGAACCTGACTATTCAACCCAATACCGTTGCGACATATCGCTTCAATGCCAAAGTACCAACGCCGTCAACTGACCAACGCCTCAATGTTTGGGTCAATGCAACGAATGACGCTGTACGTGCCAACGACTCTTTATCAAACAGTGTGCTTATTCCAGCGGCTGTGAAAGCCAAAACGCTGTATGATTTCAACAGTACAACAAACCCTGTTCCTCCTCATTGGAATGGCATTCGAGCAGGCATCGGTCGTGGTGGACATGGCAATCCAACTACTAATGGTTATGTTTTTGCCAATATCTATACGGATACAGCTATTTTCATAGACCCTATTTTTGGCAACGATACCATTATCACGCCAGGCGCACAGGGAATGCAAGTGACTGCAGGTAAATTTGGACCAATTCGAACGGACGACACGATGCGCTACGATTATCGTTTTGTCAACGAAAGTTCGCCTTATGCAGGTTATGATTTAGTTAACAGTGACACTTTAAAAGTCATGGTTGCCTTAGATTGTGATACCGTTTATACGCTTGTTGATACTATTTTCAGAAGTAACCATATCATAGCCAATACCTATCGAACGCGGACTATTCCATTGGCTCGATTTGCAGGGCAGATAATCAAAGTGCGTTTAGAAGTCAGTAGTAAAATTGATACCTTCATTGGGTATTATATTGACCTCGACAACTTGAATATTTTGTCTTGTCCACAAACATTTGGGCATAAATCAACGATTACAGATGCTACTTTTGGTTTGGCGAATGGTAAAATAGTGCTTGCGACACCGACTACGGGTCTTGCGCCGTATACTTTCTTATGGAACAACGGCTTATCAAGAGACTCCATTGTCAACCTCGCTCCAGGCGACTATACGGTGACAATGACGGATGCAAAAGGCTGTACTGAAATAAGGACATTAACCGTCAAACGCTCGACGGTCAGTACAAATGACCCAACCTCTGCCATCAATCGTTTGACGCTTGCGCCAAATCCGACTACAAACAGCGCAACGCTTGCCGTTGAGTTCAATCGTCCAGTAGATACGCGCGTTCAGATATTCAATATGATGGGTCAAATGCTCTATCAAACGGCTGCAAAAGCTGCCGAACAACAGACTTTCGACCTCGATATGACGAACCGACCAGCAGGTGTCTATCTCATCCGTGTAACAGCGGAGAATAAAAGTCACGTTGTACGGCTCGTTAAGCAGTAATATTTGCTTAAAATGTCAAAAAAAAAAAATCATCTCGAACTTTCGAGATGATTTTTTTTTGCGCATACCCCCCTCAGTAAAAAAGCATAAAATTATGTTGTGGAGCTACATTCCGATAATCTCACAATTATACAAAACATTGATTTTTAATAAATTGAAAAATTCACCATTCATCATTATCATAAGCCCAATTCTTCACGTAAAAACGCACTTTTATTATCGTGTTTAGCCCAATAATCGCTCATCATTGACTTTTTCAAAGTCGCACGGCTCATTTCCTTATCACCTTCAAATTCTGTAAAACCTAAAATTTTGTAAGGAGAAGCCGCTTCAAAAGTCACTTCAAGGCGGCGTTTTGATTCATATATAAGGTTGCAAATTTTTGTACCAGCACTGCCTTCTTTGATTTCAATTTTAGCATTCATCCCCTCAATCGGTTTGTGGCGAATACGTGTATAAGTAAGGTTTGGAATGACTTTAATCGTGCCTGTCGGCAAACTTGCAGGATTAATGCGCAGTCGTGTAAAAATTTCATCTTCCAAAAGCACCCCCTCAGTATCGGGCGACTTATCGCCTTCAGTTTCAAAATAAGAATATTGATGCGTGGCGTATTTATCGCCGCCTTTCCAATTGAGTTGTGAAAAGACCTGACCGCACCAATCCTGAACCGTTGTATTTGACTTCAAGGAATGTGGATATTTGCCTAAATCAATAGGCGTAAACAAACTCGTCATCATCGAGTAGTCATAAATGCCTGTTTGGAAACGTTGAAGAGCGTTCAATTTCAAGACATTGACATTGTCATCACCTGCTTTTGAGGCATCATCGAGTTTGACTTGCTTCGATTTTGAAAACGGTTCGGTCACGAATACAAAGACCGCATAGCCTTTACGCGGTTCATCGTAGCGATTGATTTGATAGTCATAACTCGTAATTTCGGCTTTCCCTGCATACCAATAAGCGTTAAAGTCATTGTTTGGTTTGTAGGAAACGGCAACAGCCATTGAGGAATCGGTACTTTTTACTGGGTGAGTGGGCTGATTGCAACTCGCAGTGAGTACCATAAAAAGGGTAATTGTGAAAAATTTATTTTTTTTCATAAATATTTTATTTAAAGATATTAGTTGAATGGATTTTTTTATTTAAATGTAAAATGCTGATTTATTGTATTTTAAAAATTATAATTAAAAATAAATTTTAAAATAAATAACTAAATGCCTTTTAAGCGTAGTTTAAAGTATAAAGCAAAAATGGTGTGCCAACAATTTTGGGTCAAAATTTGCCTAATGAATAACAACAACAGTTAAAATAAGGGACACAGAAACAAAGGACTTTTAAACGCAACAACTTTACGATTATATAGTATCGAAAACGAAAGACACAATCAAAACTAAAACTTATTAAAACAGCAGTTTACATAAAAACTGACGTAAAACAATCTTTCAATTTTAACCATACTTACAATTTTTTTTATCATCCTATGACTAAAACTTTACATCTTCCAATGAGCAAAGCACATTTCAGCTTTACTCGTCTTCAACAGAATCAAGCATGTTTCGCCATAAGTAAAGCTTACAACAGTCCACTTTTGGAACTGGACATTTTGCCTGTTCTACAATAAACCTGCCCAAAGGGCTTTTGAAAGTTAAGTCTTGATATGTTTTTCAAGGCTGTAAAGTACTGTATTCTCTTGTGTAACAACGAGATACAAGAGATGTTGTGCAATTTATTTATAACATTCAAAAAAACTAAAGGCAACTTTAGGAGGTAACAAAGTATGTTTTTTTAGACATTTTATAGCATAGGAGATTCAAGCGACGGAGCGAAATGGTCATAAGCAGACTATGAAAGTTCATTAACCAAAACTCAAATTTTATTTTTTTTACCAAAACCGATTTTCCATGCAACCGAATTTACAAGCATTTATTCGTAAAACCTTTCTGTTTTTTGTCCTATTCATATTGGGGGCAACCCCTCAGTATGTGGTGGCTCAAGGCTGCAATACGACCAATCGAGTTTGGATGGATTGTAGTGCTGAAGGCCAACAAGGGGTTTTTGAAAACGGATTACAAGGCGTAAATGTGACGCTTTATAATGCGAATTGCGTTCAGATTCAACAAGTTACGACAGATGTGAATGGTAATTATACCTTCGGAACACTGTCGGCTTCAACATCCTATCATGCTGTTTTTGGGAACGGGCAATTTGCGAACGGCGTTTTAAACGTCAACAGCAAAAGCCACAACTTAACACGGGCAAATACGGGTGCTGAAGCAACTGATTCTGATGCGCAATTAGGCGGTGCGTCACCTTCTTGTGCCAACGGGAAACCTTATATTTCCTTTACAACGAATGCTTTTGGTTGCGTGGATGGTCTTTTGGATGCCGGTTTTGTCAAACTTGATTATCAAATAGATAACATCGTTTTGACACATGAAACGTGCGGTGGCAACCGCAATGGCAGTATTGTACTCAATTTATCAAATGACGAAAATGGTTTTTCTACCAAAATAACAGGGACGACACCTGTAGCATATAAGACAAGTTATAACAACCTGTCACCAGGTGTTTATGACATTGAAATTCGTTCATTTTCACCTGTTTGTAATACATTTTACACAACAACTGTCACCATTAATGCAGGACCCGTTATTGCTGCGCCGACGGTAACAGACGATTGGGTTTGTCGTTACGAAACGAATGCTCAAAATGGCGGTTTAAAGGCTACTTGTGCGCCTTGCCCTTCTAATGGGGGAACGCCAACAGTTACTTGGTGGACAGCACAAACGAATGGTTCTAAAGTTTTTACAGGCAGCTCATTTAATCCAATTACGCAAAATTGGATAAATACATCGGTTGTTGGAACAGCCACTTTTTGGGTGCAATGTGAGTGTAATGGCTGTGTTAGTCCTCGAACGAGAGCGAATTTTGTGATAAAGCCACGTCCGGAGCCGATTGTTACAGGGGAGACGCTGCCTTGTCCGAGTGCAACGCGGAGTTACGTGACCCCCTCAGTAGTAGGGAGTACTTATGCTTGGTCTTTGCCAAATGGTGGGGGTACAATTACCTCAACAAATAATAATTCGGTAACCGTTGTTTGGAACAATACGCCTGGTGGCGGACCCTATATCGTTCGGGTCATTGAGACCAATAAAGATGGTTGTAGTAATTCAAATGACTTGAAAGTATCCATCAAAGAGACAACATTTGCTTGTGTTGGCAGCATAAATGCGACAATTGACAACCAATGCCGCTTCGATATGAACGATATGACGATTCTAAGAAGACGTTATATTGGCTCTGAAACTTATACTTTTCAGTTAAAAACAGTAACTGGACAAATATTAGAAGAAGGCATCGGTCGAGCCATTGTAGATGGTATTGACATGAATGGCAGAGCTTATATTTATGCAGGAAAACAGTTTATTTACAGTATTACAGAGCCTTGTACAGGTTACACATGCTGGGGTGAAATCAATTTTGAAGATAAAACGCCGCCTATTATCATTTGTCCTAACGACGTAACAGTGTCTTGCGCTCAAATCGTTGATGGCAACGCACCTTTGCCTGTCGTTTCAGGGAATACAACGGTTACAGATTGCTCAAAAACGGATATTAGCTATACGGATATATCTCGTGAAGCCAATTGTTTGCAACCGTTCACGGCTTTACCTTCCGATTTGGCAGCGATGAAAACGGCAACTTTTCCGACAACAGGCGATGTGGTCAAAATTATTTTAAGGACTTTTATCGTAAAAGACATAGGTGGCAACACCGCAACATGCAAACAGTATATTTTTATTAGAAAAAGCAACCTTCAAAACATTATTTGTCCTAAAGATTTTTCACTGGACTGTCGCAACTACAACGGTGATGCTTCAATTACACCTTTATTCGCAGGTGCGCCAGTTTTTGATGTGGATGGCGATACCACCACTGTTTACGACCGTTTTCCATTAGGCTCGGGTGCTTGTAAAATGGAAGTGACTTATAAAGACCAAAAGACCCTACTGTGCGCCAATAGTTTTAGAATACTCAGGACATGGACGATTTTTGACCCTTGTACCATTGATAATCCACAAACGATTGCTGACGAAAGGCAGAAAACTTGTACTCAGACTATTTTAGTGGTGGACAAAACACCCCCCTCAGTATCCGCATCGTTTTCGCAGTATTATGTTGTCAATAACAACATTTCGGCACCAGACACAACAGTCTATTTTGATGGATTCTTTGATTTAGACAATAACTCTTATGCTGGAACGATTCAAGACGTTTGGGCTTTGGGTAATAATGTTGTTTGCGGCGGCAAAACACGGTTGACTTTCAGAATGAAAGATGAAAGTTGCACCCGCTCACAAGTCACCATCTCCAGTGGCGATTCGAGAGTCGTCATGGTTGCGGGATATCCACAATACAATGCTGCTACTGGCGAGACAATTGCCGTATTTGATGCCACTTATACTTCACGTGGAGACTATGATGTCACTTTTATAGCATCAGATGAATGTGGTTTTGCAAAAGCAAAAAAGACTTTCCGCATCAAAGTACGCGACAATGCGAAGCCCAATGTGGTTTGTAAATCGTTCACACAAGCAACATTGACGACCACTGGTTCTGTACGTGCCTACGCTGAATCGTTCAACAATGGCTCAACAGATAACTGTGGTGTCGAAAAAATTGAAGTACGAAGAATGACAAATTGCCAAAATCCGGCAGATACGCTTTATAAACCTTATGTTGATTTTAATTGCTGCGACCTCAATACATCCGTCCAAGTCGTCCTGCGTGTGTGGGACGCTGCGGGCAACTACAACGAATGTATGGTGTGGACACGTGTTGACGACAAAATAGCACCAAATTGTACCGCCCCACTCAACAAAACGATCTCTTGTACCGACTATACCTTTACAAGTCTTCAAAACTTCGGACAGCCTTTTTTCTGGGATAATTGCCGTGTAAAAGACACTATTTACACAGAAGTTGAAAATGTGGACAACTGTAAAGTCGGTACTTTACTACGAAAATGGGTGGTTTCAGATGCGGGTGGACTGAAAGACAGTTGCCAACAACTGATTACAATCAGAGGGAAAAGTGACTTCACAGTTGACTTTCCAGACGATTTAATCCTGAATTGTTTCGCTTCCGTTCCGTCAAAAGAACAAGCTAAAATAGCGATGTTGAGCAACGGACCCAACAAAGATGGACACATCATCAACAATGGTTGCGGTGTTTTAGCCGTCGAAATTGTGGACGATACCTTGACGGCTGTGCCTGATGCGTGTTACAAAATTTTGAGAAAAATCACCGTCATAGACTGGTGCAAGTACAACCCGAACAATTATGACAAAAATACAGGCTGTTATGGCTTGCCCGTTTGTGGTGACGTTCATGCCAATCCAAATTGGGCGACTCAAAACCTCCCTGCTTGGCAAACATTAAATCGTCCGAGTTGTACGAGTCCTTATGAACGGCGTTTCCGGGATGCCGACGATTTAGGTGGTACAACATCGCCTTACAATCCTTACGCATTTTCAGATGGCATTATATGTTATACACAGATAATCAAGGTTATAGACAATATTGCACCGACATTTACTTATTGCCCAGCAGATACAATTATTAAAAGTTACGCCACTTTAGGTTGTAAAGACGACATAAAATTGACCGTAACGGCAAGCGACCAATGTGCCGCAGGACAGACAACAAGTGGTGATTATTTGGTTTTCAATTGGTCAATAGTTGACAGCGCGACGAATCAAGTGCTCAAAACAGGTGTCGGTAATATCCTTTTTGAACCTTTTGATTACAACCGAAACTACCGAGTTGTTTGGTCAGTCGAAGACAAATGTGGTAATCGAACGTATTGTCAACAAAAAGTAAAGGTTGTGGATTCAAAAAGTCCATCAATTATTTGCGCAGATGTCAATGCGGAACTTATGCAAGATCCTTGGGTCGGTGGTTCTATAAAAGTATGGGCAACAGACTTAATGGCTTCGCCACTTGCGGACAACTGTACGCCTTTCAATTATTTGCAACAGCGTTTAGTCATCGAAAAAGATGTCGCAAGCAATGGTAGCTACCCCTCAGTATTAAGCTCGTCAGTCACATTTACCTGTGCAGAGGCGGGGTTATCTGTTCCAGTAAGGCTTTGGACTAAGGATGAAGCAGGAAATGCAAATTACTGTTTGGCAAAAGTAAAGGTTCAAGACAATATTAATATCTGTACCAACCCTTCAGGAGCAGGTGTTTATGGTTCTATAAGGACCGAAAATCAAGACAATATTGCAGGTGTTAATTTGTCTGTGACCATGAATAATGCAAATGCTGGGACGGCTTTAACAACGGCTTCGGGTGTTTACAATATAAATAATTTGATACAAAGGAACAATTATGCTGTCCGTGCGAATAGAGACGATTTGCCACTCAACGGTGTGACGACTTTTGACATAGCATTAATGTCACGACATATTTTGGGTATCGAATCGCTCACTTCACCTTATAAAATAATCTCGGCTGATGTGAACCGTGATGGTGAGGTGTCGGCATTAGATTTATTGCACACACGCCGCATGATATTGCGCATGCAAACAACGTTTCCAAATGCTACGCCTTCATGGCGGTTTATTAATAAACTATACCAATTTAATAACCCGACAAACCCTTTGGCAGAGGATTTTCCACAGGTTGTCAATTTTACCAATATGCCATTGGTTGCTCAAGCTGATTTTATCGGACTAAAAGTAGGCGATGTTAACGGCAGCGCATGGACAGGTTCTTCAAGTGCAACAGCAGTGCGTGGCGCGCATAAATCATTGACATTCAATTCCGATGATGTGACTATGGAAACGGGTAAAGAATATAAGGTAACGTTTAGAAGTGATGATTTTAATGCCCAAGCCTTTCAATTTACACTCAATCATACTGAGGGGGTCGAAATTGTAAAGATTGAAAGCGGTCTATTCCCAGACATGACAGAAAATAATTTCGGGCGGTTCAAAACAGCTTTGACAACAAGTTGGAACGGACGTTTTGAAGGCAAAACAGATAACATATTTACCGTTGT
>JAYVFS010000061.1:0-5245 GCA_043772905.1 Saprospiraceae bacterium | reverse complement strand
GGAAAAATTGGATGTTTTTTTTGCAAAAAAAACATCCAATTTTTCCGTCTACTATACCTGAAATTCCTATCATGATGAAATACAGAATATTTAAGAGTTTGATTTCTCTTATGCTTTTTGCAGTATTATTTCCTTTTCCCACTTTTTCACAAACAACCATAAAAGTGGGTGCAAAACACGACAATGAAGGCTCTATTTTAGGTGAAATGATTGCCCTCGTCTTAGAAGATGGCGGATTTGTCAGTGAAAAAAAATTTCAATTAGGCGGCACAGCGGTCAGTTTTGAAGCCTTGAAAAACGGGGCGATTGACGTATATCCCGACTATACAGGCACGATTGCGGCTGAAATTTTGAAAGTAAAAACGACGCATGTTGATTCGTTGAATCGCCTATTAAAAGACCGTTTTCAGTTGGAAATATCTACCCCTTATGGCTTTAACAACACGTATGCACTGACGCTTAAGCCGGATATTGCCCAAAAGTTCCACTTAAAAACCATTTCTGATTTAGCAGCGCATCCGATACTGAGGGGGGGCTTGAGTTATGAATTTTTGAAACGAGAAGATGGTTGGGTTAATTTATCGAGAGCCTATCAACTCAAACAAAAGGCGACAGGTTTAGAGCATGGTTTGTCGTATCGCGCCTTGTTAAATAACGATATTGATTTTACAGATGCTTATTCGACGGACGGGGAGTTAGAAAAATATGGTTTTATCATTTTGGAAGACAATCTGCACTTTTTTCCAACCTATGAAGCGGTTTCTTTCTACAAGTCTTCTTTGCCTGAAAAGGCAAAAGAATTATTAAAGAAATTAGATAAGGTATTGAATGACAAGGAAATGCAGCGGCTCAATTCATTGGCTTTATTTCACAATCAGAATCATACAGACATTGCACGGGCTTTTTTAGTAGAAAAACAATTGATTAAAAACAATAACACAAAAAGGAAATCAAATGCACAAGATATATTTGAACATGCCTTAGTGCATTTAAAATTAACCTTATTGTCTCTATTGGCAGCCATATTTGTCGCTATCCCATTGGGCATTTTATTGTATCGTTTTCAAAAATTATCAAAGCCGATTTTATATCTCACAGGCATATTGCAAACCATTCCGTCTATTGCTTTGTTGGCTTTGATGATTCCTTTTTTAGGTATTGGCGTTGTGCCGGCGATTGTTGCCTTGTTTTTATATGCACTTTTACCTATATTACGCAATACCGTTATTGGTTTCATCTCTGTTGACCCACAACTGAAAAAAGTTGCCACGGCGATTGGCTTGAGCCAAGCACAAAAATTGCGTTTGGTGGAATTACCTTTAGCCATGCCTATGATTTTAACAGGTATTCGCACAGCTGCTGTTATTAATGTCGGCACAGCCACATTAGCCGCTTTTATTGGTGCGGGTGGTTTGGGTGAATTTATCGTTACGGGTTTGGCATTGAATAATACGAATCTCATTTTAATGGGCGCAATTCCTTCTGCTTTATTAGCCATTTTGATAGAATTGTGTTTTGAATTTTTAGAACGGATGCTTATTTCTAAGCATTTGAGGCAGGATATTTTGAAGTAAAAGGAGGAAATACTGAGGGGGGCACGAGGTATAGTAAACGGAAAATGGAAAAGGTTTTTTATTTTTTTTGAAAAAAAAACAAAAAACCTTTTCCATTTTCCGTTTACTACACCTTTTTCAAAATCATTAAAATCAATCAAAAAATGAAAAATGAACAATTAGAAATAATCAATTCAAAGGGTCATAAACTCCATGCCCATATCTCTTTTCCAGCCAATCAAAAGCCGCATCATTTTGCGCTTTTTGCCCATTGTTTTACGTGTAACAGTAATTTTTTAGCGGTAAAACACATTGCGAATGCCTTGACGAATGAAGGTTTTGCCGTTGTGCGTTTCGATTTCACAGGTCTTGGGCATAGTGAAGGGGCATTTGCAGACAGCACATTTTCAGCTAATGTCAATGATTTAATTGATGTTCATAATTACATCAAAACGCATTACAAAGCACCTGAATTAATCATTGGACATTCGTTGGGCGTTGCGGCGGCTATCGTTGCGGCATCAAAAATAGCGGATATAAAAGCCGTAGCAACAATCGGCGCGCCTTCACATATTGACCATATTAAAAATCTTTTTTCAGGACAAATAGAGGATATAGACAACGGTAAGGATATTAAGGTAAACATTGGTGGGCGACCTTTTAATATTAACAAAGAATTTGTAGCCGATTTAACACGTATTGATTTAAAAGACGTTGTCAAATCGCTTAAAAAACCTTTCCTTATTTTACATTCACCATTTGACAAAACGGTTGGCATTGAGAATGCACAAGAGCTATACACGAATGCTTTTCATCCCAAAAGTTTTATTTCGTTAGACAAAGCCGACCATTTGTTGTTGAAAAAAGAAGACAGCCTTTATGTCGGTGAAATGATTGGGTGCTGGGTAAAGCGTTATTTTCCAAAAGAAGACAATGTGATGTTGAATACTGAGGGGGAGCAATTGGTTGGATATCTGAATTTGACAGAAAATAACTTCACGACTTTTATCCAAACCAAAACACATTCCATGATGGCTGATGAGCCTGAAAGTGTGGGCGGCGACGATTTTGGTCCTTCGCCTTATGACTATTTGGTAGCAGGTTTAGCGGCTTGTACAACCATGACCGTTAAGTTGTATGCACAACGCAAAAATTGGGATTTGGAAGAAGTTTTTGTTTATATCACACATGCCAAAAAACACAGCGATGATCTCGGCATCGAAACAACTCAAAAGGGTTATCTCGATATTATTTACAAAAAACTAAAATTTACAGGCAATTTGGACGAAGCGCAAATGCTAAGATTGAAAGAAATCGCGGCTAAATGCCCTGTACATAGAACATTACAGAGCGAAGTCATCATTGAGACAGAGATTATTAAGAGGTAAACGAAAATAAACGGGAAATTGATTTCTCACAGCTATTTGATAGTCACCGCTTTGCGTTATTCATCGTTCTTCATTTATCATTCATCATTACTTAATTGATATGACCCATCTTAAATACCTACTTTTGCGTTTTTTCACGCATCAGACTAAATTAACATGAGTATTAAAGGATTTCCGACACTTGTTTGGGTTGCCTTTGCAGCCATTTGTATTGTTTGGGGTACAACGTATTTCGGTACCAAAGTAGCGATGGATTATTTCCCGCCGTTCTTTTTTTCGGCATTTCGATTTGGTGTGGCAGGGATTATTTTTTTGATTTTATATCTCACACAGTCGCGTCAAAAACCGTCATGGTCGGATATTAAACACGGTACGATAGCGGGTATTTTTATGATAACAGGCGGTAATGCGCTATTGTCATGGGCTGTTATGTATATTTCAAGCGGCTTGGCAGGTATTATGAGTGCGACCGCGCCCATATTTATCACCTTGATGAGTATTTATGCTTTCCCAAATTTTAAAATTACTTGGAAAATAACCTTGGGTTTGCTCATCGCATTCGTGGGCATGGCTTTATTGTCGAAGCCCGATGATGGTATTGCGTTAACAACTGAATTTTGGATGGGTTTATGGTTGACGGTCGTGGCTAATATTTTTTGGGGCATTGGCAGCATTTATATGAAAAAATACCCTGTTGAGCAGCATCCTTTCTTGAAAACGGGTATTCAGATGATACCCGCCAGCCTTATCAATTTAGTGATTAGTTTTATGTTTGAAACCCAACCTGATTTTTCAAAAATAGATACACGAGGCTGGACGGCAGTTGTTTACCTAATTGTCATAGGGTCGTTGGTTGGTTATTTGAGTTATGTTTATGTCATCAAATACATGGCTCCTGCGCGGCTTTCGATACATATCTATGTGAATATCATTGTCGCCGTTTTACTCGGTTGGGCATTTGGTGGCGAACATTTGAGTCCCATTACTTGGGTTGCCTTGACCATAATTATGTTCGGCGTATTTATAGTTAACAACGAATATGCACGCATGAACGCCAAAAGAGCCTTAGAAAATCCTGTTTGAGAATTTTGCAAAGTTATTTACAAAATAGCCCCCTCAGTATGGAAGCATATTGGGGAGGCTACACGTTATTATGTCTAATAACACGCCCAATCGATATTCTTTTTCATACACTACCCTATACGTTATTCACTCTTTTTGTAACTTCCGACAAATTTTTAAAGAAAAATACACCTCCTAAAGGTTAAAATACTGAGGGGGCATTTTTTATGGTCTTTCCAGAACAAATATTACTTCTATATTTTTTTCAAATAAAAATGTTTGCATTAATTGCAAATTATTGTGCAAATTTTGCAAGTTTGCACTAATTTTTTTTTGACTCAATCAAAATATTATTTTTTTGAAAAAACTTTTATTCTAAACCAAACCATTCAATCGTATGGAAAAAAGTATGTACTCATGGCTCTTAGGTCTGTTCCTCTTGATGGTCGGGCAGTCCGTTTGGGCACAAAAAGTGTCAGGTGTTGTGACAGGCGAAGAAGATGGACAACCGATTCCAGGTGTGTCTATCGTCGTTAAAGGCACTTCGAAAGGCACCATTACCACCATAGATGGTAATTATGAAATTGATGCAACCGAAGGCGAAACAATTATTTTTTCGCTTGTTGGCTATCAACGCCAAGAGATTACTGTTGCCAAAGGCTCTAAAACGGTTAATATCGTTTTAGCCGGTGGAACAAGCAAGCTCGATGAAGTTGTTGTCACCGCCATGGGCGTTAGCAAAGAGAAACGCACATTAGGTTATTCTGCTCAATCTGTAAAAGGTGAAGAGTTGGCAGAGGTCAATCGGGAAAATTTTGTTGATGCGCTACAAGGTCGCATCGCCGGTTTGACCATCAACTCTACGGGCGGTGCACCGGGTTCGTCTTCTCAAATCATTTTGCGGGCAGCAACGTCTTTCAGCCAAGACAATCAGCCGCTTTTTGTTGTGGACGGTGTGCCGATAAACAACAGAACTTTCAATCAAGGCGCATTGGTTTCGGACAGACCGAATCGTGATTTGGACTATTCAAGCCCGATTGCAGACATCAATCCGAACGATATTGAAACGGTCAACGTCTTGAAAGGACCTGAAGCATCTGCTTTGTATGGTTTTTATGGTGCAAATGGTGCTATTGTCATCACCACTAAAAAAGGTAAAACAGGACCGGGTAAGTTGGCATACTCGACCAATTTTGGTTTTTCGGAAATTTATCGTTTTCCCGAAATTCAGCAAGAGTATAG
>JAYVFS010000060.1:0-5301 GCA_043772905.1 Saprospiraceae bacterium | reverse complement strand
TAGTAGCCACTGCCATATTGTACGAACATGCTTCTTGAAAATTCAACGCCATTTGCTTCAATTGCTTTCTGGCTTTTTAGGTGCATATCCAACAAAGGCACATGTAAATCTTTCGCCAAAGCCCGTACTACTGAGGGGTACTCGCCATGTTGATCCACAAACGCACCTTTGCCGTCAAATTTGCGACGCATTACAGGTGTTGCCAAAATTGGGTTTGCTCCTTTTGCCTTGATTTCTTCAATAAAACGTGTCAAATTCCGCTTATAATCCGTTTGTGGCGCAGCATAACGTGCTGTATCTGATTCTTTTTGGTCGTTATGTCCAAATTGTAACAAGACATAATCGCCCTTTTTCACCTTATCTATTACACCTTTCCAATGCCCCAAAGTGCGAAAACTTTTTGTTGAACGACCATTGACTGCATGGTTTTCGATATGCACCGCATCGGTAAAATATTCGGGCAACACCATCCCCCACCCTGTTTCGGGTGCATCAATCGGTGCTTTATTCGCCATAGTTGAGTCGCCACAAAGGAAAAGTGTCGGTCTATCATTGGGCAAAGTCCAAGCCCAAAGGGTGAGTGCAATGAGCGCACAGAAAACTGTTTTTACAGAAATACGGAAATGCAGAAATACAGATTTTTTCATAATGCTATTTTCTTATTGTTTAGTAACAAAAATGCCTGTCAATCCATTTGACAGGCAAATTTAACTATGGATTTTGGTTCAAAAGACAATATTAACGAGAACGTTTCCGCTAAAAGACTCCAAAAATAATGTTTCATTAGAAACAACTTCTTTCAATCCTCTGCCTTAGTGTTTCCATCCATAAGTTGATTTTTAATCGTCGTTTCTTCTATTTGCTTCAAATAATTAGTCGCTAAAAGCACCTTTTGCCCCGTTGTTTTCTCAAAATTTTTCCGTGCATTGCCCGCACCTCTGCCTCCTTTTTGAGCCGCTTCGTGGTTTTCATTAAAACCTTGTGCATCTGTTTCAACCGAAAAAATCAGCATGTTGTGCAGGTGTCAGCCCAAAAGTCGCTTTGGCAATTTCAGCCGTCAAAATAGCATATTCTTGACCGTCTTTAACGCCTCTGTTTTTCCATTCATTGGTCAATGCCTTGCGGGTTTCAATGCTCTGGACACGGCGCAAAATCCACTCTTCGGAATAACCTTTTGCACGATACAATTCCGCCTGTCGTTCCGTCAACAGTTCAGGATTTTCGGTTTCTTGTATGCGTTCATTGCCAACTTGCGCCAACCACAACTTCAAAGGTTCAACTTTTGGCGAAGAAACGGACATGATGATACGCAGCACCCCCTCAGTATGAGCGCAATTCATCTTCTGTTTCCCACCTTCCGTTTCTACGGCAAGGGTACTGTAAATTTTACTGTACCCTTTCTTCAATTCTTCATCTTTTCGGCGCAAGTTTGACCAATATGCTTTCGGATTTTTCGTATCTGTCAAGACCGTTAAGACATCATCAAGCACAAAATACCATTGTTCATTGTGCCAAACTTTCCTAATTTCTTTAGCTTCAAACGGCATTAATCTATTTTCCATTTTATAATCCTTTGTTAATCAATTTTTTAACTTCTTTATCAAAATCAGATTCAAAGATTTCATCTTGAATCACTCTGTACTTTTCATACTCCGATTCTGCTTTAATCTTAGCTTCTAATAAATTTTAGTCGCATCGGCTTCGGAGTAAATGATTTCGGCAGCCGTTTGCCTGTAATTGCCCAATGCAGTTTGTTTTGTACCGTTGTAAAAAAGTCTTTCGTCGTTTCCGCATCTTTGTTATAATCGGCTGCGAGTGCATAAATATCCGTGATTTTTTGATAAAAACGCCGTTCGCTTGCTCTGATTTCTCGAATACGTTCCAAGAGTTCATCAAAATAATCATGACCAAACTTCTTACCTTGTTTCAATCGTTCATCGTCTAAAACAAAGCCTTTTATGATGTATTCTTTCAATGTTTGGGTTGCCCAAATCCTAAATTGCGTCGCTCTTTGGCTGTTTACACGATAGCCTACGGCGATGATTGCATCGAGATTGTAATACTCTATCTCTCTCGATACCTCTCTACTTCCTTCTTTTTGAACTTGTGCAATTTTTGCACAAGTTGAATTTTCATCT
Source organism: Saprospiraceae bacterium (assembly GCA_043772905.1). Classification (GTDB taxonomy): domain Bacteria; phylum Bacteroidota; class Bacteroidia; order Chitinophagales; family Saprospiraceae; genus JAAFJT01. Next base: position 3,163 of record JAYVFS010000060.1, on the reverse strand, counting down.
AATTCAGCACTTTCAAATATGTTTTTCAAATGTTTTGTAATGACACTTCTATCAACATCAAACAATTCAGCAAGGCGTTTTTGGCTCAACCAAAACGTCTCATTTTCATAAATGACCTCAATTTTCACTTTACCTTTGGGCGTGGTATAAAACAAAATGTCATTGAATGAAGGCAGTTTTTCCATAATTGATGATTTATTATTTTTCTGCAAACTAAAACAAAGTTTTGCATAATATCAAATAGAAAGTTTTAAAATAATAAAAATATCAAACCCAAATTAGCTCCCTTTTAAAGCTGACAGCTTCTGTTCTAAATCCGATAAAGCGACCCCATAGAACTTGTTTAATTCTAAAAATTGGTCTTTATAAATTTCTTCTATCTTGATTTTCAATAAGTTAGATGCCATGCCGTTTTTTTGAAAAATAGCGATTGGCGATTCATTGGCAGGAAAAATTGTTGAGGTGACGCTACCCGATTTGGCACGCACTTCCTCAAAAATACGTGTAAAGCCCCCCTCAGTATTCCCAACAATTTGGTCGAAAATAGGCTGTTTTGCCGCATCAAAAGCTTGTTTTGTTTGCCTAATTTGTGCTTCAAGGTGTTTAATTTCTTCTGTATTTGTTTTTGTTATGGACTTTGATTTCTCGATAGTTTCTTGTTTTGCAGACATCGGTTGCCAATCTTCTTGTAGGGCTTTCACAAAAAAGCCTGCTTGATTCCGCCCCCCTACCCTACTCGATTTTTCGGACAACGCCCATTTTTCAAGAAAGTAGGTTTCAAGATTGTTATGACACCTCGAAACGGCTTGTTCCCTTGTTTTTTCATCAACAATAACAACAAAACCTTGCCGTTCATACCGTTTTATCGCAGCCGATTTTAGACCTAATTTTGTCAATTTCTTAACCGTTTCATTAGAAATCGCTGCATTTTCGGTGGTTTCTGCCACCAAAGTTTGAATCTGTGCGACATCCCCCCCCTCAGTATCAGAGACCGAATTAGACAAAATCGTGAACTTCAAAGCCGTGACTTTCCGTCCCGTTTTTATCTCCTCATAGTCAAAAGTAATATCGGTATTCGCATCTAAATCACGCTTGGCAATGGACAAAACTTTGTCTTTAAAATTGGCATAATACTCATAATTTGACCCCAAAAGCAGTTGCAAAGCACCCAATTCAAACGTCCGATGACCAATGTTTCTATATTGACACAACAACTCATATAAGCGAATCGAGTAAGCACTCCGCAGGCGAGCGATATAGTGCAAAGGATAGCGTGTAAAATTCCGTTTCAACGCCAATAAATACGGTTTCAGCAACAACGACACCTCAAAAGTGACCGTCCGAGCTGCCGAATCCATCTCATAACCTGCAATAAAATACGCTGTTGTCACTTTATCCTGCGTTTTTATGACAATCGGTTCTTTGTTCAATCTGTCCGCAATGTCCTTCATTTCGGGGTAAAAATTGCCCCAAGACGTGTTTTCTTTATAGCCCAAAAAGTCTTTGAGCGTGCTGATTGGACGGTATAAAGCTTCAAATCCTTATCATCGGGACTGATAAGCGACAATATAAGACGAGCCACTTTGTGCGCTCGTGTGGTCAATTCGGGTGAATAAGACGCTTCAATCAGTTCATTGGACTGAACGACGACGAATTTATTGGTTTCATTCGTGAGTAGAAACATAATTTTCGCAGCAGGTTTTTAAGTAAAAAAATCCTTCAAACGTACTGAAATATAACCTTCTCCCCTAAAAGTTAGCGACAATATTTTCTGGAAAAGGGATATTTTTCATAAAAAGGACTGTTTGCGTACTGAAAAAGTTATAGTTAGCTGAAAATGAGGCTTTTTCGATGAAAACTTTTCAAAAATATAACCTTTTAGAGTTGCTTTAGAAGAAGTAAACAGGGTTTCAACGCAACGTACTGAAAAAGGTATAGTTAGAGACAGTGCGTACTGAAAAGGTTATAATTGGTACTGAAAAAGTTATAGCTTCTACTGAAAAGGTTATAATTAAGCGTGTAAATAGTTGATAATCAAATAGTTACAGAGGTCTAAAACAAGATAAAACAATTAATAAAACAAGAACGGCGCATTCAATATTCAAGTGCAACAGGTTACTAAATCGTTTTTTAATAATAAAGTCTCAAAAGGCGAATAAAAATGGAGTGTTTTTCTGTGTCTATTGTTAAGTTTAAGTTCAATGTTGCTAATGTAGTCAAAATTATACAAATCAAAATCTGTTTTTTTGGGTATGTATTGCCTGATAAGTCCATTTGTGTTTTCATTGAGACCTCTTTCCCAAGAAGCATAGGGATGGGCAAAAAAGAAATCACAATTTAAACGTTTTTTGATATTGGCATAATCGGCGAATTCAGTCCCGTTGTCAGCCGTAATAGAGGTTATAATAAAAGGTAATCGTGGTGCCAAATCTATCAAAGCTTCGGTAACCGCGTTATCCGTTTTATTGGGCAATTTGACAATGGAGGTGTGCTTAGTGACCCGTTCTACGAGGGTCAAAATAGCCCCTTTGTGGTCTTTGCCGATGATAGTATCAATTTCACAATCGCCAATACGCTCTTTATTATTAATCATCGCAGGTCTTTCATCAATAGAAGTTTTAGGTTCTTTTACCGCTTTTCCTTCTATAATTGACCTGTTTTGGTTCTGATTCTTCCTTTTTTGACGCTTTTTCTGCTTGCTTCGCAAGCATTTAAGCCAATCTATATCATTTTGATGTTGTTGTTGGTGTTGTTCTTTTTGTTTTTTTTGTTGGCTATACACGAAACGATAAATCGTTTCGTGACTAACCATAGGGGTCTCTTTTAGTGCAGCTCGACCCACTATTTGTTCTGGGCTGAGGTCGTCTTTAAGACCCGCTTCAATAGCTAATTTGACCGAGTCTGTTAATTTATAAGCGATTCGCTTTGCTTTTTTATACAAATATCGACGGTGTGCTTCTTCAGCTTCATATTTGCCGCCTGCGCTATTGCGCTCTAGTTCGCGGCTGATGCTGGATTTACTCACGCCTATAGACGTGGCTATTTCTTTTTGTCCTTTGCTTTGTTGACGAAGTATTTGTATTTCGTATCTTTGTGCAAGGGTCAGTTGTGCGTAATTTTTCATCTTTCAACTTTTAGCGAAGCAAAGATAGGTACGTGCGCT
>JAYVFS010000059.1:0-5317 GCA_043772905.1 Saprospiraceae bacterium | reverse complement strand
TACGGAAAAGCCCTTTTTCCAAACAGCTTTGTCGCATTTCCATACGGAAAAGCCCTTTTTCCAAACAGCTTTGTCGCATTTCCATACGGAAAAATCATTTTTCCAAACAGCTTTGTCGCTTTTCCATACGGGAAAATCATTTTTCCAAACAGCTTTGTCGCTTTTCAGTTTGGAAAAATCTCCTCGATCAAGAAATTGACGAACATTTTAGCGAAAAAAGAAACGCCTGCTCCGATGACTATAGAACAGGCGTTTCGACTATTTAAAAATAAACAACTTTAGTGTTGCACCACGACTTTGCTAAATGTCTTTTTCTTACTGTTTTTATCTAACAAACTGACCATATACAGACCATTCTGCCAAGTACGAACATCTACGGTTGTGACCCCCTCAGTATTTTTGCTGAAAACGAGCTTGCCAAGTGCATCAAATACTTGTATGTCGTAGTCACCTTGAGCTAAAACAATATCAAACGTTTGGCTTGTTGGATTCGGCATTAATGAAATGATGGTATTTTCAAGAGTTTGGTTTGGTAGGACAAGTGTTTCTGGCAGCCAACCATTTTTTTCAGAGCGTGTATTAACAGCGTTGCCCGGTGTTTTACAAACAATTCTTGCAAAATCAATAAAATGTTTGACGACAGAGGAAGCCGTATCTCTGATTTGGTCGGGAATCAAAGCAATAGGTTCAAAAAGTTGTTGGGCTTGTTTCAGTTTTTTTTCTTTCAACTTACCGAAAGCCGCATTTTTTTGAATTTTTAAATTGCGTGTTGCGCCATTTATCCGTACAAAAACAGAGTCGTCCATTGGGTTCTTTTGACTACCTCTTGTTTGTACACCCCCACAAGCGACTAATTGAGGGTCTGCTGCAGGGTTTTCTATGACATCAAACAGAATAATAGAACCATTCCAATTCGTAAAACCTCTTGGCGGGTTACAGGTATTTTGTCTTAATGCAAAATTTGAAAATCTATTGGCTGCACTAAGCAGTGTTTGAGCACTTTGCCCATCAAAATAAACTTGACCTGCCCAAATACTAGAGAAAGTACGACAATAATAATCCACTGCCACATAATGACTGTTTGGGTCATTAGGTTGTTTTTTTATAAGCATTTGAACCATCATTAGTACCATTTAGGTCGAAAACAATATCATTACCTGCTATGCCTACATTATTTTCAAGGAGTTGCGAATTCATTATGGAAATGCCACCATACGGATAATTTGCCCACAGCGATTGTAAACCGCCATTCATTTTTATGCCTATACCACATCTTTGAATGACAGAACAGCCAATTAATTCCATAAAACCATTCATACCTTGAGAAGCATCTATACCTGTATCATAATTATCAATCAAACTGTTATCAATATTCATCCAATAAACAAAATTAAGGTTCAGACCTATACCAGTCCCATTGCCTCTCATGGTTGATGAATTAAAATTAAGGTATCCGACATTATAAGCATCAACACGTCCACCATTAAAGACACAAGATTGGAGGTCAAGTCCCTCTGCTCGACGAATATTGAGTGAGGCAGCATTATTAAAAATACAATTATAAAAACTAATACTGGTTTCCCCACCTGTATTGGGTGGCGATACTATTGGCGAAAGGGTTTCTAAGACCGTGGCTGGCATATTAAAATTACAATTTAAAAATGTTGCAAATTGTGCAACCATATTCTCCATCGTAAACAGTGTATTCAAACCCGCTGTTTGAGACATATTGAATGTGATATTTTGCATTAGTAAAGAAACAGTCGAGTTGGCAACAAAAATACGCGCATTACTGAGGGGGGTAGGTGCGTCAACTTGCACAATACCCGTGTTAAATGTTGGCGTTCCTGTTGGAAAAACCCATTGTGCATTTTGACCCATTACCAAAAAGCGATGTGTGGCGTTAGCACCCCGCAATGTCAAGTTTCCTGTGTAAGTCGTGACATGTCCTTGTTCGAGGCGGAGATGTCCTGCGCCTGTCGGCTGAAAAGTGCCGCCATTGATGACTAATTGTCCACCGTTTTGGATGATGATTTTTGACTCGCTGCCGACGAGGTTGATATTTGCACCGTTTTCAATGATGAGTCGAGAACCTGAACCAATAACTATTTGCGAATTTGCCCTAACGCGCAATGTCGCATTACTCTCGATATGCAATACATCACCAAATTTAAGTATTAACTTTGCATTTAAGTCATTATTACCATCTGTGCCACCAACTTCTAACTTACCATTACTTTCAACATTTAGCATTATTGGAGCGCAAGAGCGAGTTGTAAGGTCAAATTGACTTATGGATGCGGGCGGTTCTGGATTAAAAGAAGAACCAGATGCACCACTTTGATTGACCACCAAATTACCAAAAACCGTTGTGTTTTGGCGTATCCAATTGCCTTGAAGACTTGTGAAGTTGTAGGTCTCGTTTGAAGCAATGATACTTGGTGAGCCTAAATTAATAATTGCATCACCTAATCTTGTAACAACAATTGGAGGCACTTCATCATGAGCAGATGCAGCATTTGCTTCAATTCTAATTGGAAATTTAGATACACCGTTTGTAATATCTAAAGCACTATTGAAAGGAATAAAAGTAGGATGTGAAAATCGTTCAACTTCTACTCTCTCTCCAGGTAGCCAAGATGCCCAACTTGGTAATCCCGTCTCAATATTGGTGGTCGCACCTGGAAGCAAAGAACCAGCTTGTGCCCATTCGTTCGTTACAAAAAAATTATTGTGCTGTCCGAATGTTCCTAAAATATCAAATCGTAACCACCGAGTACCCGTGTTTGGATTAGGTGTATTGTTACTAAAAGCAACCCCTATTCTTGGCATTCTATGCGGATAACCATCACCGTTTAAGGCGTTTAATTCATTGTAAAAAGCATTGTGTGATTCACCATTTTCCCACGCATGGTTAATCAAAAGTTGACGTGAAACAGGTGCATTTAAAGCGGGATTATCGGACTGCTTACTTTTTATCAAATCTTGAAAAGGTCTATCTATCACAGCCCCTTGTTGTGGTGCATCAAGAGATAAGAACATGGAAACAGGTAAATTTAGATTTTCTCCTTCTCCTTTTGCCAATGCGTATCTTGTTATGACACCACCCATACTCATACCCGCGGCAACCACCTTTTTGCCGTCATTGATTTGTGAAAGATACCGCAGAGCAGCAATATACACGGCAGCATTGTTTTGCATATTTTGACCTGCCAGATTGTAATTGAGGACATAGACTTTATAGCCTAACTCAAAGATTCTTTGAGTCAGTTCATCTCCTTGAAAGCGGTAAAATTCTGGAAAACGTGAGTCAGTGGGGTCAAATCCTTCCGAAAGTAAAAGCGGTTCAGCATCAGGGCAATTTGGATTATCCCAAAGCGTTAATGTATTGCCTGTTGTAAGGCTACTAATCGTTCCATCAACATAAAACCGTTGACAAGGCTCTGTGACAAATACTATATATTCTCTTGAAAAACTATTGATTGCTGTGAAATTGATTTTTAGGTTGTGAATACCTATTGTCATAAACGAAGAAGGCGGCGTAAGCCAATTTGTTTCGGTGATACTACTCCCCGAGTGTACAGATTGAAAACCTTGATTATCCCAATTCAACTCCACCGATTGCATTGGAGCAGGCGGATTCTTGAATTTAAGCCGACAATTATTGCTTTGAAGCGGCAAAGTCCGAACTTCCGTAGGGGGTAAATTCACAATCACACCTTGTTAAGTATTTGTGTTTTCGTGAAAAGTGTAAGCATTCGGGTCTGGAGGTGTTGTACCTGTAACAACCCCAGAAAAAACTTGAGTTTGAATATTACCAGGTGTTTGACCCATTAACATTGTCCAAATGAATAATAAACTGAACAAAAAGGAAAGTGATTTTTTCATTACGTTGAAATTTTTGTTAGTTAAGAAAATAAGTGTTGCTTGCTTTGAAGAGGCAACTCTTCGAAGCTTTAATTAATTTGCAATATGATTTTTTTGCCTAAAACTTGATTTCTAAATCAAAAGTGTCAAGTGGTATGGGTGTTCGAAATTTGATAACTCGATAAGGAAATTCCCAGACATTATTTGGATACAAAAAACCCCAAACAAAATTTTGATTTTCATAAAACCCTTCTACAATTACAGTAGTATCAACTAAAGGGTATCCATATATCAATCTATAATTTGCAAAAGCAGTATGATTTAAACGAATACCGATATAGCGTTCATTCCATGTTTCATCTCTAATATGCACGCGTATGAAACTCTTAGCATAAGCCGCAACTTTAAGGCCCTCTTCTCGCAAATATTGTTGATAAAAGCCATTGAGGTAAAAATAGTGCTTATCGCTTTCAAAATACTTATCCTGTTTGGCAGTGATGCCATACATAGTGTTTTTCTCGGCAGTAAAGTCAATCCTAAACTTACCCTTATCATCAGCTTTTGTCGAGTCAATCTTTTGTCCGTATTGCCCTTGATGCAGATATACGGTTGCAAAAGGAACAGGAACGCTATCGAAGGAGCTGACTACAAAACCGTGAACAGTTGTTTTTATACTCAATTCTTCTTCGTGGCATTCTGCCATAAAAAACAAAAGCGGAATGATGAGAATGGCGTACTTTTTCATTGTTTTAATTTTAAAATGAAGAAAAAATGATATTAGAATATGATAGACACCTCAAAAGGCGGATTTTTCAAGTTTATACTGAGGGGTGTTCATTAAACACTTTTAAACAGCTTTCGCGGCTCAAATACCCAAAAAATAGTCCGTGTCGTCGGGTAGGTCAGAGGGCTTTTGCCCTCTTTCCCCCCTAAGAACCGTACATGAAAGTTTCCCTTCATACGGCTCAAGCATCTAAAACGCTTGAACTTTTAGTTTGAGCGCAGCATTAAGTTCTGGTACTTGATGAACTTGCACATGACAAGCTGGATGTAGAAGGACTAGATTAGAGAGCGTGTATTCACCCCCCAAAACTTTGGGTACGAGATGGTGCATATTCCAACCGCTTTGTTCCTCTATGGGATATTGGCAAATTGGACATACGCCCTTTTGTCGTTCAAAGATTTTGAGGTGCATGAGCCTACCCGTCATGAGGTCTTGCTTTTTATGCTGCCTTCGGGCTTCAAAATAGGTTTCAAAGTCAGGGTCAAATGGATTTGCTTTTGCCATGATGGTTATATAGCGTTTAATAGGAATATCGCCACAATGTTTAATCAAAAGCGTTCCTTTGTCGTCCTTACCAAAGAAATTCCAATCTCGATGTTCCACTCTCTTGAAATATTTATTCTTCGTCCATCCTCTTGTTTTATTGGGGTGTCTGCGTTTTGCCCA
>JAYVFS010000058.1:0-16779 GCA_043772905.1 Saprospiraceae bacterium | reverse complement strand
TCCATCTCAGAATAAGTAGAAAGCAAGGCGACAAGATACAGTTGCTTGTCATAATCTACTTGTTTGTCAAGCGAACTTTTTGAACCATTTGCCTTCAACACTTCGTGAATTTCCAAAACACTTTTGAAGCTATTGTAAGCACCCAAATAATCTTTGGCATCAGTCAAATCAGAACCATAATTATTGACATTTGTTTGTGCTTCAGCTAAAGAAGCAATGATGTCTTTGAGCAACTTTTTGTCTTCCGTTACTTTTGCAGCAGCCAACAAAGCTTCGGCAGCCATTAAACCAGATTTTGTGAATTCAGCTTTGTATTGTTTGCCCAACAACTGGTTTTTGGAACGTTCCAAATTGTCAATCGAAGCCAACTCGTTGTAAAACTTACCTTTCCAGAGCAAAGCTTCTGCATTGGTTTTGTTTTCAGATGCTTGCATCATAGCATCAATAGCCGTTTCAGCTTCTTTGATTTTTTCTTTTTTGCCACTGATATTTTTGACCGCTTTTTTAGCTTTCGAAATTAAGTCAGCAGGCGTTTGTGCCGTTGTTGAGCCGATAAATAGTGTGAGTGCGAGAATTCCCAATATGACTTTCTTCATCCTTATTTAGATTTTTTTTGTTTTTAGAAAAATGAATGTTCGATTAATAATACACTAATTTGACGTAAAAGAACAGATTAGTTAGTTACCAAAGTGTTAATCTTTTAAAATTTTCACAAAGGTAAAAAACGATGTTCAACATTTTATTCTGAGACAATCCTTTTTTATGAAAAAAGCCCCCCCCTCAGTATGAAAGGCGTTTTTCAGACGCTCTTTTCTTTGATTCTTTAAATTGCGGTTGGATTTTCGGACAACAAAAAAAGACAACCCTAATGAAAGGATTGCCTTTTTTTTGTCGCTAATCAGACAATACGCATTTTGTATTTACTTAACAACCGTTTTTGTAGCAGATTTTGTTGCAACGATATTTACATCAACCATGAAATCGTTGTCTATCGCTTTGTCACCCAAATTGTCGAAAAAACTGCCCGAACCGTATTTGAGACCAAATTTAGTACGGTCAATTTTGAAACTTGCCGTTGCTTTCACGTCAGTTGCACTCACAACAATTGATGCTGGAAAATTAACTTCGCTGGTAACACCTTTAATCATTAGGTCTGCTTTTACATCAAAGTTATTGCCGCCTTTAGCTGTCAATGATTTCAAAACCAATGTTGATTTTGGGTTTTTGTCAACACCAAAGAAATCATCGGCTTTTAAGTGACCTTCGAGTTTAGCACCCCATTCACCTTTTGTGTCTTCTGCTGTGATAGAAGTCATGTCCACAGTGAATGAACCACCTTTTACTTGATTTTTTTCCACTGAAAGTGTACCATCAGAAAATTTAACATAGCCCCAATGTGCACCCGTTACTTTTTTACCTGTCCATTTGAAGGTACTTTTTGAAGCATCTACTTTGAAAACAGTAGGTTTCAAAAGCGTAGCTGAACTCAACGCTAAAACTGCAAATGCAGCGAAAATGAATACTTTTTTCATCTTTTTACTAAGATTTGATTTGAAAATAAATGTTTAATAATAAATCTGATGCAAATGTACGATATTGTGTGTATAGACACATAATATCTAAACGTCTTTTTTTGAAAAATGTTTTTAGCACGGAGTTTTTTAGACCAAACACTTTTTCAAAGTCACAAGAGGCTTTGTGTTTTGATAAATGAGGATACATAAAAACAAAAGACGTGCATAAGAATTTAATTCATTTGCACGTCTTTTTTTGAAAAAATACTGAGGCGGTAGTAGCAATTATCCACTTTCCACTTTCCATTATCATCTAAATTATACTTTCAAAAATATTTTTTTTCTATAAAAAACATAAACAACAAGCCAACAAACACCAACAAACATCAACGACCACAACAGCGAAGTAAAAGCCGATGCGCCAAGGACTTCCGACAAAAGCCTAAACGTTCCTTGTTGTGCATTTTCAGTTGCTGAAAACTTGATAAGCGCCTGCATTATCATAATAAAATATTCAGAAATCAAGTACGCTAAGATGGCATTTGTACCCAAAATGACTAAAAATTTTCCCCAACTGCGCCAATTCAGAACATCAGCGATGTAATATATGATGGTGAAGATGGTTAAAGACAAACCAGCAGCAAAAAGGACATACGAACTCGTCCACAATTTTTTATTAATGGGGAATGAATAATCCCAAAACCAACCACTCAGTATCAAAGCGGCGGCTGTGATGGACAAATACTTGATGATTAATGATTTATCATCCGTTGTTCCAATAAATTGACCAACTAAGTAACCGATGAGGAAGGTAACGAGCGAGGGTAGGGTACTCAAAAAGCCTTCTGGGTCGAATGCCAAACCATCGCCATGATATAAATGTGCATCGCCAAAAAGAAATCTATCTAAATGTCGCACAGCATTGTTCTCTAAGCTCAAATCGCCAAAACCTAAGAGGATAGCCCAATAACCAAGTAGCAATGCCGCACTCAAAGCAATGATTTGTTTATGATTTAACAACAAACAAAGGACTGAACCGATGCCATAACAAAGTGCAATGCGCTGTAAAACGCCAAAAATGCGCCAGGTACTGAGGGGTACGCCCACATAAGGAAAGGCATAGAGCAGAACGCCCAAAAGAAAGATGATGAATGTGCGTCGCCCAATTTTTTTCAGTAAATCCGGTGTTAAAATATGGTTCGTTTTTTTGAAAGAAAACCATGCTGAAACACCGACGATAAAAACAAAGGACGGAAAGACCAAATCCGTTGGCGTAAAGCCATGCCAATTCGCATGGTTAAGTACGTCATAAGCCAACGAACCATCGCCAGGTGTGTTGACGATAATCATAAAAAGAATGGTCAAACCTCGAAATATGTCGAGAGATTGTAAGCGGTTTTTCATTTTGTTACGTTTTGTTAAATTTTGTACGATAAACTATTGTATCCGTCAACTTTCAAGTACCCCCTCAGTATCAAGTGATGGGTATTGCCTTTTTCGCCATTTTTGATAGTTCAAAAACGCCATGAATCAATGCGCCGAAGCGTGGGTCGTGTGTCAATCCTTGTTTCCAACGGGCATAAATTTGCTGCATAATGACTGCATTTTTATACAAACCAAAGATGAAATAGAAATGAATGTCAGAAACGTCGCGCCCCGTCAAAGTTGCGTATTTGTCAATGACTTCTTGCCGTGTTAAGCAGCCTTTGAGCCATGTGAGATTGAACATTTTTGAAAAATCAGAATCCTCTGCTTCGCACCAGTAGGCGAGGGCAGCCCCTAAATCCATCAATGGGTCGCCAACGGTGGACATTTCCCAATCCAAAACGCCTATGATTTCGGTCATGTCGTTATTCCAAACCACATTATCGAATTTATAGTCATTGTGCAAAAAGGTAGACTTTTGAGGTCGTGGCTCGAAGGACAACATCCATTCTGCTACGATGTCCATGTTTTTAACTTCATCTGTTTGGCTGTTTTTATATCTTTTTATCCAACCCTCAACTTGTCTTCGGACATAACCTTCGGGCTTGCCGAGAGTTATCAATTCCGTTTTTTCGATGTCTAAAGCATGTAAATTCGCTAAATTGTCTATCAATTTACTACAAAGCGACTGCATTTGTTCTGTGGATAGATTGAGTTTAGGTGCATCATTTGCCCTCAAAATAACGCCGTTCAATCGTTCCATCACATAAAAAGGTGCGCCCAAGACGTTTCCAGACGCTTCCATACTGAGGGGTCTCGGAATTTGTTTGAAATGGGCATTTTCCAATAAACTCAATACCCGAAATTCACGCCCCATGTCGTGACCACTTTTGATATTGGCACCAAAAGGCGGACGACGCAGCACATATTCTTTCCCATTATTCGTTGTCAAAAGATAAGTGAGGTTGGAAAAACCACCTGGAAATTGAGTAATCTCTACGATTTGCCCAAAGTCTTGTATTTCTTTTTGCAAATAATCTTGAAGTAGGGTAGTGTCGAGTTCTTCGCCTTTTCTAACTTTTGAAGCTTGGTCTGGTTGCATATTTTTTTAATGGTGAATGTTTATTAATGTTGAATGGTGAATATTTTAATGGTGAATGGTGAATGATTCAGATTATTCACCATTCGCCATTCAACATTAAACTATTCACCATTACTTGGGCTATCTCTATAGTTCAATGCGGGTTTTCTATCGCCCAAAAGAGGCACATATTTAAAGTCAGTACCTCTGGCGGTTTTCCAATCAGCCGTTGCTTTTTCGATTAATGATTTATCCATCAATAAATCTAAACCCATCAAAGTCAATGTTTTAGCAGCGACCATCATGCCTTTTGCACCGATATCTGTACCACCGCACGCAACGGCTTGCCAACTGTGTGCGGGCGTTCCCGGAATCCAAGTCGCTATCCGCAACCCAACGGTTGGTACTGCCCAACTCACATCACCTACGTCAGTCGAGCCACCGCCTGTACGATAAGATTCGTCCTTGTAAGGTTCAATTTTAGCAGCATTTGAAATGGCAGGACGGTTTTTGGCAGGAAAAGACTCTTGCAATTTTTGACCAAAAGTCACTTCATCGGCTGAATAAGTTACGCCGCCTACTTTCGTCAAATTATCATGCATCACCTTAGCCAATACAGGTAGTGCTAAAATATCGTAAGTGCCGCCGATGATTTCATAATCCATTTTAGTTTCAGTGCCCATAGCTGCGCCATTGGCACATTTTACGATGCGTTCGAACAACTCTTTAACGACTTCACGGTTCGGATGCCGCGCATAATAATAAACTTCTGAAAAGTCAGGCACCACATTCGGTGCTTTACCCCCGTCAGTAATGACGTAGTGAATACGCGATTCTTGTGGAACGTGTTCCCGCATCATATTGACCATATTATCCATCGCTTCAACACCGTCCAATGCAGAACGACCACGATCAGGTGCACCTGCGGCATGAGCCGATTGCCCATGAAAACGGAATTTTGCAGAGATATTAGCCAATGCTGTCGAAGGATTTGCTTCATTTGTTGACCCTGGATGCCAGTGAATAACGACATCAACACCATCAAAAAGTCCTGCACGAACCAAATAAACTTTACCGCTACCGCCTTCTTCAGCAGGTGCGCCATAAAGTTTAATCGTTCCTTTCATTTTGTTCTTAACCATCGTGTTTTTCAATTCAATAGCTGCTGCAACGGAGGCAGTGCCGAACAAATGATGCCCGCAACCATGCCCGCCTGCTTTGCCTGCGATACCTTTTTTGACGGGCTCAGCAGCTTGAGCCAAACCTGGCAAAGCATCGAATTCAGCTAAAACTCCAATTACAGGTTTGCCCTCGCCAAAGGTCGCAACAAAAGCAGTGGGAATGCCCGCTACGCCTGATTCTACACTGAAACCATTGTCTTTCAATGTTTTCTGATGCAGCTTTGAGCTTTCAACTTCTTTGTAGCCCAACTCGGCAAAGTTCCAAATTTGCATAGCAATGCCTTTGTAGTCGGCATATTTGGCATCAAGGTTTTTGATGGCTTCATTTTTCAAAGCGTCTTTTTGTTGCGCCAAGGTTTGCGTGGAAAAGCCGACAAGACATAAACACAACACACTTAAATAGATGTACTGTTTTTTCATTTTTGATAGATTTGATTTTAGACTAAAATTTAATTGGGTTAAAAGTAAAAAAGACGTGCTGATTTAGCACGTCTTTTTTGATAAAAATGATTTAATGACCACAGAATTCCGAAATCATAAAGGTTTTGGAATTTTAAGCCCCCCTCAGTATCCGTTATTTCTGCTCCCTCATTTGTCCTGTTGTACAATTTAAATCTTTACAAGTATCGTTTGTCCAATGAATGGTCGTCGCCAATCGAACTTTTAGATGTTTGGGCGCAAAGGAATTCAAGGCTTCAAAACTTGAATCATCATTTTTAAACCCACTAACCACATTTTGATTGATGATAGAATTTTGAGACAACAAATTCATGCTTTTCGCATCAAAAACAAGTGTTGCAGTTCCTTTGAATGAGCCGCCTTCACTTTTTAAGGACTCTATAAACGAAGATTGACCGTAAGCGCTTGTCAATTTGCCTTGTTCTGTTTCCCAAATTAGCCGTTGTGTTTGAACCTCAAAACTCAACAGAACTTTGATTTCTCTATTTTTTGAAATAACGGCTTTATCAACAATCGTAAAGCTGCTAAAAGGCCCATTATCGCCATTGTCAACCAAAAGTGTCTTGACTTTGTATTTGCCTTTATTGGTTACAGGAACATATAGGTCTAAGTTTATGTATGCCAAAATATTTCCTGAAACCGTTTCCACATCAAGGATGATTTGTGCCAGCGCAAAGTTTTCGGTTACCGTGGTATCTATTTTTGGAGCCGCCTTCGTTGTTATCGGTGGGCTTTGTTCAGCACGTTCATTGCAGAAAACTTGAATCATCACCATGATGACTAAGAGTATTTTTATGTAAAAATTAGATTTTAGGCTCATTAATGCTTTATTTATTTAGAATGGGCGTTACCTATATTTAGAATGGGCGTTACCCATATTTACAATGGGCGTTACCCATTTCTAACACATTACGCCCTTTCAGGGCTTTTATTTATCACTTATCACTTTTAACTTATCACTTACTTGGCGGCATACTCGGACGCACCTCTACTTTACTCGGCAAAGTCCTTGCGGGCATTTTAATCAAATCAGAAACGATTTGACCAATGTCTTCGGGTTGTATTTTCCAAGCATCTTTTTCGTTGGGTTCGTGATTATTGAAATGCGTTGCCACAGAACCGGGCATAATCGTACTCACTTTAATCCCTTCTTTTCTCAAATCCAACATAATGGCTTGAGTAAAACCGACCAGACCGAATTTGCTGGCATTATACGCCGCCGCAGTTTCAAAAAAGTTAGCTCCAGCCAAGCTCGCAATTGAGATAAAATAACCTTTTGAATCTTTCAAGGCTTGAACAGACGCTTTGATGCTGTTAAAAACGCCCGTTAGGTTTATATCTATCGTTTCATGCCATTGTTCAACGGAAAGTGTTTGGATAGGTGCAAAATGCCCAACTCCTGCATTTGCAATAAAATAATCCAATCTGCCCCAAGTTTTGATAACTTGATTGACGGCATGTTCTTGTGATGCCAAATTGCGGACATCTGATGCAATGCCTAAAGCATAACCTTCTTTAATCAAATTAAGGTTAGCCACGGCTTCGTCCGCGCCTTCTTGTGTGCGGCTTGTAATCGCTACTTTGATTCCTTCTTTAATCAATACTTCGGCAATGCCGTAACCGATGCCTTTTGAGCCGCCTGTGATGAGTGCTGTCTTTGTCATAATCTTAATGTTTTATTATTGAATGAAACTTTTCAACAATTGGCTGCAAACTTAGTTCATTTTTTCTTGTTTGTAGCTTTTTAAGCCCCCCTCAGTATAAATGGGTTTTTATCAATATTCTAATCGTTTTGCGTAATATTGCGCCTAAATAAATCTTATTTTATGGATTCAACTTTACAACTCATAGACCTTCTAACCCTCGAAAAGATTGAGGAAAACATTTTTAGAGGTCAGAATTATCAAGCACCGTGGGGACGGGTTTTTGGTGGACAAGTTTTGGCACAGTCTCTACATGCGGCTTATCAAACAGTTGATTCTGAAAGGTTTGTACATTCTCTGCATTCTTATTTCCTGTTAGCTGGCGATTTGTCATTGCCGATTATTTACAATGTTGAGCGTGTTCGAGACGGAGGCAGTTTTTCGACACGTCGTGTGGTCGCTGTTCAAAAGGGCAGACCGATATTTATCCTTTCTGCATCGTTTCAAAAAGTACAAGAAGGTTTAGACCATCAAATTGATATGCCCAATGTACCGTCACCACATGAGTTGCAGACGGATGTTGAACTTGTGGAATCTTTAAAGGACACTTTGCCTGAAACACATCGGCGTTACACGATTCCAAGACCTATGGAATTTCGCCCTGTAGAGACTTTTGATTTGGTTAATCCACAAAGTGCGGTGCCTTTTCAGCATATTTGGATAAGAGCAAAGCAGTATATTGATGTACCCCTCAGTATGCACCATCAATTGTTGTCCTATATTTCTGATTACAATCTTTTGCTAACCGCTATGTTGCCGCATCGAGGTACAACGGCTTTGGAAGAAGTCTATTTTGCGAGTCTCGACCACGCCATGTGGTTTCATAGACCTTTTAGAACCGATGAATGGCTTTTATTTGCGATTGATAGCCCAAGCGCATCGAATGGTAGAGGTTTTTCAAGGGGTAATTTCTTTACAACAGATGGGAAATTGGTCGCTTCGGTGGTGCAAGAAGGGTTGATGCGCCCGATGTCGTAACTGAAAAGTCTAGTAAACGGAAATTGAATAGTTTTTTGCTTTTTTTTGCAAAAAAAAGCAAAAAACTATTCAATTTCCGTTTACTAGACTTTTCAGTTACGACATCGGGCGCATCAACCCTTCTTGCACCACCGAAGCGACCAATTTCCCATCTGTTGTAAAGAAATTACCCCTTGAAAAACCTCTACCATTCGATGCGCTTGGGCTATCAATCGCAAATAAAAGCCATTCATCGGTTCTAAAAGGTCTATGAAACCACATGGCGTGGTCGAGACTCGCAAAATAGACTTCTTCCAAAGCCGTTGTACCTCGATGCGGCAACATAGCGGTTAGCAAAAGATTGTAATCAGAAATATAGGACAACAATTGATGGTGCATACTGAGGGGTACATCAATATACTGCTTTGCTCTTATCCAAATATGCTGAAAAGGCACCGCACTTTGTGGATTAACCAAATCAAAAGTCTCTACAGGGCGAAATTCCATAGGTCTTGGAATCGTGTAACGCCGATGTGTTTCAGGCAAAGTGTCCTTTAAAGATTCCACAAGTTCAACATCCGTCTGCAACTCATGTGGTGACGGTACATTGGGCATATCAATTTGATGGTCTAAACCTTCTTGTACTTTTTGAAACGATGCAGAAAGGATAAATATCGGTCTGCCCTTTTGAACAGCGACCACACGACGTGTCGAAAAACTGCCTCCGTCTCGAACACGCTCAACATTGTAAATAATCGGCAATGACAAATCGCCAGCTAACAGGAAATAAGAATGCAGAGAATGTACAAACCTTTCAGAATCAACTGTTTGATAAGCCGCATGTAGAGACTGTGCCAAAACTTGTCCACCAAAAACCCGTCCCCACGGTGCTTGATAATTCTGACCTCTAAAAATGTTTTCCTCAATCTTTTCGAGGGTTAGAAGGTCTATGAGTTGTAAAGTTGAATCCATAAAATAAGATTTATTTAGGCGCAATATTACGCAAAACGATTAGAATATTGATAAAAACCCATTTATACTGAGGGGGGCTTAAAAAGCTACAAACAAGAAAAAATGAACTAAGTTTGCAGCCAATTGTTGAAAAGTTTCATTCAATAATAAAACATTAAGATTATGACAAAGACAGCACTCATCACAGGCGGCTCAAAAGGCATCGGTTACGGCATTGCCGAAGTATTGATTAAAGAAGGAATCAAAGTAGCGATTACAAGCCGCACACAAGAAGGCGCGGACGAAGCCGTGGCTAACCTTAATTTGATTAAAGAAGGTTATGCTTTAGGCATTGCATCAGATGTCCGCAATTTGGCATCACAAGAACATGCCGTCAATCAAGTTATCAAAACTTGGGGCAGATTGGATTATTTTATTGCAAATGCAGGAGTTGGGCATTTTGCACCTATCCAAACACTTTCCGTTGAACAATGGCATGAAACGATAGATATAAACCTAACGGGCGTTTTTAACAGCATCAAAGCGTCTGTTCAAGCCTTGAAAGATTCAAAAGGTTATTTTATCTCAATTGCGAGCTTGGCTGGAGCTAACTTTTTTGAAACTGCGGCGGCGTATAATGCCAGCAAATTCGGTCTGGTCGGTTTTACTCAAGCCATTATGTTGGATTTGAGAAAAGAAGGGATTAAAGTGAGTACGATTATGCCCGGTTCTGTGGCAACGCATTTCAATAATCACGAACCCAACGAAAAAGATGCTTGGAAAATACAACCCGAAGACATTGGTCAAATCGTTTCTGATTTGATTAAAATGCCCGCAAGGACTTTGCCGAGTAAAGTAGAGGTGCGTCCGAGTATGCCGCCAAGTAAGTGATAAGTTAAAAGTGATAAGTGATAAATAAAAGCCCTGAAAGGGCGTAATGTGTTAGAAATGGGTAACGCCCATTGTAAATATGGGTAACGCCCATTCTAAATATAGGTAACGCCCATTCTAAATAAATAAAGCATTAATGAGCCTAAAATCTAATTTTTACATAAAAATACTCTTAGTCATCATGGTGATGATTCAAGTTTTCTGCAATGAACGTGCTGAACAAAGCCCACCGATAACAACGAAGGCGGCTCCAAAAATAGATACCACGGTAACCGAAAACTTTGCGCTGGCACAAATCATCCTTGATGTGGAAACGGTTTCAGGAAATATTTTGGCATACATAAACTTAGACCTATATGTTCCTGTAACCAATAAAGGCAAATACAAAGTCAAGACACTTTTGGTTGACAATGGCGATAATGGGCCTTTTAGCAGCTTTACGATTGTTGATAAAGCCGTTATTTCAAAAAATAGAGAAATCAAAGTTCTGTTGAGTTTTGAGGTTCAAACACAACGGCTAATTTGGGAAACAGAACAAGGCAAATTGACAAGCGCTTACGGTCAATCTTCGTTTATAGAGTCCTTAAAAAGTGAAGGCGGCTCATTCAAAGGAACTGCAACACTTGTTTTTGATGCGAAAAGCATGAATTTGTTGTCTCAAAATTCTATCATCAATCAAAATGTGGTTAGTGGGTTTAAAAATGATGATTCAAGTTTTGAAGCCTTGAATTCCTTTGCGCCCAAACATCTAAAAGTTCGATTGGCGACGACCATTCATTGGACAAACGATACTTGTAAAGATTTAAATTGTACAACAGGACAAATGAGGGAGCAGAAATAACGGATACTGAGGGGGGCTTAAAATTCCAAAACCTTTATGATTTCGGAATTCTGTGGTCATTAAATCATTTTTATCAAAAAAGACGTGCTAAATCAGCACGTCTTTTTTACTTTTAACCCAATTAAATTTTAGTCTAAAATCAAATCTATCAAAAATGAAAAAACAGTACATCTATTTAAGTGTGTTGTGTTTATGTCTTGTCGGCTTTTCCACGCAAACCTTGGCGCAACAAAAAGACGCTTTGAAAAATGAAGCCATCAAAAACCTTGATGCCAAATATGCCGACTACAAAGGCATTGCTATGCAAATTTGGAACTTTGCCGAGTTGGGCTACAAAGAAGTTGAAAGCTCAAAGCTGCATCAGAAAACATTGAAAGACAATGGTTTCAGTGTAGAATCAGGCGTAGCGGGCATTCCCACTGCTTTTGTTGCGACCTTTGGCGAGGGCAAACCTGTAATTGGAGTTTTAGCTGAATTCGATGCTTTGCCAGGTTTGGCTCAAGCTGCTGAGCCCGTCAAAAAAGGTATCGCAGGCAAAGCAGGCGGGCATGGTTGCGGGCATCATTTGTTCGGCACTGCCTCCGTTGCAGCAGCTATTGAATTGAAAAACACGATGGTTAAGAACAAAATGAAAGGAACGATTAAACTTTATGGCGCACCTGCTGAAGAAGGCGGTAGCGGTAAAGTTTATTTGGTTCGTGCAGGACTTTTTGATGGTGTTGATGTCGTTATTCACTGGCATCCAGGGTCAACAAATGAAGCAAATCCTTCGACAGCATTGGCTAATATCTCTGCAAAATTCCGTTTTCATGGGCAATCGGCTCATGCCGCAGGTGCACCTGATCGTGGTCGTTCTGCATTGGACGGTGTTGAAGCGATGGATAATATGGTCAATATGATGCGGGAACACGTTCCACAAGAATCGCGTATTCACTACGTCATTACTGACGGGGGTAAAGCACCGAATGTGGTGCCTGACTTTTCAGAAGTTTATTATTATGCGCGGCATCCGAACCGTGAAGTCGTTAAAGAGTTGTTCGAACGCATCGTAAAATGTGCCAATGGCGCAGCTATGGGCACTGAAACTAAAATGGATTATGAAATCATCGGCGGCACTTACGATATTTTAGCACTACCTGTATTGGCTAAGGTGATGCATGATAATTTGACGAAAGTAGGCGGCGTAACTTATTCAGCCGATGAAGTGACTTTTGGTCAAAAATTGCAAGAGTCTTTTCCTGCCAAAAACCGTCCTGCCATTTCAAATGCTGCTAAAATTGAACCTTACAAGGACGAATCTTATCGTACAGGCGGTGGCTCGACTGACGTAGGTGATGTGAGTTGGGCAGTACCAACCGTTGGGTTGCGGATAGCGACTTGGATTCCGGGAACGCCCGCACACAGTTGGCAAGCCGTTGCGTGCGGTGGTACAGATATCGGTGCAAAAGGCATGATGGTCGCTGCTAAAACATTGACTTTGATGGGTTTAGATTTATTGATGGATAAATCATTAATCGAAAAAGCAACGGCTGATTGGAAAACCGCCAGAGGTACTGACTTTAAATATGTGCCTCTTTTGGGCGATAGAAAACCCGCATTGAACTATAGAGATAGCCCAAGTAATGGTGAATAGTTTAATGTTGAATGGCGAATGGTGAATAATCTGAATCATTCACCATTCACCATTAAAATATTCACCATTCAACATTAATAAACATTCACCATTAAAAAAATATGCAACCAGACCAAGCTTCAAAAGTTAGAAAAGGCGAAGAACTCGACACTACCCTACTTCAAGATTATTTGCAAAAAGAAATACAAGACTTTGGGCAAATCGTAGAGATTACTCAATTTCCAGGTGGTTTTTCCAACCTCACTTATCTTTTGACAACGAATAATGGGAAAGAATATGTGCTGCGTCGTCCGCCTTTTGGTGCCAATATCAAAAGTGGTCACGACATGGGGCGTGAATTTCGGGTATTGAGTTTATTGGAAAATGCCCATTTCAAACAAATTCCGAGACCCCTCAGTATGGAAGCGTCTGGAAACGTCTTGGGCGCACCTTTTTATGTGATGGAACGATTGAACGGCGTTATTTTGAGGGCAAATGATGCACCTAAACTCAATCTATCCACAGAACAAATGCAGTCGCTTTGTAGTAAATTGATAGACAATTTAGCGAATTTACATGCTTTAGACATCGAAAAAACGGAATTGATAACTCTCGGCAAGCCCGAAGGTTATGTCCGAAGACAAGTTGAGGGTTGGATAAAAAGATATAAAAACAGCCAAACAGATGAAGTTAAAAACATGGACATCGTAGCAGAATGGATGTTGTCCTTCGAGCCACGACCTCAAAAGTCTACCTTTTTGCACAATGACTATAAATTCGATAATGTGGTTTGGAATAACGACATGACCGAAATCATAGGCGTTTTGGATTGGGAAATGTCCACCGTTGGCGACCCATTGATGGATTTAGGGGCTGCCCTCGCCTACTGGTGCGAAGCAGAGGATTCTGATTTTTCAAAAATGTTCAATCTCACATGGCTCAAAGGCTGCTTAACACGGCAAGAAGTCATTGACAAATACGCAACTTTGACGGGGCGCGACGTTTCTGACATTCATTTCTATTTCATCTTTGGTTTGTATAAAAATGCAGTCATTATGCAGCAAATTTATGCCCGTTGGAAACAAGGATTGACACACGACCCACGCTTCGGCGCATTGATTCATGGCGTTTTTGAACTATCAAAAATGGCGAAAAAGGCAATACCCATCACTTGATACTGAGGGGGTACTTGAAAGTTGACGGATACAATAGTTTATCGTACAAAATTTAACAAAACGTAACAAAATGAAAAACCGCTTACAATCTCTCGACATATTTCGAGGTTTGACCATTCTTTTTATGATTATCGTCAACACACCTGGCGATGGTTCGTTGGCTTATGACGTACTTAACCATGCGAATTGGCATGGCTTTACGCCAACGGATTTGGTCTTTCCGTCCTTTGTTTTTATCGTCGGTGTTTCAGCATGGTTTTCTTTCAAAAAAACGAACCATATTTTAACACCGGATTTACTGAAAAAAATTGGGCGACGCACATTCATCATCTTTCTTTTGGGCGTTCTGCTCTATGCCTTTCCTTATGTGGGCGTACCCCTCAGTACCTGGCGCATTTTTGGCGTTTTACAGCGCATTGCACTTTGTTATGGCATCGGTTCAGTCCTTTGTTTGTTGTTAAATCATAAACAAATCATTGCTTTGAGTGCGGCATTGCTACTTGGTTATTGGGCTATCCTCTTAGGTTTTGGCGATTTGAGCTTAGAGAACAATGCTGTGCGACATTTAGATAGATTTCTTTTTGGCGATGCACATTTATATCATGGCGATGGTTTGGCATTCGACCCAGAAGGCTTTTTGAGTACCCTACCCTCGCTCGTTACCTTCCTCATCGGTTACTTAGTTGGTCAATTTATTGGAACAACGGATGATAAATCATTAATCATCAAGTATTTGTCCATCACAGCCGCCGCTTTGATACTGAGTGGTTGGTTTTGGGATTATTCATTCCCCATTAATAAAAAATTGTGGACGAGTTCGTATGTCCTTTTTGCTGCTGGTTTGTCTTTAACCATCTTCACCATCATATATTACATCGCTGATGTTCTGAATTGGCGCAGTTGGGGAAAATTTTTAGTCATTTTGGGTACAAATGCCATCTTAGCGTACTTGATTTCTGAATATTTTATTATGATAATGCAGGCGCTTATCAAGTTTTCAGCAACTGAAAATGCACAACAAGGAACGTTTAGGCTTTTGTCGGAAGTCCTTGGCGCATCGGCTTTTACTTCGCTGTTGTGGTCGTTGATGTTTGTTGGTGTTTGTTGGCTTGTTGTTTATGTTTTTTATAGAAAAAAAATATTTTTGAAAGTATAATTTAGATGATAATGGAAAGTGGAAAGTGGATAATTGCTACTACCGCCTCAGTATTTTTTCAAAAAAAGACGTGCAAATGAATTAAATTCTTATGCACGTCTTTTGTTTTTATGTATCCTCATTTATCAAAACACAAAGCCTCTTGTGACTTTGAAAAAGTGTTTGGTCTAAAAAACTCCGTGCTAAAAACATTTTTCAAAAAAAGACGTTTAGATATTATGTGTCTATACACACAATATCGTACATTTGCATCAGATTTATTATTAAACATTTATTTTCAAATCAAATCTTAGTAAAAAGATGAAAAAAGTATTCATTTTCGCTGCATTTGCAGTTTTAGCGTTGAGTTCAGCTACGCTTTTGAAACCTACTGTTTTCAAAGTAGATGCTTCAAAAAGTACCTTCAAATGGACAGGTAAAAAAGTAACGGGTGCACATTGGGGCTATGTTAAATTTTCTGATGGTACACTTTCAGTGGAAAAAAATCAAGTAAAAGGTGGTTCATTCACTGTGGACATGACTTCTATCACAGCAGAAGACACAAAAGGTGAATGGGGTGCTAAACTCGAAGGTCACTTAAAAGCCGATGATTTCTTTGGTGTTGACAAAAACCCAAAATCAACATTGGTTTTGAAATCATTGACAGCTAAAGGCGGCAATAACTTTGATGTAAAAGCAGACCTAATGATTAAAGGTGTTACCAGCGAAGTTAATTTTCCAGCATCAATTGTTGTGAGTGCAACTGACGTGAAAGCAACGGCAAGTTTCAAAATTGACCGTACTAAATTTGGTCTCAAATACGGTTCGGGCAGTTTTTTCGACAATTTGGGTGACAAAGCGATAGACAACGATTTCATGGTTGATGTAAATATCGTTGCAACAAAATCTGCTACAAAAACGGTTGTTAAGTAAATACAAAATGCGTATTGTCTGATTAGCGACAAAAAAAAGGCAATCCTTTCATTAGGGTTGTCTTTTTTTGTTGTCCGAAAATCCAACCGCAATTTAAAGAATCAAAGAAAAGAGCGTCTGAAAAACGCCTTTCATACTGAGGGGGGGGCTTTTTTCATAAAAAAGGATTGTCTCAGAATAAAATGTTGAACATCGTTTTTTACCTTTGTGAAAATTTTAAAAGATTAACACTTTGGTAACTAACTAATCTGTTCTTTTACGTCAAATTAGTGTATTATTAATCGAACATTCATTTTTCTAAAAACAAAAAAAATCTAAATAAGGATGAAGAAAGTCATATTGGGAATTCTCGCACTCACACTATTTATCGGCTCAACAACGGCACAAACGCCTGCTGACTTAATTTCGAAAGCTAAAAAAGCGGTCAAAAATATCAGTGGCAAAAAAGAAAAAATCAAAGAAGCTGAAACGGCTATTGATGCTATGATGCAAGCATCTGAAAACAAAACCAATGCAGAAGCTTTGCTCTGGAAAGGTAAGTTTTACAACGAGTTGGCTTCGATTGACAATTTGGAACGTTCCAAAAACCAGTTGTTGGGCAAACAATACAAAGCTGAATTCACAAAATCTGGTTTAATGGCTGCCGAAGCTTTGTTGGCTGCTGCAAAAGTAACGGAAGACAAAAAGTTGCTCAAAGACATCATTGCTTCTTTAGCTGAAGCACAAACAAATGTCAATAATTATGGTTCTGATTTGACTGATGCCAAAGATTATTTGGGTGCTTACAATAGCTTCAAAAGTGTTTTGGAAATTCACGAAGTGTTGAAGGCAAATGGTTCAAAAAGTTCGCTTGACAAACAAGTAGATTATGACAAGCAACTGTATCTTGTCGCCTTGCTTTCTACTTATTCTGAGATGGAA
>JAYVFS010000057.1:0-5322 GCA_043772905.1 Saprospiraceae bacterium | reverse complement strand
CACGCTTCACGCTTCACGCTTCACGCTTCACGCTTCACGCTTCACGCTTCACGCTTCACGCTTCACGCTTCACGCTTCACGCTTCACGCTTGGACACGCCGTATTTCTTTTTCTAATCAGCTTTAATGTTATTAGATTAAACGCACAAGCTATAAATACTCAAATCAAAGACGTTTCCATGCCTTCTGCCAATGCAGCGAGTTTGGGTAAATATGGCGATATACCTGTCAGTTATTACACGGGTGTTCCTAATGTCGGGATTCCGATTGCCTCTATTCAAGATGGTTCCCTCAGTCTTCCAATTAGTTTGAGTTATCATGCAGGTGGCGTTAAAGTCGGTGAACTCAGTAGTTGGGTTGGTCTTGGTTGGTCGCTTCAAGCAGGCGGCATGATTAGCCGCACTGTTCAAGGTATTGCTGATGAACGAGACAATGGCTATTTCAAAATTGGTTACGATATATCCATTATCAATGGTTGTATTGTGCGAAATAGCAATGGTGGCAGTGACATTGCCAATGCAACTTTCAACGGACAATTAGCGGCAGGACAGATGGACGGCGAACCCGATATTTTTTCATTTTCTGTCGGTGGATATAATGGTAAATTTTTTATTGACAAAGGCACTTCCACTTATGGTTCAGGTAAAGTTGTGTTGATTCAAACACAGGATATCAAAATTGACTACACTGTTGTGCAAGACTATACAGAGACAGCTTTAAAAAAATTCACCATCACTACGCCCGATGGTGTCAAATATGAATTTGGCGATGTAGGCGACGGTAGCCCTGCCATTGAAGTCACAAGACCCGTTGCAACGGCAAATGGATATGCCAATGGTTGGTATCTGAAAAGAATTTCGACACCCGACAATAAGAGTAAAATCTTTTTGAACTACACAAAAGAAATTTATCGCTATGGATCCAGAACATCGAATGGCGAAACGACAAATGGTACTTACTTTACACCTACAAGTGGTTATCTTGAAAATCGCAACGATATTTTTGGCTATCGCTTAGATAATATTACTACCTCTACAGGAGTCGAAAAAGTTACATTTGTTACCAATGGTGATAGAACAGATGTTTTACCAACACCTGGTGCAACTGCGCCCGATAACGCAAAAAAATTGGGCTCGATAAAAGTCGAAAATGGTGCTTACTGCAAAACATTTACATTGACCCAAACTTATTTTAAGGACAATTCAGCACAAAAAGTGTACTTAGATGAGGCTGATACGCGGTTAAGATTGGACAGACTTCAAGAAGCTCCTTGTGTTGCCGATGTGAATACACAAACAGTTGAACCTTATATTTTCACTTACTATGGGCAATTGGGTAATATCGACTATTTGCCCAACCGTTTTGCAGCCGCAATTGACCATTGGGGTTATGCAAACGGGGCAAACGGCAATCCTAAAACGGGTTTGAATATTCCATACACCCGTCTAAGATACACCCCTCCAGGTTACCCAACACAAGATATTGTTAAAGGGTCTTCTAATAGAGAAACTAACCAAGATACGATGCTTTTGGGTACAATTAAACAAATTACTTACCCGACAGGTGGTAGTACAACCTTTGAATTTGAAGCAAATACTTACTGGGATACTGAGGGGGTCAAAGTGTTGAGAGACACAGCTGTATTGCCACATTTCTGGGATGGCGGCAATTGCGGGGAGAATAATGTGTCATCGGATATAATACTTAAATCATTTACGGTAAATGATTTAGCTACAATGTACTATAAGTTGGAACATCGCAAGGCGACTATTACAACTTCGGGCAGTTGTAATAGTAATGTTCCCACTTTCAAAATCAATGTCTATATTGGTAGCACCAGTACAGCACTTTTTACAAGTAGTGCGATTATCACCGCATCATCAAGTATTCTTTCTGGCAATGGTACTACACCAACAACGGTGTATAAAATTGATACACTTACAGGCAAATTAACGGAGCTTTTTCCTATTGCGTTGCAATCCAATACAACCTATCGGTTTGAAATCGTTGGAACAAACTGTGCTGTTAAATGGACACTCCAACAAGAACTCATGATTGCACCTGGGTCGAATCGCAAAGTCGGTGGCTTGCGCATTAAAAAAATCACGAACAACGATGGCATCTCGACAACCAATGATGTGGTGAAAACCTACGATTATGGCACACCCAATTCAACAGGTATATTGTATCAATATCCTATTTATGGCTATGCTTATACAGGTGTTATCGGACAATGTAATGGACTTACACCTACTCAAGTAAATCAAGGCTTCTTTATGGACAATGCGATTGTGCCACTTAGCTCTTTTGAGGGTGGGCATATCAACTATAATACGGTTAAAGAAAACTATGTCGTTGGCGGTGTTACGCAGTATTATACCTCTTACATATACAATAACGAAGCAATGCCACCTTTAACGGGCATACTCATACCCATAACGCCAACACAACCCCGTATTGGCTCGGGAGAGTTGATAATTAAGCAGCAATTTAATAATTCATCAAGTTTAGTTGCATCTGAAACCAATACGCCCTACGCAGCCGATGTTTACGCACAAAGTGTAGGCACTTTTATCAAATTCAATACCTACTCGGGTGCGGGTAATACGATTTCGTTTTGGAAACCTTACCAAATCCGTAACAAACCCTATCGTTTGAGCCAAACGACTTCTGTTGTTGACAATATCACCACAACGACAAATTATCTCTACAACCCAGTCAATAGTGGTTACTTCTTGGGACCTATTGAGGTGAAAACGACGAACAGCGATGGTAACATACAAACAACTAAAAACTATTATGCCCAAACTATAACTGCCGCAAATCATCCGAACTTTTCAATTGTCAGCACTTTTACAGACTTATTTATGATTGGCGTACCTTTGCGTTCGGAGTCTTATTACAACGGTGTTTTGCAAGGCGGCTCAGTACTCCAATACACAATATTCGGTTCTGGCACTGGCTATATTGAACTTTACCCCTACAAATCCTATTCAATCAATCGAGATAATACTTTGAAACTCAATGTCACCGTTGACCAATACACCAATGGTTTACCTTTTCAAATGACAAAAGCAGGATTTACAGTCTCTCAAATTTACGGTTGGGATGCGACAAAAAGATTATTGTCTAAGTCTTATGGCGGCTTGAATTGGATATTTGCCTACGACGGCACTTCAAGCCTCGTCAACAAGATTACCGATGAAAACGGTTTGATAAAAACATTTACTTATGACAAGTTATCCCGTTTGAAAACTGCTTTAGACCGTGTGAACCCTGATGTTGCTACGGATTTTCAAACAAAAACGACATACAGCTATCAATATAAAAATACAGCAAACAACATAAATTATAGTAATATTGGTACATCAACCGAAATCAAAGGCGTAACGCCCCTCTCCAGTACAAAACAGTACATGGACGGTCTCGGTCGTCCGATTGAAGTGGTCAAAGAAAACTACACACCCGCAGGTGGGCAGCAAAAAAATTACATGACTTACGATGCACTCGGCAGACAATATCAAAGTTTTTTACCTTTTGAAAGTAGTACATTGGGGTTTGAAACGACGACAGTAGCGCCTGTTACAACAGATTATGAAGCATCCCCCCTCAGTCGTCCGATAAAACAAACGAATGTAGATGGTACTTTTGTCACAACAAGTTACAGTACGAATGGGGCATCTGATGCCATCCGTATTTTCACCGCACCAAACGAAGGAGTCGTCACATCATCAGCAACTTATGGCGGAAATCAGTTGTCTATAACAACCATGATTGATGAAAACAACCATGTTACCAAGGTATTCAAAGACAAACTCGGTCGTGTTGTATTGACTCGCAAATTGTTGAGTGGTGCTAATGTTGATACTTACAATGTCTATGATGATTACGGTCAACTCGTTGCTGTGCTGCCTCCAGGTTCTGTGGATGCCAATGGTAATGTGACCTATTCCCTGATATTCCAATACACCTACGATAATAAAAATCGTTTGGTGGAAAAGAAAGTGCCGGGGGCTGATGTTCAAAAGTTTTATTACGACAAACGCGACCTTTTGACGCTTACACAGGACGGCAATATGCGTGCAGCGACGACACCAAAATACTTGGCAACCCAATACGACGATTTAGGACGTGTTCTCAAAACAGGTTGGAAATTTGATACAACGGGTCTGTGGTCGAGCGCCATAACAATTGCTGATGATACCAATAAATTGACGCAAACAAATTATTATGCAGGCAAATCGTGGGTCAGAGACCAAGGCGCAAAGGTTTTAAAACCCAATAATGTCACGACATTGAGGGATTTCGTTTGGTCATATATCGAACGCCGACCTGGTTATACCTACACAGGCAATCCGATCTGGACAGGCAAACAGCACTTGTTGTCTCCAACCTATCGTTAT
This sequence comes from Saprospiraceae bacterium, assembly GCA_043772905.1. Taxonomy (GTDB): domain Bacteria; phylum Bacteroidota; class Bacteroidia; order Chitinophagales; family Saprospiraceae; genus JAAFJT01. The sequence goes on along the minus strand of JAYVFS010000057.1, from coordinate 920 downwards.
GGTTCTGTGCAGCCCGAAGGTCCGATTAATGATGATGACAACTACGGTGTGGATTGGTCAGTCTCTGCTTACGACGGCGCACAAAAACCGACATTGACCGTACGCTATCTCTTTTCGGGCAGTTCAGCTACAGAAGTAAGGACGTATCAAACTTTCGCTTACGACAATGGACAGCGACTGACAGACCAAAAGTATCTTTACACCCTCAATGGCATCACTTTGACAGTACCAACTTTCACTTTGTCGAACATGGTCTATAATTTTAAAGACCAGTTGATAGAAAAAAATATAGGCTATGTCAACAACAAATACTTGCAGTCAACGGACTACGCCTATAATTTAAGAGGTTGGTTAACGAGTATTAACAGCGGTTTTTTGCCTTCTGCTTTGGATTATCCACTGTTTAACGTAACGGGAACATCCAATGCGTCGTATTATGAATCTTTGGCAACATCGGGTTATTTGACACCGCCAGTTAACTCAAGCGAAAGCAATCCCGATTTGTTTAAAGAAATTATCAATTATGGAAATCCTACCCTCTATACAGGGTTAAATTCTGTCACGAGTCAGTACAATGGCAATATCAGTCAAGTTGAATGGCAAGTGGCAGGGCGCGAAGCACAAGCCTACACATTCGATTATGACGATTTGGACAGATTGACGAATGCTCGTTATACGGATATTCACAGTGCAGGTTGGGCAAGCCGAGGTTGGTCAAGTGGTTCTGAAACCAATAATAATTACAACGAAACACCCACTTACGATGTGCGGGGCAATATCCTAAGCCTTAATCGGAACGGTATGAGCGCAAATACGGTGATTACGTCAAATGGAAAAACGCTTTTAGCAGGTTTATTTTCGCCAATAGACAATTTGACATATACCTATGGTGACAGCAACCGCTTGAAAAAAGTAACGGA
>JAYVFS010000056.1:0-16935 GCA_043772905.1 Saprospiraceae bacterium | reverse complement strand
CTACAGATTAAGGGTACATCATCTATTCGTTCTACTTGCATACGCAAGGTTACGATATTTCTTTTTTTCCGTTTGTAAAATCAACGAAACGTGAGTTTTTTAGTTCAAAAAGTGTAATTTTGTAAAAAAATAATTAGAAATGTCTCAAAACCCACCGTTCAGTAATTTGCAAATGGAGTTGTTAAAACTCTATGCAACAAATATTCCCGATGCTGATTTATTAGAAATCAGGCGTTATTTAGCACGTTATTTTATGAAAAAAGCCATCGTAGAAGCCGACAAAGTTTGGGACGAAAAAGGCTATACACCTGAATTAATGAACAAATGGCTAAAAGGAGAAACTGATGAAATGCGTGATTGACACCCATGTTTGGATTTCGGCATTGTCAAGCCGTTCACCTTTTCATTGGGTTGTCGAAGCCCTGCTCGATGAACGATTTGACCTCTATATTTCTCATGATATTCTACTTGAATATGAGGAAAAACTTAAAGAACATTACAGCTTTCCTGTTGCTGAAAATTTCTTACGCTCTTTACGTGAATTGCCGAATATTTATCTAACCGAAGTGTTTTTCCAATGGCACTTACTTGATGACACAGACCCCGATGACAATAAATTTGTTGATGCCGCCTTTGCCTGTAATGCTAATTATTTGGTAAGCGATGATAAACATTATAACCCACTTAGTCGGATTAGTTTTCCGAAAATTAATCGTGTCCGATTAGCCGATTTTCAAAAAGTCGTTTTGAACAAATGATACACTTCTTAGGCATTTCACCCGATAATTTACAAGTCTTTTTTCATAAAAACAACTCAATGACACGTTCAGAATTCAATAATTGCATAGCCAATCGCACATTTCCATCAAACGAAAACATCCTGTTAAAAGCACTATTCCATGATGCAAAAGGTGATTGGGCAGCTGCCCACGACATCGCTTCAAGTCGTGAAGGCACATTACTATATGACCGTTTACACGCCTATTTGCATCGAAAAGAAGGCGATACTTGGAATGCCAATTATTGGTACAGACGTGCCAAAACGACGATGCCTAATCTGTCTTTGAATGAGGAATGGGAGAGTTTAGTCATACTTTTCGGCAATTTTAAATAATGGACACCCCCTCAGTATTTTTAGTCAAACAGGCATAATGGAAGACATTATTTCTTCCCAAAATACCATAGAATCCTAAAAAACAGCGTTGCTTTGCACCATGAAAAACATCATGAATTGGGGGCTTTTCGGCGTGCTCACCCTCATCTGGGGCAGTTCTTTTATATTGATGAAAGAAGGGCTCGAAAAAATGACCGCTTACCAAGTTGCAGCAATGCGCATTTTTAGTTCTGGCGTCGTCTTATTACCCATCGGTTTGCGCCAATTTCGGCATATTCCGAAGGGGAAAGTGAAGTATATTGTGTCTTCGGCAGCCATTGGTAGTTTTATTCCTGCCTTTCTGTTTTGCATCGCCGAGGAACATATCAACAGTTCTCTGGCGGGTATCGTCAATGCCTTATCGCCCCTTTTTGCGATTTTGATAGGCGTTTTGTTTTTTCAAATGCGAACAACACCCCAGAAAATAGGGGCTGTACTCATCGGTTTTGTCGGTTTATGCTTGCTTTTTATTCAAAAAGATGGATTTAAACTCGATGACCAAATCGGTTATTCACTTCTCGTTGTGATAGCGACAATCTGTTATGGTTGGAATGGTAATTTACTTGCGCGGCATTTAGGCTCGGTCGGTTCGGTCAATATTGCTGCAATTGCCTTCCCGATTTTAGCGATTCCTGCGTTGTTTATCCTTATTTTTACAGGCTATTTTCAGACATCGTGGTCAGATACTGCTTTTTTAAAAGCCAGTTTTGCTTCCATTATTTTAGGTGTTGTTGGCACAGCCATCGCTCAAATTCTCTTTTATATGTTGCTCAAAAGAACGAATGTACTTTTTTCTTCGTTGGTCACTTATACGATTCCTTTTGTCGCCATTTTTTGGGGTGTTTGGTATGGTGAAACGATAACGATGATGCAAATCGCTTGCTTGGTTTTGATACTTTCAGGCGTTTATTTTGCCAATCTTCCTACTAAAAAACAAACAGATACCCCCCTCAGTATATCGCCCGAAATTGAGCAATAATCTAAGAAAAACGCCATAATTCAAGTAAAAATCAATAAAATACCTTGTTGTGATAGAAGTAAAAAAATACGAACCCGCTTACTGTGACCAAATTGTAAGATTAATATTAAACATTCAACAAAACGAATTTCAAGTGCCAGTAACATTAGCAGACCAACCCGATTTATTGATTATTGACCAATATTATCAGCAACGAAATGGCGAATTTTGGGTGGCTATGAATGAACAAAACGAGGTCGTAGGAACGATTGCTTTGATTGACAATGGTGAGCCTTTTGGCACAATCCGAAAGATGTTTGTAAAAGCCGATTATCGAGGGAAAGAGCAAGGCGTTGCAGCCAAGCTGTTTTATATCTTAGAAAAAAAAGCGATGGATAATAACATGACAGCTTTGTATTTAGGGACTGTTGATCGTCTAAAAGCGTCGCATCGGTTCTATGAAAAAAATGGCTTTGTTCAAATCCCAAAAATTGATTTACCTAATAATTATCCATTAATGCCTGTTGATACGATGTTTTTTATGAAAACACTTTGAGTTCTTTTTGACATTCTGAACGCAGTGAAAGAATCTATTTAAACTATTGAATTACAATGTTTTATATAGATTCTTTTACTGTGTTACTAATGACGCGCCGAACTTTTTAATGTTAGGAAGATTTTAAATCTTCCTAACATTGTCCGAGCATCATTTGGTTATAAACACCAACGTATTACGTGATGATTGTCCTCAGAATGACAAAAATTAAAATTTCGGACAATTCCCATCGCCCTGCTTGAACTGCCGATTTGCTCCAGATTTGCCACCGCCAAATGCCTTTGTCAAGGTCAAACCTGCATAATAATAGGCATCTTTGCGTTTAGGATTGGCAATTTTTGAAATACCATCGAGATAGTCTGTAAATACAAACCGATAGCCCGCTTCAGCAGCGAGGTAAAAATCTTTGGGCAGGCTATATTTCAAACCAACTCCAAGAGGTATGATTAAAGTATGTTTTTTATAATCCCCTTGTTCATCAGGATTTACATCATCAATGTATTTATTAGGCAAGTTAAAATCGGGTTTTGGATTAAAATAAGAAATACCCAAACCTCCAAAAGTAAAGCCTGTGAAGCGATTTTTACTAATCACTTCATACTCAAGCAAAGCCGAAATTTCCGTCAGTTTGGATTCAAAAGACAACCCGCGCTCTTGCCGCCATGCCGAAGGGTGATTTTTTTCAGAGGCGGAAAGTTTGCTCACCAAGAGTTGACCACGCACCAAAAGACTATTAGACAAACGATATTTGCCCAAAAGACCGATAGCGGGATTGATGGCAGAGCCTACATTTTTGGCAACTATATCAATGTCACCATTATAAGCGGTTGCGCCAAGCGTCAGACCTACTTCAAAGTTTTGAGAGAAAGTAATATTGGAAAACAATAGAAAAGAGCAGCAGAAAGCCAGAATTTTTGACATGATTCATCCATTTTGTGTTGAAAAATAAATTTTATAACGCGAAATGTAGAGAATGAGCCATATAGAGATGATGATGGATTTTTTAGATTTTTCTGCGTGGTTGAGAGAAGAATCGTTTGATAAATAATGAATGAATGTTGGAAACGCCCTTTTTGGAACAAAATTATGTGCGTGCAAAATTTTATGATAATTTAGGGATGTGCAGCAACCCAGACTTCTCCGTCTTCAAAAACTTCTTTCTTCCAAATAGGTACCGTTTTTTTCAATTCGTCTATGCAAAATTCACAAGCATCGAAGGCTGCTCCTCGATGTGGCGCAGAAACGGCAATAACCACGGGGACTTCACCAATATCTAAAATACCTACGCGGTGATGAATACTGATTTTAAAAACCGAAAACGTGGCTAAAGCACGTTCAGCAATTTTTTCCATTTCACGCACAGCCATAGGTGCATAAGCCTCAAATTCAAGGCGTGTGACCGATTTTGCACCTGTTTTGTTCCGAACTGTGCCAATAAAAACAACCGCACCGCCGACTTCGGGCGACTCTACGAAGGCTTCACAAGCTGCTATACTGAGGGGGGGAGAAAGAAGTTGAATGTCAATCATTTTTAAATGCGGAATGTCCAAAGGACTCCTTTGGAGGTGAATATTAAATGGTAAATAATTGATTATCAATTATTTATCCGCCGCTTACAGGCGGTATCAAAGCGATTTCATCGTCTTCTCTCAGTACGGTTGCTTCATTACCATATTCTGCATTGACGGCTATCATGAGCGATGAAAGGGCAATAAAACGAGGATAACGTTCTAAGATAAGCCGTTTTAAATCATCAGAAGTGGCTCCTTCCCACATTTCTATTTTAAAAATAGAACTTCCAATGATGTCACGAGCGATGCCGAATGTTAGGATTTCTAATGTCATATTAAGTATTATTGGATGCTGTATGACTGTATGTTTACTAACAATTAAACCATACAAAAATATAATTCAAATGTTATTCCACAATATATTTACACCTGCATACATGACCAAAACGGCTGTTAGTTGCCGCACAAGTGTTTGATTGAATCGAAAAGTTGTCAATCGGCTGCCCAATTGACCACCGAGCAAAACGGCGCACATCAAAGGCACAACGAAAGCCCAATCTAATTGTGGATTTTTTGTCAATTGCCCCGCCAAACCTGAAATAGAGTTGACAAGGATGAAAAAACTGGCTGTTGCAGCTATGTTTTTAGGCGAATCCCATTTCAGTAAATTTAGAACAGGTGATAAAAAAATGCCGCCGCCAATGCCCACCATACCTGACAAAAAACCAATAGAACCGCCCAAAATTGACCCCCTCAGTATAGAAGTGTTTTCAGATGTTTCTACTTCGTTTTTTTTGAAATAATTCTGAAAAAACATCAATAATGCTGCAATTACAAGGCTTGAACCTAATAAAACGAAGAAAGTTTTTTCTTTCAACGGCAACAACCCGCCGACAAAAGCCATAGGAACAGAGGCGATACTGAGGGGTATGATTTTTTTAAAATTCAAATAACCACTCCGCCAAAATAGCCATGAGCCACCTATGACAACAACGATATTGCAAAGCAATGCAGTCGGACGCATCGTCGTCATTGATACACCATATAGTGCCAACAGCGCAAGATAACTTGAACCACCGCCGAAGCCCGCACTCGCATAAATGGCTGCGATTCCAAAGAAAAATAACAGTAATTCAATATGTTCCATAATAGCTCAACCCTGTTTTTCGCAAAATAAAAACAAATGTAACTCTTTGATAATCATAAATTTAGATTACATAATTAGATTTTTTTTTCAATCCAAATACCGCTTCGTCAAACCGCCGTAAAAATCAATTCTTCGGTCTCGGAAAAAGGGCCAAATCCTACGCACATCTTCTGTTCGTTGTCTATCAATTTCAATCACTACGTTTTCTTCTAAATCTGATGACGCTTTATATAAAAATTCGCCTTGTGGCCCCGCAACAAAACTCTGCCCCCAAAACTGAATCCCATTAGTCACGCCCGACCAATCAGGCTCAAAACCGACTCGATTGACCGTAATAACGGGCAAACCATTCGCCACTGCATGACCGCGCTGAATCGTTTCCCAAGCTCCATGTTGCCGCGCTTTCTCCCCCTCAGTATCCGTACTCTCCCACCCGATGGCGGTCGGATATATCAGCATTTCTGCGCCACGCAAAGCCATCAAACGCGCCGCTTCGGGATACCATTGATCCCAACAAACGAGTACGCCTAATGTTCCAACGCTCGTTTTGATGGGTTCAAAACCCATATCGCCGGGCGTAAAATAAAATTTTTCGTAATATGCGGGATCGTCAGGAATGTGCATTTTGCGGTATTTCCCTACGATTTCGCCATTTTTTTCAAAAACAACGGCTGTATTGTGGTATAAACCGGCTGCCCGTTTTTCAAATAGAGATGTTACCAAAACGATATTGTGTTGCTTTGCCGCTTCGCCAAAAATAGCGGTTGAAGGTCCTGGAATCGTTTCTGCCATATCGAACTTTGCCGTTTCTTCTACTTGACAAAAGTAGATACCACAATGCAACTCTTGTAAAACAACGAGTTCTGCGCCTTTTGCGGCACATTCTGCAATACCACGCAAACTGCGTTCTATATTTTCTTCACGGCTGCCGCCACTGATTTGTTGGACAATGCCGACTTTTAGTTTTGTCATATTTCTTTAATTTTTGGCAAAAATAAAATGAGTAATCGAGCATTTTAGCTGGATTACTCATTCTTTTTAGAATTTTACTGAGGGGGTCAAATGGGCGTGATGTTTTCTTTGAACCATTCACGACATTCGTCTAAGGTACTTTCGCCAGAGGCGACTTTAAGAACAAAAGCTAAAACAACATCATTGTTCCAATCTTTACGAATTCTAAACCCATTTAAATTTAAAAAAGAAACGGCTGCACCTAAGCCAGTTCGTTTATTCCCATCTGTAAAAATATGATTTGAAATGATATTAAACAGATAAACGCCAGCTTTATCGGAGATTTCAGGATATAGTGGCATTCCAAACATTTCACTTTGCACAACTTCTACAACATAGTCGAGAGGTTGTTCTTTCAGAAGATTGGATGGAGGGACGAAATTTCCACCATGAGCTTCAATCGTTCTTTTATTAATAAAAATTATATCGGTTTTCTCTAAAAATTCCATGATACATAATTAGGCTAATGCTCTGAAAACATCATCGTATTCAGCGAAGTTTTCATCAATGATTTTTTCTAATCGCTTTCGTCTTTCTGTTTTTTCATCAGAAAGAGCTTCTTTTTTTTCATTTATAATTTGGCGAAGCAGATTTTTAAAATAATCTGGTTGTTCAACCATTAATTCATAAAGTACCTTTTTAAAGGTTTTTTCATCAATTTGTGCTGTCATTTTTCAATTTTTTTACAAAAATAAACCTTTTTCACAAAAAAACAACGATTATTTTAAATCCTTAAATACTTATTCAAGTATTTAAGGATTTAATGTTTTATCAAACAACGTCCTCTGGAAACTGCATCGTCACACAATGCAAAGACCCATGCTGATATATCAACGGACGACAATCCAATCCAATCACTTCACGGTCAGGAAAGCACCCCCTCAGTATATCGAGGGCTTCGGCATCTTGTGGCACGTTGTAAGTCGGTACAAGCACCGCACCGTTTATGATGAGAAAATTGGCATAAGTGGCGGGCAAACGCTGTCCATCTTCGTCAAAAATCGCTTCCGACATGGGTAGAGGGACTAATGAGTAAGGTTGTCCATCTGCCTTACGAAAAGCCCGCAATTCATTTTCCATAAGTTGTAAAGCGGCAAAATGCTCATCATTTGGGTCGGTACATTGCACATAAGCAATGGTGTTTTCATCACAAAAGCGAGCGAGGGTGTCAATATGTGAATCCGTATCGTCGCCCGCCAAATAGCCGTTTTCGAGCCATAAAATGCGGTTAACACCAAACAAACGCTTCAATTTTTGCTCTGTTTGGCGCTTTGATAAATGTGGATTGCGATTTGGTGACAATAGACATTCAGTTGTTGTCATCAAAGTGCCTATGCCGTCGCTTTCTATGCCGCCGCCCTCAAGTGCCAAACCACCTTTTTGTATTTTTTTTGTCTTAAAAATACCTTTATCAAACAGTTTTTGCGTTATCAAATTGTCCTTGTCGGCAGCAAATTTTAAGCCCCAGCCGTTGAATACAAAATCCAATAAAACAGGTTTTTCGTTTTCAAAAACGGTTATTGCACCGTGGTCTCTCGCCCAAGTATCGTTTGAAGGTAAGGAAACAAGCAATAAATTGTCTTTAACTGCTCCCCTCAGTAAATCAGCCGTTTTTTCTTTGTCCTTACAAACAACCAGCACTTTTTGATATTGCGAAACGGTTTCAATCAGTTTGACGAAACAAGGAACAACCGTATCGAGCATCGGTAACCAATCCGAATCTTCGTGCGGAAAAGTGAATTGAACGGCACTTTGTGGTGCCCATTCTGCGGGTAATTTACGTGACATAGTTTTATTATTTGACAATAAAAATGAGTGATTTTTTCTAAAATATCGCAATTGTTGTGGGTTTGAACTCACAAAATATCTTCTTTAAATCGCCTTCCAATGGGGATTTGAAATCCCTCAAATTCAATTTTGTTTCGACTTATCAATGTCAATTTTGATCTAGAAACGATGAATGATTTATGAACACGTACAAATTGCGCCGCAGGTAAACGTTCCATCATTGCCTTGACGGAACCTTTGACAACATACTTTTTTTCGGGCGTAAAAATAATCGTATAGTCCTTCAAACCTTGCACATGGCTGATATTTTCTGAAATTAACCGTATGTTTTGACCATTTGACCGAATAACAATCTCCTTTTGCTCGTTTTCTTCAAGTTGTTCTTCTAAGGCTTTTAACTTCAAAAACTCAATGGCACGGTTGATTGCCAACTGAAAACGTTCCCGTTTTATCGGTTTCAAAAGATAGTCCATTACGCCCAAATCATAGCCTTCTAAAGCATGATTGCGGTATGCTGTTGTGAATATCGTGACTGGTTTATTGTCCAATGATTTGAGAAAATCAATGCCCGTAATTTCAGGCATGTGTACATCAAGTAACAAAATGTCAACAGTGTTTTTTGCTAAAAAAGCGGCAGCATCTCTTGCATTATAAGCATTATGCGACAAAATGCCCCCCTCAGTATCTGCGAGATATTTTTCCAAAATGCGGTGTGCCAAAGGCTCATCATCAACAATCATACAGGTATAAATCATTGTGTTTGATTGATTTTTAAGGTTGTATAAAAAACGCCGTTTTCTGCTTTGGTTTCAAGCAAATACTGGTTCGGATAGGTCAATTCTAAGCGTTTTTTTAAGTTCCCCAATCCAATACTGCGATTGAGATGTCCGTTTTGTACCTTATTTTTCGGTAAATTGTTTTTTAATTCAAACAAAATAAACGTGTCATTGACCACTAAATGCCCTTCCAAAAAAGCATCTTGAATGGCATTATTGACACCATGTTTGAAGGCATTTTCAACTAAAGGTAGAAACAATAACGGAGCTATTTTTCGACTTGAAAGTACCCCCTCAGTATCAAAGCTGATTTTAGCATTATTGCCTTGTCTGATGCGTTCGATTTCGATATAATTCTGCAAATTTTCGATGTCTTTTTCTAAAGACACTTCGATTTCATTGCTTTCGTAGAGCATATAATCCATCATATCGGACAGTTTCAGTATGATTCCGGGCGTTTTATCTGATTTATCAAGGGCAAGGCTGTACAGGTTGTTGAAGGTGTTGAACAAAAAATGGGGATTGATTTGGGCGCGTAAATAGTTGAGGTCGGAGCGCATTTTTTCAACTTGTATTGCTGCTATTTTCTGTTGTTGTTCATATTTTTCTTTTATCAAATTGAGCAAAAAAGAGATAACAATGTAGCGTATGGCTGTAAAAAAATAAACGCTCGCCATATTCCAATTAAAACGCGGCATCTCTATTTCCTCCTTTGAACGATATAAATAATAATCTAAAACGGCACTTGAAAAGACGATATAAACGACCGTCACCGTTGATATGCTCAAAAAGTATAACAAATATCGCCTTTGATTGAGCAAACGAGGGATAAGTAAAAACAAATTGACATAGACAATAGCCATCAATAAGCCATTGCGAAAGAACAAATTGACGAGATAACGCTGCCAATCGGACTGCGCCAAACCCGAGCTGTCCATGCCAACTTGTAGAATCAAAGTTGCCCAAAGAAGGTAGTGAAACAAATATTTTGACTCTGTGAGCCGTTGGATGCCATTTTTCATGGCTCAAAACTCCATGATTTAGAAGAAGAAAAAAAGGACATTGCTCTACTTTTTTGTGCGTTGCTCTATTTTAACAGCCAACAACGGCTTGGAGGGTTTAATTTTAAGTCAATATTCATCCCCCTCAGTATTCTTACGTGTCGGTTTCAACTTCTTGCCATGAAAAAGCTTTACATCTTATATTTTTGCCGACGATACTGAGGGGGTGTTTTTCTGAAATAACAAAGGCTGTCCAGGCAGGACAACCTTTGTTATTTCAGAAAATATTCAGCATTATTTTTTATTCCAATACAAATAAAACGGCACACCCGACAAGGTTAAGACCAAACCCATACCCGCTTCTCGTGGATTTGAAAAACACGTTATTACTATCAAAGTGATGCAAAACAAGACAAATATAGCTGGTACAACAGGATATCCCCATACTTTATAAGGTCTTTCAGTATTTGGCTCACGTACACGCATGATGAAAACACCTGCTGCCGTTGCACCATAGAAGAAGAAAGCAACAAAAATCAGCATATCCGTTAATTGGTCGAAACTGCCCGACAAAACGAGTAAACATGCCCAAAGACATTGAATCCACAGCGCGACATTCGGCGTGTTGGTTTCTGGATGAATACGGTCAGCACCTTTGAAAAAAACGCCGTCTTCTGCCATGACTTGATAGATGCGCGGCGGCATCAAAATCGTCGCATTCGTACAACCAAATGTTGTTAAAACGATTAAACAAGATATAACTGTTGCACCCAAGCCACCTGCAAAATGTCTGATGACCTCAATGGCGGCTATCTGATTTTTCGATTTGGCGATGGCAATAACATCGTCCATCGGTAAGACGTAGAGATAAGTGAAGTTGACTAAAGCATAAGCACCAATGATAATCAATAAGCCAAAAAACAAGGCTAATGGTAGGTTTTTGTTTGGATTTTGGATTTCGCCACCGAGAAAGCCGACGGTATTCCAGCCCTCATAAGCCCAAAATGCCGCCAACATCGCTCCGAAAATGGCTTTTATCAAATCAAAATCGTACCATGGACGAGATATGTAATTTACTGAGGGGGTCGTAAAGTTTTCAACGCTGCCGCCGCTAAAGAATAAGCCCGAAATAACAATGATTAACAAACCCGCAATAACCATTTTTGTTATCGAATTGCTCAACCATTCGCCCCCTTTCAAGCCACCTGTATTGAGTTTTGTCAAACCGACAATGATGGCGATGGTTAAAACCTTAACCCCAAAATTGTCAAAAGGTGTCATAATGTCAAAAAGGGACATTTTCTCAAGGCTTTCTGACAAATGTGGTAGTGGAATGAGTGAATTGAAAGACTGCGCCACGACATAAGCGATGGCGGAAACCGATGCCGTTTTGATGACCGCAAACGTTGCCCAACCATACATAAAAGCCGTAAAACGACCATAAATCTTCTTGAAATACAGGTATTCACCGCCTGAACCTGCCATCATACCTGCGATTTCGGCATTACTCAATGCGCCTGTCAAACTGATGATACCTGCTAAAATCCATGCACATAAGACGAGCGAAGGCGACATCAAGCCCTCTGACATCGGGGCGACTTTTTTGTAAACACCTGAACCAATGACTGAACTGACAACTAAGATTGTCGCCGATGTAAGCGTTATGGTTCGCAATAATTGTCCTTGTTTCTTTTCCATTTTCCGTTTATTATTTTCACAAAGAAAAGAATGTTGAGTTATGAATTACATTTAATTCATGAATTATTTTTGATGTATCAATATACTGTGGGGTACATATCATTAATATGAATTATGGTTATCTGAAAAAGGATTTAAAAGTTGAGTAATTTATGTAAAATATTATCGAAATTTGTCCTATTAATTTAATTGATGTTTTATTAATATCTCAAAGAAAATGGAAAATTTGAAAACAAACACCATCAATCATTTGCGTAAAGGTAATGTCCAAAACGCTTTTGACATGCTCAATAACCATATTGAGCGTTACAGCAATATAGGTAAATCTGTTGTTGTTCTTGAATCATCTTTTAATAGTTTAGGCTATAAAAAAATTGATGGGACTATTGATCTTGAAGAATCTGAACGAGAAATGCGTAAAATCATTGGTTCATTGATTGAACTTTGTGCAATAATCCAAAAAGAAGATTTGATTGTTATACCTACACCCGACATTCCCGAAAAACATATAGCTTATTTTCTAATTAAAAGAGCAGAGAAATCTCGTCAAAAAAAAGATTATCAGAATGCCATCAAGGATTTACTTGAAGCGGCACGTCAACAACCCAATAATATTGCCATTCAAAACGATTTGGCTATGAATCATCGGTTAGCTGGCAACTACAGCAAAGCCTTAGATTTGTTTGATAATATCAAGGATAAACGCCCAAATGATGTACTTTGCTTGAACGAATTGGCAATTTGCCAGCGTGAATTGGACAGATATACGGGGGCATTAGAGACGCTTAATAGAGGTTTGTTGATACAACCTGAAAATAATCATTTTCATTCTAATAAGTTTTTTATCCATCTTTTTTTTACGCTTAACAAAAATGAAGCTATTGCAGTTAGGGATAATTATGAGCGAAATTTTGGGAGAAAGTTGATTATCAAACCGAAATTACAAGATTTATACAACCAATTTTTAGAATATTTTGAGGACATTCACAACGTTTCAGTTCATATTACTTTATTCAATTGTTATATTGAAGAGTGCCAGAAAAAACGCGCTTTTAATACAGCTAAAAATCTTTTAGATAGACGTATAAATATCAAATTTGATTAAAATAATTTTGTTTATATTCAAATAAAAATGTTCGTTAAAAAAAGTTAATGTATCGTTAAGTTACGCGCTTAATGTTTTAAGCATAAAAAATTATTATAATTTTGTTCTTGTTAAACAATAAGATATTATATAATGCGTTTGTGGTTCATATTAAATCAATATTTTTATCAAAACTATTTTCTTAAAATTATAAATTATTAAAAAATGGAAACATTTAAGTTTAGTCATCCTATTCTAAATGAAAATCGCTACCCGACAGGTGGTAGGCGAATCGTGTTTTATGAAGTAATTTTTAACATCATTCAGTTCTTTATTCGAAGTTGGAAACCCACATGTCCGACTCTAAAAAAGCCAAATGATAGCATTGTCTTCATAATATACAATCATTTTAGTCGTAGATGGCGATCTTTGACTTCAAAGGTTAAAAGCCAAATTTTTTAATAGGTTCGATCTTAAATTTGCCCTATTAAAAACTTTGGTTCTTTGAAAAAGAGAATTGCACGATCCAATACTTTGCCTCCAGTCATCCACTACGATTCGAAGAATTATTTTTAAAGTGCATATTCTAAAAAACAAGTTTTTGTATATTAAAATAGGGCTATTCCGCAAAACGGGATAGTTTTTTTTTATAAGAACCCTATAGTCTAAGGTGAGAAATGACGACAATTCCAAAACAAAATTAAGCGTCACAAAGGCGTTTAAAAATTAAATTTACAACTTATACCAAATCACACAATGTTAAAAAAAGCTACTAAAGTCGTTTTATTTCTACTCTTATTGATTGCCCTTCTCGCTTTGAGATCTTTCTATCAATCGGGCGGTTTCAAGAAAATTGACAATCATTTTCAAGGAGAAACCCAAAAAATCAGCGGTTTTTATGGGACAGAGGACATTACGATTGACCAAACGACGGGTATCGCGTTTCTATCTTCTGACAATCGGTGGGCAACTTCTTTGAAAAATAGTCCTGTGAAAGGGGCAATTTATATATTGAATTTGAACGATTCTATTTTAACACCCGTCAGTAAAACGGACAATTTTCCGCAAGAAGATTTTCATCCGCACGGTATTTCTTTTTATCAAACACCCGAAGGTAAAAAGATGCTTTTTGTGGTCAATCATCGCAATTCAGGTGCATTCGTTGAGATTTTTGAATATAAAAACGACTCTTTGCAACATAAAACAAGCGTTAAAGGAAGTTTGATGATTAGTCCAAATGACGTTGTAGGCGTGGGTGAAAATCAGTTTTATTTTACAAATGACCACGATGAGAAACTGAGTAGTAGCCGAACAATCAAGGATTATTTGCAAATCGGCATGGGCAATATCTGTTATTTTGATGGTCAAAAAATAATAAAAACACCTTTTGACGGCTTGAAATACGCCAACGGCATCAACAAAAGTGCCGATGGTAAAAAGATATATTTGGCTGAAACAACGGCTAAAAGGATTACCGTTTTTGACCGCAATATCGAAACAGGTGTTTTGACAAAATCGAATGAAATAGATACAAACACAGGCGTTGACAATATCGAATTAGATACTGAGGGGTCGCTTTGGGTCGGATGTCATCCGCAAATGCTTAAATTTTTAGGTCATGCGAAAGACGAAAAAGCCTTGTCTCCGTCTGAAATCATCAAAATTAAGCTGTTGGACAATGGCAAATTTGAACAAACAACGGTGTATTTGAACGATGGTTCGGAGATTTCAGCGTCTTCTGTTGGGGCAGTTTACAAGGATAAATTGCTGATTGGACCTGTTTTTCAAGGGCATATTGTTGTTGGGGTAATGAAATAGTTATTTTTTGTCCTTCTGAACAAAGTGAAAGAATCTGTTTAAAATATTCAGATTCTTTCACTTCGTTCAGAAGGACAAAAAATGCTTCTATGGCACTATTAATTTTAAAGTTTGCAAGCCGCTTTTTGTCTTCAAAGTCACAAAATAAATTCCGCTGACTTTTTGAAAATCCCCTAATTCATGACTGTTTTCAAGAAGGTTGACCTTTTTTTCAAAGACTAAAACACCGATGCTGTTCCTAATTTGCAGTTGTGCGGCTTCATTTACTGAGGGGGTACTCCAAACTACTTTTGCAAGAGAAACAGCAGGGTTTGGTATGATTTTCAAACCTAATTCCGTTGCCAAATCGTGCGTACCTGTGCCGTTTGTATTGATAGTCAATGTTTTATCAGCGTCTAAATCGGCAAGTTGTGTGATTGTCTTACCGTCAGGCAGTTTGACGGTTATTTTATATTTTCCTTTAAAACCTCGCTGCATCGCTTCGCCCGAAACGGCTGTGTTAACCTTGGCATCTGTCCACCATTTAGTGAAAACTTGGTCAACGAATGCCACGCCGCTCGGTTTAAACGTCCAGTCTTGATAATAAATCGGTGCATTGTCCAGCCAATGTGCGCCGTCCCAAAAGCCCCACATCAGAAAACCTTTCATACTCGGGTGTGCAAAACAGATTGTGAGTATATCGCGCATATATTTAGCTTGCATGTCGGCACTTGTCAATTTTGCTATATCATATTCTGTTACTTTAGCTTCCAAGTGATATTTGTTCCAAAAATCATCTAATATCTCTTTGACACGTGGAATACCCGTTGGCGTTGATGAAAAATGCCCTTGAAAACCAATGCCATCTATGGGTGCGCCTTGTGCCAACAATTCATCAATGCGTTGTTGCCATGTAGCAATGCCATTTGTGGGCGAATCGCCTTGTTCAATAGCAATATAATCGTTGATGTATAATTTTGTATTTGGCAAAAGGCTATCGGCTTGTTTATAGATTTGGGTATATAATTCGCGTCCTGTTGTATAGCCTGGTGTACCCGCAAAACGCGTAGCAATGGCTGTATTGGTCGTAATTTCGTTCAAAACATCCCAATCTATACATGCTCTGCCGACACCAGCATAATTCAAAATACTATTCAAATGGTTGCGGATGCGGTTTTTAATATAATCAGGCGTTTGCGAAGCCGTAATATCGCTCGGCGAATAATTCCAATTGGGCCAAACGAGGGTGTGACCGCGCACACTGATGTCCTTGCTTTTTAACCAAGCTATATCCGAAGCAATGTCGGCTTGACTGCTGAACCAATGCTGTTCCCAAGCGGGCCATTTGAGATCGTTTTCAAAGACAATTTCGTTGAAACCATGTCCTTTACCATCTAAATCAAGCATTTTTTGCTCGTAAGTGCTGTTATATGCGCTACCACCATTGAATTTATTGCTCACGACAGCCGAACCAAACTTATAGGCGTGTTGTGTCATTTCAAAACGAACTTCTGCACCGCTGACAGCTTGATTGCTGCCATTGACAACTTTTACCGTTAAATTAGCCTTGCGGAGTTGTTCGATACTTTGTTCGGCGGCGGCGCGCCACGGCGCATTTGGTTCGATGCCACCATACGTTTCGTTGTCGAGACTGAGGGGTAACTGATTGTAAGTCACTGTCTTTTCGTAATTCAAACAAGCCGCTCCGCCAATTTCAATCGTTTGATTCAAGTATGAGAGATGTAAACCGATATTCAAACCATTAACAGGATAATCGGCGGTGCTTTCAAAAGGCGCGAGGTACATTTTCCATGTACTTGTTGGCATCACCACAGACGATATTTCCTTGTTAAAAGTCGTTATGTGTTCAGCAAAAATATTCACGCGAGCATTAGGAGTTGTGCTACGCAACCATATAACAAGCAAGCATCTATCGCCTTTTTGTATCGCCGTAGCATTTGCATACCTGTGTTGTGCCTCCCATTGAGTCGCTCCTTGTGTAACAACGCGCTGTTGTCCTTTCGTAAATAAAACATTGGTGGGTGTAATAGCGGTGGTTGTTCCTCCAAAATTAGACACAATGTTTAGAGTCGCTGTCTCCGTATTCGGTAAAACCCATTTTACCGTTGTTGGTAAAGTGTATTTGCGATTCAATGAATCCAATAGCTGGGTGTGATAGGTGTCCTGTGCGGCTATTTTGAAGCAGATGAATATCAGGAAGGTGGTTAGGTTATTTTTCATTATTTTTATTTTCACAAAGAAAACGAATTCTATGAATTACTGCAACGAATGAATGGATTTTACAAAGTTATCTCTTTTTCACTTTTATACCCCCCTCAGTATTTTTACCAAACATTTACTGGTAACTTCGGAGAAGTAGAAAAAAAGTAACTTTAGCGAAAAAAAAATGATAGAAGAATACGTTAGTGATTTGTTATTATATTTTGGAGATATC
>JAYVFS010000055.1:0-50269 GCA_043772905.1 Saprospiraceae bacterium | reverse complement strand
GGAAGCCGAACGTCATGATCTGGTCGCAGAAAATGACCGATTCCTTCTGCCCGCAGTAACGGTAGACGGTGTCGATGACGCTTTGTACGTCTTTCTTGCGCAGCAAACGGTTCACAAGATCAAACGGTGCTTTCGCGTTCACAGGCAACAAGTTGCCAAGACGCAACCGGCCCGGTGTAGTTTCAAACCGCTTCCAAACCTCGTTCCCCTCTTCGTCGATCTGGCGAATACGAGCGCGGATTTTGGCATGCAGATGCACGGCACCGGAGGCAAGTGCATGTTCCACTTCATCAACATCGGCGAAAGCCATACCTTCACCAACCATGCCTTTTCGTTCCATGGTCGCGTAATATAGGCCCAATACCATATCTTGCGACGGCACGATAATCGGCGTGCCGTTGGCGGGCGACAACACGTTGTTCGTGGACATCATCAGAACGCGGGCCTCAAGCTGAGCTTCCAAGGACAGCGGCACGTGTACCGCCATCTGGTCACCGTCAAAGTCGGCGTTGAATGCACCACAGACGAGTGGGTGAAGCTGAATCGCCTTACCTTCAATCAAACGTGGTTGGAATGCCTGAATTGACAAACGGTGAAGCGTTGGTGCACGATTCAACATAACTGGGTGTCCTTTCAAGATGTTTTCAAGGATTTCCCAAATCACATTGTCCTTGCGGTCAACGAGTTTTTTAGCCGATTTAACCGTCTTAACGATGCCACGCTCGATGAGTTTACGAATAACAAATGGCTTGAACAATTCAGCCGCCATTTGTTTAGGCAAACCACACTCGTGCAATTTCAAAGTTGGACCGACAACGATAACCGAACGACCTGAATAGTCAACACGTTTACCGAGCAAGTTTTGACGGAAACGTCCTTGCTTACCTTTCAAAATATCAGACAATGATTTCAATGCCCGACCGCCTTCGGCTTTGACTGCATTTGACTTCCGTGAGTTGTCAAACAATGAGTCAACTGCCTCTTGCAACATACGCTTTTCGTTTCTGAGGATAACCTCCGGTGCCTTGATTTCCAAAAGGCGTTTCAAACGGTTGTTGCGGATAATCACACGACGATACAAGTCATTCAAATCTGACGACGCAAAACGTCCACCATCCAAAGGCACCAACGGGCGCAATTCAGGTGGCACGACAGGCAGATATTGAATAATCATCCATTCGGGCTTATTCTCTTTCACCAATTGCGCTTCACGGAAAGCCTCAACAACACGAAGACGTTTTAACGCCTCCGATTTCTTTTGTTGTGACGGTTCGCTGGCAGCAATATGGCGCAAATGAGCAGACAAAGAGTCTAATTCAAGACGAGACAACAAGTCCAAAACTGCCTCGGCACCCATTTTCGCAACGAATTTATCAGGATGATAATCGTCAAGACTTTGGTTCTCTTTTGGCAGATTATCAAGGTGTTCGAGGTATTCCTCTTCCGTCATCAAGTCAAGTGGCTTAATACCATCTTCACCTTTAACACCTGGATTACAGACGACATAGCGTTCGTAATAAATAATTGATTCCAATTTCTTACTCGACAAGCCTAGGATATAACCAATCTTGTTCGGTAAAGAACGGAAAAACCAGATATGCACTACTGGCACAACCAATTTAATATGCCCCATGCGCTCGCGGCGAACCTTCTTTTCAGTCACCTCAACACCGCAACGGTCGCACACAATGCCTTTGTAACGGATACGCTTATATTTACCGCAATAACATTCATAGTCCTTCACAGGACCGAAAATGCGTTCGCAGAATAAGCCATCACGTTCGGGCTTATAAGAGCGATAGTTAATGGTTTCAGGCTTTAACACCTCACCATAGCTGCGCTCTAAAATTTCGTCTGGCGAAGCCAAACTAATGGTAATGCTATCGAAAGCATTACTCGGTTTCGTAGATACTTTTTTTAATGACATATCTATATCGCGTTTTAACCTGTTTCAATATTACTCTATAAACTTCTTAACCCCCTCAGTATTGCGCCGTTTTAGCAAGCAATACTGAGGGGGTGTACGTTTTCCCAAGATTTATAACATATTGAGAGTCAAGCCTTTGAAAAGATTTAGATTAGAAATAATGCAGAATTTTTTTCGACAAAGTCGGGTATTTTTATGTGCGAAAAAAAATCCGCTTTTTCAAGCCTGCAAAATTAGGCATTTTTTGTGGGAAATAACTAATTTTTCATAAAAAATATTTTTTATTCTGGGTGACGAAATCGGTACTTCGTTTGCAAAATTTTATCATTCATAATTTATACTTCGCTATTACGTAAGGTTATTTGTATCTTCGTCGTCATAATTCAAAAACTAAAATCAGTATGCAAAACGAAACAACCACCCCCCCCTCAGTAAAAATCAACGACCCACGCACCATGAATGGCTGGGCTTTTTTTGATTGTGCCAACTCTGCACACTCCTTAGTTATTACAACTGCCGTTTTTCCGCCGTTTTTTGCAGCGATTGCACCAAAAGAAGTCTCATTTTTAGGTTCAACCTTTTCTTCGAGTGCGATGTTGGCTTTTGCTATAACAATAGCCTATTTAGTTATTGCTTTCACATCACCTATATTGTCGGGTATTGCCGATTATGGCGGGAAACGTAAGCTTTTTATGCGTTTTTTTACCACATTAGGCGCATTTGCTTGTATGGCTATGTTTTTTATGGAAAAACCAGACCAATGGCAAATCGGTTTTTGGACTTATGTATTAGCCATGATAGGCTATGCAGGGGGCGTTGTATTTAATAATGCGTACTTACCCATCATTGCCACGCCCGACAAGTTTGACAGCCTTTCGGCACGTGGTTTTACGTATGGCTATATCGGCAGCACGTTTTTACTGATCATCAATCTTGCAATGATATTGTTTTATGACGAATTAGGATTTCCTGACAAAGGTATACCAACACGTATAGCCTTTATTATGGTAGGTGCTTGGTGGTTAGGTTTTTCTCAAATTACGTTCAATCGTATGCCAAAAGACAAACAGACCCCCCTCAGTATAAATGCTGTTTCAAAGGGTATCGGCGAATTATTGAAGGTTTGGCAAACCGTTAAGACCGATTTTAACCTCAAACGCTACCTTGCCAGCTTCTTTTTCTTCGATTCGGGTGTTCAAACAATGGTTTTTCTCGCCACTGTTTTTGCTTCAAAAGAATTAAATATGGAACTAACAGAACTCATCACCCTCGTTTTGGTCATACAAATCGTGGCGGCTGTTGGTGCTTATGTTTTTGCAAAAGTTTCAGAAAACAAAGGCAATAAATTTGCCCTCGTGATTATGTTGTGCATCTGGATTTTGATTACGTTTTTAGCTTTTTTCATACACAGCAAAGAGGCTTTTTATGCACTCGGTGGCTTACTCGGTTTCGTTCAAGGTGGTATTCAAAGCCTTGGTCGAGCAACTTATGCCAAATTGATGCCTGTTGGTACGAAAGACACGACTTCTTTTTATAGTTTTTATGACTTAACGGATAAAATTGCCGTCATCATGGGCACTTTTGTTTTTGGTTCGATTGACCAAATCATCGGCATACGTTATAGTGTACTGGCTATGGGTATTTTGTTCGTCGTTGGTATTATTTTATTATTGCCTGTAAAAATTCCACGGACACAATTGGATTAAAAACAAACGAAGCAGAACAAACGCAAACGTAGGCAGGGTTTCAAACCCTGCCTACGTTGTTAAATACGTTAAATAAGCGAATATATGCACTTCAAAACAAAAGATATTTCATTGACTTTCAATGAGATAGATGTCAAATTGACCATTATCGAAAACCTTGATGAACTGTTTGATAATCTTATCCAGAAAGGCGACGACCACCCCGATGTGCTTGATGAACGCATACCTTATTGGGCTGAACTTTGGGCTTCCGCTTTGGCAATGAGTTGGTATTTGGTTGAAAATCAACACCTTATAACGCCCAATGTAAAAGTAACCGAAATAGGTTGTGGTTTAGGATTACCATCCATCATTGCAGGGAAATTGGGGGTAGAAGTCTGTTTGACCGACTATGATACCGACGCTTTGGATTTTGCAAAACTGAATTGGGAACAAAATCTACCGAATAAAAAAGCCCGTTTTGAACAACTTGATTGGCGAAATCCAGACCCCTCAGTATCAGCTGACCTTTTATTGGCTTCTGATGTGGCTTATGAAAAACGCGCTTTTGAGCCACTTTTGAATGCTTTTTCAACCTTATTGAAGCCTAACGGAACGATTTTGATAACTGAACCGAACCGCCCTGTGTCAACAACCTTCTTTTCTAATATGCATACGGTGCTTGCATCCCGAAGAGCAGAGGAGGGGTATTCTGTGAAGACGCAACAACGCTCAATTGAATTGAGAGGGCATACGTTTTCTATCAATATTTATGAGGTCAAAAGATTGGACAAATCATTTGCCAATGATTAGATCAATGGCAAATGACTGTTGATTATCAATTGTTTATCTCCAAAAGCAACCTCAACTCTGTCGCGTCTTTCGCCTTCATTTTACCGCTTAAAATCAAGCGCAACTCACGCCGCCTTGCCGCCGCATCATATTGTTCCGTTTCTTCACGTGAAAGTGCAATAACAGAGGGGACTTCTTTTGGCTTATTGTTGGCATCATCGAGGGCAACAAAAGTCAAGTAGGCATGATTGCAACGTCGTGGGTTGCCGCCTTTCATATCGGAAGCAAAAACTTCAACGAATATCTCAACAGACGTATTAAAAGCCCTTGTGACTACGGCTTCTAAAGTAACAATATCGCCTTGAGATATGGGTTTTTGAAACGAAACGTGGTCAACGGACACCGTAACCACCTGCGATTGACAGTGCTTACCTGCACATATTGCCGCCACAATATCCATCCATTTCATCAAATTGCCGCCCATGAGGTTGCCCATGGGGTTGGTGTCGTTTGGCATGACCATTTCGGTCATAATGGTTTTGGATTCACTAATTTTTTTTCCTTGAGTCATAAATGAGTTACGTGTTGTTCGAGTTGTGTTATTGCGTTTCTGAAATGTGAATAATTTCTTAAACACATGATTGTCAAATAATTACATTCTGTCATCAAAAATACTGAGGGGGGCTAACGAATCATCACACCCCGCCTATCTAAAAATGGAATCATCGTAAAATGTGCTTTATCAATCGCGCCGACGACAAACACATATTTTTTGTCATAGAGTTGACCATCGTAGGAAAAACTCACCCAATACTCATGCGATAGCCAAAACAATTCCTTTGGAATCGGCTCAACTTGTATCAATTGCATTGGTCCAACTTCTTCAAAGAAATGGCGTAATGTCGTTGTTTGGCGTTTTTCGCCCGATTCGTCTTCGCCATATCCGCGTGAAACAACCATGACATTGCGAATCGCTTCTTCCTTGAAATTGATAAGAAAACACTCCCATAGATCATCGTCGCCATAAGCAGGTGGGACGACAACCATTGCCATATCTTCAACTTTTAATTCTGGAATATCTTTTTTCATAATAGATTTTTTTTTAAATAAATTCAAACCCAAAAACGTCCTTAAAATGCCTTTTGAGTTTATCTTTTACCTCATTAACGTCAATTACTCTGCCAAGTTCATAAGCCAAGGAAGTAACCGTTTTATCTTCATCTTCAATGCCGCAAGGGACAATATTATTGTAATAATTCAAATCTGTATTGACATTAAACGCAAAGCCGTGCATCGTTACCCAACGACTCAAATGCACGCCAATGGCGCAAATTTTGCGTTTTTTATCGGTTTTTACTGAGGGGGGGAGTTCGCCTGTTTCGTGGGTGTTTCCTTCAACCCAAACGCCTGTATATTCTTTAATGCGATACCCTGTCAAACCATATTCGGCAATGGTGCGAATAATCACTTCTTCGAGTGCTCGGACATAGCGGTGTACGTCAGTGAAAAAACATTCCATATCAAAAATAGGGTAGCCTGTGATTTGCCCTTCACCATGATAAGTGATGTCGCCGCCGCGATTGATTTTAAAAAACTCAATATTTTGGGCTGTTAACTGGTCTTCATTCAACAATAAATGGTCAACTGAACCGCTTTTACCCAAGGTGTAAACGTGGTTGTGTTCACAAAAAAGCAAGTAACTTTGTTGTTCTGAAATCAAATTTTCAGTAAAAGATAGTGGGCTTGCATCCCGATTAGTCGGGGAGGGGGTAGTTTCTAAGTTTTTGATAGTCAATTTGTTATCAATAACCTGTTTCAAAATTTGAAACTGATAGTCCCATGCTTTATGGTAGGGTATTCGACCTAAATCTTGAAAAATGACTTTGGGCAGCATTGTATTTTTTTGCGCAAAGATAAGTCTTTGAATATCGAATATCGAACAAGAGAAGTAGAATAATGATTAAAGTATGGTGTCTGACACGTCAAAATTCGATATTCTTTGTTCAATATTCGTTATACCTTTAGCTGTTGGACTAATAAAGGGAACTTTTTAGCAAAAGCCAAGTATTATGCAGTTTATGAAGTATAACTTTGTCCCAATTCACGTTCAAAGATAAAATGAATGGACAAATTTTATTTTGCAAATCCATTGAAAATCAACGTTTTGCAAATTCATCATTCATCAATTATCATTCATCATTAAACAAGGTCTTCCATCAATAAAAACAATTTGCCTCATGTTCAATATCAATCTTAAAACCATCGGTTGGCATCTCATTTTTTGGGTCTGTCTTTTTTTGTACGAATGGTTGCCCAGTAGCAGCATCCATGATTGTTATCAAGTGGCATTCAACGCGGCTATACTCAATGTGCCAATCATCATGGTTGCCACGTATTTCAATATTTTTGTCACTGTCGAGCGTTTTTTATTGAAAAAAAAATACGCTCTGTTTGCGTTTTGCTTAGGGGCAAGTGTTGTCGTATTTGGACTATTACGCCGTATCGTCAATTTTTACTTTGTTTTAAAGGTGCTCTATCCTGAAAAGGCAACGAATTTGTACTTTATACCCAAATTGACTATTGATGCCGTCAATATTCATCTATTTGTAGGTCTTGGTGCGATGATTTACTTTGTAAAAAAATGGGCTGAACAACGCCATATCAATGAAGAGTTGATGAAAGAAAAAGTGGCTGCCGAATTGTCGTTGCTGAAATCGCAAGTGCAACCCCATTTCATTTTCAATACTTTGAACAATATATATATGTTGTCGCTAAAAAATTCGCCTCAAACGAGCGATATGATTTACCGCCTCTCGGCTTTGTTGAGCTATATGTTGTACGATACAAAACGCCAATATATTGAGATTGAAAAAGAAATAGATTATGTGAAAAATTATATTAACCTTGAGAAAATCCGCTATGGCGAGCGACTTGATGTACAATTGAATGTCTTTAACAATGTTCGGGGAGTGAAAGTGACACCTTTATTGTTTTTACCTTTGGTCGAAAATGCTTTCAAACACGGTGTTAGTAATGCGGTTGAAGACTCTTGGATACATATTGATATATCTCTCAAAAGGAATATATTGGTTTTTAAGATAGAAAATAGTGTTATCAAAGAAAAAAATGTCTCAAATGGTTTTGGCAATGGCATAGGTTTAGAAAACTTGAAACGACGCCTTGAAATATTGTATCCGAATCGGCATGAATTGAAGGCCATGAATGATGATTGTTCTTATTTAGCCACTTTAAAAATCAATTTTGATACGATTACTGAGGGGGGGCTACCTAATAAAAAAATGAGCAGTTCTAAAGTGAAAACTGAATTATCCAGTCAAACGCTTTTCGCCTTCAAGAATTTATTTGTATTTTTGAAATTCTAAACGGAGTGATTAATGGTGAATGGTGAAATCTTATTCACCATTCACCATTAATCATTCCCAAAAACAACTTTTGCTATGAAAATAAAATGTCTTGTTGTTGACGATGAACCTCTGGCAGCCGAACTGGTTTCCACGCACATCGCTAAAACGCCTGGGTTGGAGCTTGTGGGTACTTGTGGCAACGCCATAGAAGCCTTTTCCATTTTGCAGCGCGAACCGATTGACCTTCTTTTTTTAGACATCCAAATGCCGCGTATGACGGGCTGGGAATTGCTCCGAAACTTGCCAACAAAGCCTTATGTGGTGATTACGACAGCTTACCGAGAGTATGCACTCGATGGTTACGAATTTGATGTATTAGATTTTTTATTAAAACCTATTACGCAAGAGCGCTTTATGAAAGCGGTTGATAAATTTCATCTGCGTAAATCCATGCCGATTGAAGTACCCCCCTCAGTAGGAGACAGCTACGAGCAGGCGTATAAGTACTTCAAAGTCAATAGAGAAATGAAAAAGGTTTTTTTGAAAGACATACTTTATATCGAAAGTCTAAAAGATTATGTGCGCATCAAAACGGATAAAGAATCGCTCATTACTTATCAACGAATCAGTTATTTGGAAGAAAAATTGCCTGAAGATAAGTTTTTAAGGGTTCATAAATCGTTCATAGTTGCTGTGGATAAAATCGCTGCTTTGGGTGCTAATACAGTGAAAATCAAGGATAAAGAGATACCCATTGGTCGTAATTACAAAATGAATGTAACGAAATTGACCTCCGCAGGACAATGATTCGTTTTGTAAAAATGCCCATCATGCATTTGGATATTTGGGTAAACGTATTGCCCAAATATTCGATATGCTGAACTAATTTCCCAAAAAAATATCATCTTTGTATGGAATATTAAAAGCCTACGCATCATAGTAGCAGAGAGCAAAAGACAGACGTTGAAAGAAGTACACAATTTTAATCATTTACATAAAAATACTCATTTATTAGTCAGTAACGAAAACCTATTTACAACAGCCAATTCTTACCAAAATCGTTTAATTAATTTTTATTTTTAACTAAAAAGAGTGAAAAATACTGAGGGGTATCTTTTTGACTGCCATCGGTGTATTCTATCTTAATGTTTTGACTATCAGTCAACTACACAAACCGAACTTTAGAGTATGAAAAAAACGAACAAACTTTGGACTGTTGTTTTCCTTTTTGTTATTCAAGTGTTACAGGCGCAACCTGAGTTGCGACGTATTGCTTATCTCATTGGCAATTCCGTTTATGCGGACGACACAGAACTCTACAATCCCGTTAATGATGCGAATGATTTGGGGTACAATCTAAGAGAATTGGGCTTTGAAGTCCATCAATTTGAAAACGTCAATCGAGCTGATTTTCAACGTGTACTGAATGTGTATGGCAGAGATTTGAGTAAAGACCCTGAACATACGGTCGGGCTATTTTTCTATGCAGGTCATGCCATGCAAATTGATGGACGTAATTTTTTGATGCCGACGGATGCCACAGATTTTGAAGACGCGGACGAGGCTGAAGAGGTGTGTATTACGCTCGATTCGATACTGGAAACGCTGAATGAGGCACATAACAAGATGAATATTGTCGTTCTGGATGCTTGTCGAAACAACCCTTTTCGGTATGACAAAGGTTATGTTACTCGTCGCGATGCATCTGGTTTGGCTGCCATCGAAGTACCCGTTGGTACTTTGATTGCTTACTCGACATCGCCTGGCAGCGTTGCCCTTGATGGCGATGGTTTGAACGGACTTTACACGCAGGAATTGATAAAAGCGATTCATATTCCCGATTTGACGATAGAACAAGTGTTCAAAAAAGTCCGCACACAGGTTAAGGAAATCAGCGATGGCGAGCAGATTCCGTGGGAAAATTCATCCTTAGAATCTGAATTTTATTTCAAGCGTAATCCACAAGTGATGGTCACTGCGAAAGGTGTTTATTTGGCATCCACAAACGAAAATTTGCCTTTGCCCGAGCGTTATGCTCGTGATATGTGTGGGTGTATGACAGGTTTGGTGACATTGGTAGAAAAAATAGATATGATGCCGAGCCAATTGGCACCTGAAACGGCTCGACGTTTGGCAGAAGATAAAGAAACCGCTATTGAACAAAGCGAACGCTGCATAAAAACAGCCACAAAGGATTATTTAAAACGTGTCACGCCTGAAATTGACCGCCAAACGATGAACACCTTGGAGCGTATTTGCCCAAAAGTTCATCAGTTTATGACAACTCAACATTAGATAATTGATTCGTTTTTATTGTTTTACGTATCGTGATTTGTCAAATTCACGACACACTCCTTATGCTCTGAATACACTAAAATATACTTCAAACAATCCTGTTTGACAAAACTTACACCAAACCTAACTCTTAGAACCCTTATTTTTTCAAAACGATGGGAGCCATTTTTTTAACAACAGAGGCTTCTTGATAAACCGAACAATCATGAATGTTTTCAGATTGACTAAGCGCAGCGTAGTCTCCAACTCGTCGTATTCAAAATCGAAAAACAAGAAGAAATCATCTGTTTCGGAGCATTTTTTCACACCTTTTTTCTCAAAAAAAGGACGCTCTTTTTATGATTTTTTCAAAATTTCTTCACGGATTTATTCTTCATGGCGGGAGGATTGGAAGCCGTGGCTGATATCGTTTTGGATAGCATTGAGACGGAAAACGTCTCCTACCTTTTGGCTCATACGCGATACGGTTGGCATCCTTACAACCCATGTAAAGGCAACGGTATTGCCGTTTTTATGGCGTGTGCGTTATGAAATGGGGTTGTTTTTTAACCACATTACAACCCATTTGCTGCCTTTTTTGAACCACATTCGTTTTAAAATAATAGCGTTTTTGGTTTTATTACAGTTGTGGCTATCGCCTATTTCAAAACATATAAATAGAAAATTAGGAAAATTGAGGGCAAATACTGTTAAGGCATTAGCTCCTGCTTTAGTACCAATCAACAATAGAATAGGGGTGATAGTAAGCCATACGCAAGTGGCATTATTGCCAATTTCAGTTCCAATTAACAATAAATTAGCGATTTATACCCCCTCAGTAAAAAAGCATTTTGAGCGTAAAAAAGAGGCGTTTTTCTCTTTTTTTCTCACATTTTGGCAATTTTTAAGTAGGCAATCGCTTGCTACAAATTTTATAGGTTTATCTGTTATTGTTATATGTAGTTTGGCTTATGTCAAAAGAAAAGAAGACATTTTGCATCATCAAGTCAAATACGGTTTTAGTTTTAAAAACTACCATGTGAACGAAAGTGAAATGGAAAAAGGCGATGCCGTTTATACCATGCTCATAAAATTAGGTTTGACTTATCGTCAAACGGATAGCCTTTTGGCTGTTGTTAAACCAAAATATGATTTTGAAAAAATACAAATCGGTAAACCTTACACGACATTGATTAGCAAGGGTTTACAAAATGACACAACTTATTTAGTTATTGAAACCGACCCAAAAAGTTATTTCGTTTTCGATTTGGCGACCCCCTCAGTAAAAGAGGTCAAACGCGCCGTTTCCGTCAGTGAATTTCAGAAAGGGGGCATGATTCGAGAAACGCTTTACAAGGCGCTTGTTGAAAGCAGCATCAGTCACTCCTTAATTGAAATGGTAGAAGAAGCCTTGGAAAATAAAATTGATATAAAAGAATGTACTGACGGTGAAGAATACAAGCTGATTTGGGAAGAAGAGCTGATTGAAGGGCAGTCTGTGGGTGTTGAAAAACTGACATGCGTTTATTTCAGAGGGCTAAGCTTTCCAAAACCTATCCATCTTTTTTATTATAACAACGGTTTAGCAAGCGGTTGGTACGACAAAGAAGGCTTGCCTACGCGTGGCGGTTTTCTGAATGAACCTGTTATAAACGGTACAATTACGTCTCGATTTAGTTGGCAGCGAAAGCATCCGATTTTGGGCTATCGCCGTCCGCATCTCGGAACGGACTATGCCGCCCCACGAGGCACGCCGATTATGTCGGTTGCCGATGGGGTGGTTGAAGAAGCAAAATTCCGCTTGGGGAATGGGCGATATGTTAAAATAAAACACAATCCGCCTTACGAAACGGAATATTTACACATGAGTCGCTTTGCAGAAGGTATTGAACGAGGTGCAACTGTCAAAAGAAAAGAAATCATCGGTTATATCGGCACGTCGGGTCTGACAACTGGTCCACACGTTTGTTTTCGCCTTTGGAAAAACGGAAAAGCGATTGACCCTTTGTCAGAACTTCATTTTACAGAAGCGGACAATGTTCAATTCCAAAAAATGGTAAAGGAAAAGATGGCGCAATTGGATAAAATACCTATGCTGAATTATAGTTATTGACATTTTTGAGACATACACGTATCGGATACTTTTGAAGTGTTCGATACTTGTATGGTACTTTTTTTCAAATATTTATGAACAATTTTTTTAAAAACTCAATCTAAACATTATGGAAAATTACATAAAATGGCTGTTTACAGCCCTACTATTGCTATGTTTTGTGGTAACCTTACCCGCTCAAAACCACGTCAACAATCCTGATGAAATTTTTTTGGACACACTGGGGAATTATGCTCTGCATTATAAACCCCAAAACATTCAAAACAAAAGCGGTAAAATTGAGAAAGACCTCGTTGACGTAGTTGTTGATGCAGCCATTGAAGGATGGGACGCCATTTTTGAGAAAGACCGTCCGAAGGTGGTTTATAATGCTTTTGATATTGGTGTGGACACAATTTTTGAAAAAGAAAAACCTCTCTCACCTGCCTTGTTAACTATGAAAAATCGGGTCATTCCAAAGGCAGTAGAAGCACCGATGCCTGTTTTCGAGAAACAAGAAATGACAGTTAAGTTTGAAAACGGCCAGTTTGTGCCGATTGCAGCTAAAAAAGATTCAGTTGAAAAGGTCGGAAAAGGAATCGTTGAAAGCACATTCAAAATGGATGTCGTTGATTTTGATGAAATTGAACTCGATTTCTTTAAAAGTAATTCCTTTATTTATAACAACGAGGTTTATACGCGTGTGTCAAAAGAAGAATTGGAAAGTGAGGAATTTAAGAAGCCGCGTATTAAAACGACCCCCCGACCCCAAGGGGAGACTGCATCAATTTCTCCTCGCCCCAAAGGAGAGTTTGCTGTAAAGACCCCCTCAGTAAAAGAGGTGAAAATTACATCAAATGAGCAGTTTGTTGACTTGTATGAAGATGCAGCCCTTGACGGAGAAAGGTACGGTGTGCCTTATTCAATTACTATGGCGCAAGGTATTTTGGAAAGCCGTGGCGGGCGGTCACGTTTAGCTATTGCGCTTAACAATCTGTTTGGGATAAAATGTAACGGTGGTAGATGTCAAAAAGAGGGATGTAAACATGGATACTTTACCGACGACAGAAAAGATGAAACTTTTGAACGTCACGCCTCATACGAAGCTTCATTCAAACGGCACATTAAATTTTTTCTTGATAATGATAGGTATGATAAATGCCTTTCATGTGGTACAAACGACATAGAGTGTTGGTTGTATCGCTTACAAAAAAGCGGTTATGCAACCGATAGGATGTATGATTACAAGTTAGCTGAAATCATAAACCGCTATAAGTTGACGACAAAGCCGATTCGTTATGATAGGAAAAAAGTAGTGGAACGTTTAAAAGGTAATCAATCATAATTTTTATTGTACAACAAAATACTTTTTTGGGTCGGTTAGAAAAAATGATTACTTTGTGACCTATAAAATACAAACGATAACGAAGCATATATGAATTTTAGACCAACACTTCCAGTAGCATCTTTCTTGCTAAAATTCCTTTTTCACTATTACCTCATCGCCTCCCGATCTTGGAGATGAAGGTCTAAACGTATGACAAACTCTATGAAAAAAGTCTTTACAATCGTCCTCATGGGCTGTTTATCTCAGCCTGTGCAAGCTCAGTTTTTTGTTGAAGTCGGTGCCAATGCTCAGATGTTGGTTTTTAAGGTTAAAGAATCGCCTGCCTTGGGTGCTATTTCTGAATTAATTGTGATGAGTGGGGGCAACCCCAATTCGACCTTGCCCAAGCGTGTAAAATCCCGAACGATTGCGCCGAAAATCAATATCGGCTATCGGATTCCATTTGATGAATTTAATGTGCTTATTTCGGCAGGTACGAGTCAGGATGTCGGCAATTCTTTTCGTTTACGAGGGACTGCAGCTGTTGGTGGCAAGACTTATCCGTACCCCGAATCGTTCAGCGCACGTATAAGAGGGTACAAAACATCAGAAGATTCAGGTTTCAGCTATGGCGGCGAGTTTTGTTTTGACAATCAAAAATCTGAAATGCTTTTGGCAAATAGTAATATTGATGTCAAAACCATCGGTTTATTGAATCAAATCAGTAGCGATATGAATTTATTGGGTAATGGTTCGACACGTTTTATGCAGCTGAATGCGCTTTTAGGTTGGCAAAAATCAAAAGATAACTTTGAATTGGGGGTTTATGGACTCTTTGGCGTTGTGGGTAAGTCTTTTGGTGGACAGTTGGATATGAAACTGAGATATTTTTTGGGCAAGAGTTTGAGAGTAAAAAATAAAATTCACGTACTTTAAACAGGAAATGCGATATAAGATATTGATTTACAATGCCTTATAGTTTAAGGTTCACTGATTAATGATAAAGGTCAACCTTTCCAAAAGGTTTTAACTTTTGGAAAGGTTGACTTCAATATTTAAATTTTTAAAAAAAATAAATCCAAACGTTTTGAAATTCTAAAAACCCACTTATCTTTGCCCCGCGAAACACCAAAGGGGGTTTCAAAGTTGAAAAAAACGGAGGCTTGGCAGAGCGGTCGATTGCAGCAGTCTTGAAAACTGCCGTACCTGAGAGGGTACCCGGGGTTCGAATCCCTGAGCCTCCGCACTTTTTTTATCAGTCTTTTAGTCAACAGTTTTTGTTTTAATAAGAACAAGGGGCTAAAAGACTAAATGGACTTGGTAGCTCAGTCGGTTAGAGCGTCGGATTGTGATTCCGAAGGTCGTGGGTTCGATCCCCATCCTTGTCCCTTCCACAAAAAACGGGATGTCGTGCAAATGACATCCCGTTTTTTTATTACATAAAAATCAATTTTAAACAAATCTACCTTTTACTTCCAACTTGAATTCAGCCAAAACACCTGAAACAATTTCACTTTCTGTGACTTCTTATTCAATGTCTTTTTTTTAGTCAAAAAGGATTTTCTTCATCATTTTCAACCAGCCAAAGGTGTTCGGAAATATGTTCGAAATGGTAGGATGGAAGAATCATCTAAACTGTCATCCTCTAAATCTTTAAATGAAAAAGATAAACTTGCAAAATGTATTTCTGTGGGATAATCAGGAGGAATGTTTTCGTGTTCTTTTACAATAAAAACACTCAATCGCTTTAAATATTTTTGATTTTTTTCTAAAAGTAAATTGACATGAGCATTAAAGTTTGTTGGATAAAGCTTTTCTAAAAGAATACGATGAATAGCAAAATCCATCTGTTCGCCTGCGTTTAAACTCATATTTCCTTCGTATGGTAATTTATAATTTAAAAACCGCAACATTTTATAAGCCAATAACATATCGTCAAATGTGGTTTTATGATTAAAAATAGTTTCATAAAGACCACGATTTTCATTTTTATTAGAAATAAAAAGATATGCCTCATCAAATTGATAAAGTTTTAAAACAAAAGAAGCATACACTTGCGCAAATATTTGATTTGAGACAATGCTAACGTCTTCATTCTCTGGTTTTTCTCGAAACTCGCCACGCCTAATTTCATACCAATAATTCGTTTTAAAAGACTCATTTTGCAAACGTATTTGCACCTCATCATAAGCCCAAAAATCACGAGGTTCTGTTGGGTTTTGTTGATTTGTAAAACGCGCAAGGTCTAATTCAAAATCTCGGTTGCCGCCTTGTATTAAATGAAATCGAATCAAAGCATAGTCATTAATAACGTTTTTCTCACCATTTTTCGCATTTTTATAGGCTTGATAAATCGAATAAACCGTTTGTGCGCCATTAATAATTTGCAAACCAGTCATATCTATTTGCTTCGCAGTGGCATTGATTTTGCGTGGCGGAAGGTTTGTAATTGCTGTTATACCATTATTGAAATACATGAAAAAAGATGGATTTTCCCTTAATGTTTGTTCAATTTGCCGATTGTATTGAGAGGCAATTAAAGGATTCCGAATGTTCCGAAAAAACAATTTGAAACCATATTTCAAAAAGAGGTCGTGAATTGTTTTGGGGCGCACAAGGAATGTGTAAGAGATAAACGGCGCAGATACTTTTAAATAGTTTTTTTCGATATCCAATTGTTCAATCTCTAATTCGATGGACTCTATTTCTGGATTGTAGTCATATTTGAGTGGGTTTTGAGGTTGGGTTTTTTTATAATGTACTTCAATGAAATCACGCCTAAGTCGTTCAATATCAATAACTTCCAAAGTGTGATTTGTCAATCGTTCAAAGGTTTCAATGTTTTCTTGTACGGAGGGATTGTTTTGACAAAGGGTTAAATATATGAATTTAACATCATCATTAAATTCAATATGTTTTTTAAGTTCCTCATATTTTCGATTAAAATTTTCGTTCCGTGTCGGCTGTTTTTGCCCAGATAAAACCAATTGGAAGTCATTCAAAGTGGCACGAAAAGTTTCGCCATTAAATTTTCCATTTGCATTTTTACGGTTGTTCCATTTTGCTTGAACCACATAAAAAACTGTTTTTTCAAACTCATCTTTGTTTGAAAAAATAAGGTCGCAAGAAGTGTCATCATCACCATCGGTTATGAATTGGTTATGAATCGGTCTGCGTCCATAGAATTGCATAAACCAAATCAGAAAAGCATAGCTTTTGATGTTTTGTTTATCTTTATGTAAACGCTGATCATGCGAGTTATCGTCAATAACCTTTTGAAATTCGGCATCAAGTATGTCGTAAAAATCGAATAAGGTCATTTTTATTACTTTGCTTTTTGCAAAAATAACATAGTTTTTTAAATTCTTATTGAAATTCCTTTATCCTTTAAATAACCCTTCAAGTCCAAAATCCCAATTTCCTTAAAGTGAAAAATACTTGCTGCCAAAGCTGCATCCGCATACCCCTCAGTAAAAGTATCGTAAAAGTGTTCCATATTGCCCGCTCCGCCTGAAGCAATAACAGGTATGGAAACCGATTTTGACATCTTTGCTAAAGCCTCATTTGCAAAGCCTTGTTTTGTGCCGTCGTGATTCATAGATGTGAAAAGTATTTCACCTGCACCCCGTTCAGCGACTTCTTTTGCCCATTCAAAAAGGTCAATATCCGTTGGCAAACGACCGCCATTTAAATAAACTTTCCAATCACCCCCCGCAGTAATTTTAGCATCAATAGCTACTACAAGGCATTGAGAACCAAAGGCTTGTGCAATTTCATTAATCAATTCCGGGCGACGAACGGCTGCTGAATTGACCGAAACCTTATCCGCACCCGCCTCCAAAAGACGTGATACATCAGCCACGGACGAAATGCCACCGCCAACAGTAAAAGGTATGTTCAAGTTTTGTGCAATGCGTGTGACGAGTGCTGCGAAGGTCTTTCGCTCTTCAACCGTTGCCGTAATGTCAAGGAAAACGAGTTCGTCAGCCCCATGTTCGGAATACCATTTGCCAAGCTCAACGGCATCGCCAGCATCTCTAAGGTTTTCAAAATTAATGCCTTTGACGGTGCGTCCGTCTTTGATATCAAGGCATGGAATAATGCGTTTTGCAAGCATAAGAAGGAATGATGAAATATGAATGATGAAATATGAATATGAAATAGTTTACTTTCCGCGCCCTTGCATCAGTACAACAATTGTATAAAATAAAATCTTGAAATCGAGTGACAATGACATGTTTTCGATGTATAAAATATCGAATTTCAGTCGCTGTATCATTTCATCTACCGTTGATGCGTAGCCGTATTTTACTTGCCCCCAAGATGTAATGCCAGGACGTACTTTCAACAAATGCCGAAAATGCGGCGCACGCGCCATGATTTGGTCAATATAAAATTGACGTTCGGGACGTGGACCAACCAAAGACATTTCGCCAATCAAGACATTGAAAAACTGTGGTAATTCATCGAGCCGCCACTTACGCATCGTTGCGCCCCAAGGCGTACAACGGTCGTCGTCGGTGCGTGACAACATAGGCCCTTCGTTTTCGGCGTCCATGTACATAGAACGGAACTTGATGATATTGAAGGGTTTATCGTTCAAACCCACTCGTTCTTGAAAATAAAAAATAGGTCCTTTGGAAGATAAACGAACGCGTAGAGCGATATAAGCATAAATCGGTAAAAGCACAATAATACCTGAAATACTGACGGCAATATCAATCAAACGCTTCAAAACTTGTTGCCAATAAGGCATTAATTCTTGCCGAATTTCGATAAGCACCGCACCGTATAAGTGATTCATTTTCACTGTTCCAACCATGATATCATACATGTCTGGAATAACTTTAATGAGAATGCGGTCGCCAAAATCGAACATAACATCAAGAATATGTTTCATGCGCCCATGCTCACTTGTTTCGATGGCTACAATGACTTCTTCAATACCCTGCTGGGTGATGATATTCGATAAATCGTTGATGCCACCAAGTTTGGTCAAGTGTTGATCCAAAACATTTGTTGAATTGCCATTAGAGTCAACGAAACCGACGAAATGATTGCCTAACTTTTTCTCCCGTCCCTCAATTTCTTCATACAATTCCAACGCATTGTGGTCGCCACCAATTATGAGCGTCCTGAAACTGACGATACCCGATTTCAATCTCCGACTTGCGCGGGTCAGAAGAATCATCCGAATGGTCACTGTCCAAAAAAAATGCAAAATGAATAGGGTCAAAAAGGAGCGATAATAGGAGGCATAACCTGTTACGAAATCGTCAAGAATAAGTGTGAAAAATAAAAATAAGACACCGAAAAAGGTCAAAAAGAAAGTCCGAGCTATCGTTGTCAAGCGTGAAAGCCGATAAATGTCGCGGTATTTGTCAAAAATAGCATAAAATAATATCCAACCAATTGGGATCAGAATTACCCCAGCCGCGAATTTGGGATTGTTCAAGACATTAAAATCTCCCCATTTGATGCCCTCAACAGACCATTTTCGATATAAAAAAAAACATGTCCAAGCCGCCATAGCTGTCAAGAAGTCAGCGGCAGTATATACGATGGTGTCTATGCGGCGTTGTTTTGTCATTTTTTTTAATTCCTAATTTCAAATTCTTAATGTCAAATTTCAAAATATTACAGAAATACTGAGGGGGCATTTTGAAATTGACTAGAGTTGTAACAATTTAATATTATCAATTAAAACGGTTGCCGTTGAGATGGAATCGGGTAATAGACTTTTGAAAACAATTTGATAATCAGTTAGACGCATGGCTTTTACTTCATTTGTTAAGTTTATATACGTTTTATTCCACACGTCGGTTGGGAAGAGTGTTACTTTGTAAGTTGTTACACCTGTTGGATTCGTTGCGCTTGAACCGAACACACCGACAGCAAGCGGTGACTGCGTTTTATAGTGCATTTCGAGATAAACACTTTGCAAAGCATCTGGTAATTGAGCTTTTATGCTTATGCCTTTTTCAAAATATGAATTTGTTTTGGTCATTGTTAGACCTGCACATTTTCCTTCAAAACCATTATCTACTTGACCAAAACGAATCGCATTGGTGTTATCTCTATCTACAGTAAGGCTGTTTCCTGTTTCAAAATTTTCTAAAATTTTAAAATTTGCACTATTGACATAGGTCGTCGTCGGCCGCATTGTATCTATTTTGCCCGAAGTTAAGTCAAGCGACTTCGTAAAAGAATTCAAAAAAGGGTAAATAACTGGATTAGATTTGATGCCGTTATTTCGCACACCTGGAAACAACTGAATGTCATGTTTTCCTAAATTCACAACAGGAAATTGTGCGGGCAATTGATAAATCCCTTGCACATTGCCGTCAATATAGACCCAAACATCCGTGATTTTATGTGCCGCAGTGCCTTGTCCCGATGTTGTTGTCAGCGTGAACGAGGGTATGTAGAGGTAAGCAGGTACTTCGTTTTCCTTGACACAAGTATTGAAAAATAGGCATATAAAAGCTGCGAATAAAAAGAGAAGTGTTTTTTTGAAAAAAGCCATTTTTTTATTTTTTTTGAGACAGCCTCATGCTTTATGACAAAGTTGTATCGCCAATTACTTCAATAATCTGATGGGCTACTTTTAGTGCGCGATAGCCATCTTCAATCGTTACTTTGGGCTGTGTGTTCTGAACAATACTATCTGCAAATGTTTCTAGTTCTAACTGAATTGCATTGACCGCCAAAGGCTCAGGCATATTAATATCTATCCATTTTTTACCACGTGCGGTATCCATTTCCATCAAATGCCCCCCCTCAGTATTTTCATCAAGTAAGCGAATAATTTGCGCATTTTTCTCTAAAAAATCGAGACTTAAATACGCATCGCGTTGAAAAAAGCGGACTTTACGCATTTGTTTTAAACTCATGCGACTGGCAGTTAAATTTGCCACACAGCCGTTTTCAAATTCAATACGTGCATTGGCAATATCGGGCGAAGCACTGACTACAGCAACGCCTGAAGCATGAATCGACTTGACTTCAGAGTTGACCAAATGTAAAACAAGATCAATATCGTGAATCATCAAATCCAAAATTACTGACACATCTGTGCCACGCGGATTGAAAGTCGCCAAACGATGCGCTTCAATAAATAATGGTTCAATCGAAATATCACCGAGCGACAAAAACGCAGGGTTAAAACGCTCAACATGACCCACTTGTACTTTCACACCTTGCTTCTTTGTCAAAATCAACAATTCCTCCGCTTCTGCTACGGTGTGTGTCAATGGCTTCTCAATGAAAACGTGCCGACCCCTCAGTATTGCGGCTTTTGCAAGGGAAAAATGATGAATTGTAGGCGTAACAATATCAATAACATCCACTGAATCAATAAGCGATTCAGCCGTATCGAAAGCTCGAATGTTTAATTCTTCTGCAACTTTAGCGGCGTTTGCAGCATCTGCATCAAAAAAGCCGATAAGTTCAAACCGTTCACTCGCTTGTAGAATACAGCGTAAATGTATTTTGCCGAGATGCCCTGCACCCAATACGCCTATTTTTAGCTTAGTCATTTTACTCATTTTTAGGTCGTCGAGATGTTCATTTCTCGCTTCTGTCGCAAAGGTAGTAATTGAGGTTTGAATAAAATAAAAACAAGCCGATATTGAGACCCCTCAGTATCGGCTTGTTCATTTATGACATAAAACGGCGAAACTACCCCCTCAGTATTTCCCTCGAAATCACGAGTTTTTGAATTTCACTCGTGCCTTCGCCGATCGTACACAGCTTCGCATCGCGGTAGAATTTTTCAACTGGAAAATCCTTAGTATAGCCATAGCCACCAAATACCTGAACCGCTTCATTCGCTGTCCAAACAGCGACTTCGGAGGCGTAATATTTTGCCATAGCGGCTTCTTTCGTCATGGGTTTGTTCGCATTTTTTAAATTGGCTGCTTGACGGGTCAACAGTTCGGCGGCTTCAATACGGGTTGCCATATCTGCCAATTTAAAGCCAATTGCTTGGAAATTGGCAATGGGTTGCCCAAATTGATGCCGTTCTTTGGCATATTTTACGGCTGCTTCATAAGCACCTTTGGCAATACCGAGTGACAATGAGGCAATTGAGATACGCCCACCGTCCAATATTTTCATCGCTTGTTTAAAACCTTCGCCCTCATGTCCGAGTATTTGGCTTTTGTGCACACGACAATTATCGAAAATCATTTCAGCTGTTTCGCTGGCGCGCATACCCAATTTATTTTCTTTTTTACCTGCCGAGAAACCTTCTGTACCACGCTCAACAACGAAGGCTGTAATGCCTTTTGAGTCCAAAAGTTCACCTGTTCTGACTAAAACAACCGCTACTTGACCTGATTTACCATGCGTAATCCAGTTTTTTGCGCCATTGATGACCCAATAATCACCGTCTTGAACCGCGGTACATTTCATCCGCATCGCATCTGAACCTGTATTCGCTTCCGTCAAACCCCAAGCACCAATCCATTCGCCCGTTGCTAATTTGGGCAACCAACGTTGTTTTTGTTCTTCGGTGCCAAACATCAAAATATGATTGGTACACAATGAGTTATGCGCAGCAACCGACAAACCGATAGAACCACAGACTTTAGAAATTTCAACTATAATGGTCACATAAGCCTGATAGTCAAGTCCTGCGCCACCGTATTCTTCTGGAACGAGAACGCCAAGAAAGCCATACTCACCCATTTTGTGCATCATTTCCATAGGGAATTCTTGTGATTCGTCCCAATCCATGAGGTAAGGGCGAATATGCGTTTCTGCAAAGTCTTGCGCAGACTGACGGATAAAAGCTAAATTTTCTGCTGTTATTTCTAGATTAGGTGATAGGACTTCGTTCATCTCTGATTGTCGGATGTTTTAATATGAAAAATTGGTTGAGCTTTTAAGATCGAATTTTTACTTTCAAAAAATATTGAAAATAAAACGCAAAGTTAACTCATTTGTTGAGGAAACTCGTTGGATTTTTCAATTCAATAGTCGTAGGAAGGATTTTATATCGTTTAACAAAGCGTTATCGAAATCAAAATGTCGGTTTTGTTTTCAAAAACATAATCTAAGTTTTGAATACTGCATTTGCGTTCTGCTTGTTTTTTATCATTTTTAGAGCAAGTGTCAAATCGAACGTAATTACTCAACCAAAATTTGTCATAATCTTTTTGTGAAATATCTTTTCCATTGGTTTTTAAACAGTTTTGCCATGCTGAAAGGCAATCAGCGAAAGGCGATTCTTTTGTTTTAATAGTTTTCAAGACGGTTTCTAATTCGCCTTGACCATCAACGTTTGTAAAATAACAAGCGATAGAGACAAGTGAATCATTAAAATTAATGGTCAAAAAATTATTAATGTCTATAATTTTATCGGTTATTTCAACACTAAAAACAGATTGAAATGCCATTTTTAAACTTATATTGACGAGTTCTAATCTTTCTTCAATGCTCGATTGGTCAAGGTCAATCAATATTCCAATCTTTTCAACGCCACGCATGACACCCGTCAAAGCATCTTTAAGGGAAGTTGTCAATTTGTTTGGGTTTAACCCATTCATACAATCGAAATCATCAATTTGGCAGATAGGATTACTGACCTCAACATGATTTAATGACAGGTGACGAATAACTGCCTCAACAAAGGCTTTATCATTTTTGCTCTCAACAATTAAGATATTCATTCTCCTCTAAATGGGCTATTATGAGTAAGTTTATACTCTAAGTTTTCAACATCAATACGGTTTGCAACGACTTCATTTGTTTTAAAATGGCGAAATAATTCAAAATGAATGCCTTTACCAACAAATTGCAGTTTTTGAGCAACTTCTGCAAATGCCTCAATCATTTCACTACTGTGTGTTGTTGCAAAAATTTGGATATTAAATTCAACAGCTAACTGAAATAGCATTGTCCAAAATTCTTGTTGAACGGTATGATGCAAGCCATTTTCAATTTCATCAATTAGTAAGAATTTATCTCCTTTTGATAGGTCGCTATCTAATTTTACAATTGTTAAAATGTAACGCATCACTTTTTGAATCGCATCGCCATAATTTGTAATGGGCAAAGCAATTTTTTCATTTTTCTTTCTCAAATAAAGCGTTTCTGGGAAAGTTGCATACGTTTTTATCTCCAATACTGAGGGGTCTATAATTTGGATTGCCTTCAATATCAGTGCGCTTTCACCGTTTATATCGGCTCTATCAAATTCAGCACTTAGGTTTAAGTTATCTGGAAATTGTTCGTCTTTTGAAAGAATAAAACTGATTTTGTTAGTTTGTCGAATATTTTCAACTTCATCTAACTCAAACAAGGAGATTTCTAAGCCATTAAATGTTTTTGTGACATTAAAGTTAGTTCCATCATAATGCCAATTTGTATGATAGATACTATTGGAATTTTTAATTACATCAAAAATAATTGGTTTGGTAGTATCTAAATTATGAAACAGATTTTTCCGAGCATCCTTCTCCTCCAGTTTTTGTCGTCTAAGCTTTATACTTGGATCAACATTTTCTTTCAATGCCACAAATAACGCCTCCAACAAACAAGTTTTACCTGAATTGTTTTTACCACCAAAAAGGTTGACTAATCCAAATCCATTTATCTCTGTCTTATGAAAAACACGAAAGTTTTCTATTGAAATTCCTTGAATCATCGCTCTATTTTTTAAATTTTTTACTTGACAAAGTTACTTGTTTTATGTTAAAAACAAAATCCATTATCAATACCCATACTTTTCCTTCCATTGCGCCCTCAACTGCTCTCGAATCCGCGTTTCAGCGGGATTTACTGAGGGGTCAAAAAATCGCTCGCCACTGATGTCGGCAGGCAAAAATTCTTGTGAAATAAAATTGTTAGGGAAATCATGCGCATATTTATAGCCTTTGCCATAGTCCATTTTTTTCATCAAACTCGTCGGCGCATTGCGTAATTGTAGCGGAATACTCAAATTACCCGTTGCTCGCACTTTGGCGATAGCGGCATCGATAGCCATATATGCTGAATTACTTTTAGGCGAAGTTGCCAAATAAATCGCGCATTGACTCAATATAATACGTGCTTCGGGCATACCGATTTGATGAACAGCTTGTGCCGTCGTCGTTGCCAACAATAAAGCATTGGGATTTGCCAAACCGATGTCTTCCGATGCCAAAATAATCATACGTCGAGCGATAAACAACACATCTTCGCCTCCTTCTAACATCCTTGCCAAATAATAAACGGCTGCATTGGGGTCGCTGCCGCGCATGGATTTTATGAAAGCTGATATGATGTCGTAATGTTGCTCACCTGATTTATCATAACGAGCAATATTCTGTTGAATAATATTTGTAACGATTTGATTATCAACTTCATAGGGAGGATTTACCTCCCCCTCAGTATTGACGGTTCTGTCTGGTGCAAATTCAGCAATCAATTCAACAATGTTCAACAATTTCCTTGCATCGCCACCACTTAACAGCAACAAAGCGTCTGTTTCCTTGAAAGCGATGTTTTTTATTTGCAAAATCTCATCGTTTTTCAAAGCTCGATGCACCAATTCGAGTAAATCATCGCTTTCCAATTCTTTCAAAACATAGACTTGACAGCGAGAGAGTAGGGCAGGGATGACTTCAAACGAAGGGTTTTCAGTCGTAGCACCGATGAGCGTGACGATGCCTTTTTCAACAGCACCTAAGAGTGAATCTTGTTGCGATTTTGAAAAACGATGTATTTCATCAATAAACAAAATAGGGTTGGCGGTATTGAAAAACTGCCTTCGTTTAGCTTCCTCAATCGTCTCACGCACGTCTTTTACACCTGAATTGACGGCAGACAAGGAAAAATATGCCCGTTTTGTAACGCTGGCGATGATATTTGCCAAAGTCGTTTTACCTACACCTGGTGGTCCCCACAATATCATAGAAGGCACACGGTCAGACTCGACGGTGCGGCGCAAAACGGCATTTTGACCGACGAGGTGTTTTTGTCCGATGTATTCATCGAGGCTTCGGGGGCGCATACGTTCTGCTAATGGCTGCATTTTTAGTGAAAAGTTGTAAGTGAAAAATGAAAAGTTGGGCAAAAATAGTGAATCTCAAGCACTCGATACAGAGGGGGTAGTTTTATAAAAAAATAGTCTTACTTTTGTTTATGATTTTTTAATTAAAAAAAAAATACAAAAATGGTAGAAGCAATTCCTAAAAACAAAATAACCGTTGAAGAACTCTTTGAAATGGAACTTGAAGAGGGCTTTTTCTATGAACTCATAAATGGTAACATCGTGAAAAAACAAGCACCCTCACCAGTTCATCAACAGGCTGTAACCGAATTGGTTACGATTATGAACAATTTTGTACGTGAAAAACTATTGGGTAAGGTTTATACTTCTCCAATTGATGTGTTTTTTGACAAGTACAACAATACACAGCCTGATATTATTTTTATTCGTAAAGACCGTGATTGTATCATTACGGATAACGGTATTGAAGGGCATCCCGATTTAATCGTTGAAGTGCTGTCTCCTTCGACTTTTCGTTATGACCGTAAAGAAAAAATGGAATTGTATTGCGGGTTTGGCGTGTCTGAATATTGGATAGTTGATCCTAAAAATCAATCCGTTGAGGTTTATACCTTGGAGAATGACAGGTATAATATGACCTATTTTGCCATCGAAAAGGGTGATATTGAGTCAAAAACCTTAGAAGGTTTGAAGTTTGAAGTGTCTTTGATTTTCTAAAAAAAAAGTTCGGAGAATTTTCAAAATTCTCCGAACTTTTTGTCTTTTGACTTTGAAAACGCCATTTAACGCCCAAAAACAAACCCAAAACTCGTTACCCAGTTTTTAGTTGAGAAGCTATTGTTTTGTAAACCTTGGAAATTGAATTTGCCTTCATTGTCTTTCAAATCCGTTAAAAAACGACCGTCTAAGACCAAAGCTATTTTGCCCAACTTCAGTTTCAGACCTGCGCCGCCTTGAAATCCAAACGTGAAACGTTTCGTTCCGTCAAGACTCACGTCCTTATTCACATCGGTTGACGTGCTACCAACCTTTGATGTACCTGTCGAATTCTGATTGATGGCAAAAGTCGCATCGGGCCCAATATTGGCATAAGCCTGCAAAAAACGTCCTGCTGTGTGCAAACGAAACATGACAGGGAGAATCGCATAATTTGTATAGTTTTTCAACTCCGTTGTGGTTGTGGTCGTACCTGTTTTGATACTTTGAACCGATTTGAAACCCTTTTGCAAAAAGCCTAAATCTGTTTGGATTGAAAAGTTTTTATTCACATTAAATTCGATAGGCAGGGAGATTGCCCAGCCCGCTAACTTGTCATTGGTAATGCCCAAAGCGGTTAA
Organism: Saprospiraceae bacterium; assembly: GCA_043772905.1. Taxonomy (GTDB): domain Bacteria; phylum Bacteroidota; class Bacteroidia; order Chitinophagales; family Saprospiraceae; genus JAAFJT01. Next base: position 23,472 of record JAYVFS010000055.1, on the reverse strand, counting down.
TGAATCTTTGTTGAACGAAAAGTCGGCAATATTTCTGCCAACACGTAAACCAATATTTTGGCTATATGCCATCATGTTGAGAAACAAAAATGAGGTTAAAAAGATTGTCTTTTTCATAATTTCAAGTTTAAGTGGATAAATAGATTGATAGTTATATTGTTTTGAATGTTTTTCAAACGAAAGATTAGACCCCTCAGTATTTTTTCCATGTTAAAGAAACCATAAGGTAAGGAATACTCGTAGTTGAATCGTATAATTGCACTTTAATAAAATCACGTTTTAAGAATGAAGACAATAAAATTTTTAAACATTTTTGGTGTACTTTTTCTGGTATCCATGCTGTTATTTACAGTATCATGCCATAAAACGGCTAAAGATTTGCCCACTTTAACTATCGCTGCACCGCTTGCCGATGACCAATTTACGAGTGGACAAGTTATTACCATCAAAGGAGAAGCGGCTGATGCCGTTAGGCTTCATGCGTTAAGTATTAAAATAACAGATGATAAAACGGGTGCTGTTTTGTACTCAAATGAGCCTTATGTGCACGATTTGAAAAGCTATGACTTTAACGTGACTTGGACGGCAAAGGTGAATGATTGGACAGATGCAACGGTGACAATTACGGCTGAAAATCATGATGAACAGCAGACTGTTAAGACGGTGAAAATTAAAATTTGGCTTTAACAATCAATGATTTACGCATTAACTTGGCAACGTAATTCTGAAAATTGTGCCTTGCGGTACATTGTCCAAAATCTGGATTGTGCCTTTATGAATCTTGATTATTTGAGCCACAATATATAGCCCTAAGCCCGTGCCTTTGGTTCGACGGGTCATTTCGCTACCGACGCGGTAAAATTTTTCAAATACTTTTTTTCGTTCATTCGCAGATATACCAATACCATTGTCCGCAACATCAAAGACGAATTGTTCATTTTCAAAAATTTGACGAATTGTGATTTTTGGGTGTTCCCCTGAATATTTAACGGCATTTTCCAAAAGATTTGTAAAGACCGAAATGATGCCTTGCCTATCACCCCTCAGTAATGGAATGTCTTTTTCCGTTGAAAAATGAAATTGTGCTTTGGGGCATTTCATCCTAAATTTCTCTATCAAATCCTTTATAATTGGTGTCAATTTGAGTTCTTCAAATTGCGGTTCATAGGTCGTATCAAGCCTTGCGGACAGCAAAAGGTTGTTGACCAAAACATTCAATCGTTCTGTTTCTATATTTGCCGAATTGAGCAATTTGGCTTGCTGTGCTTCGTCCAATTTGTGTTTTTGAAAGGTTTGATGGACTAACTGAATGGATGCAATGGGCGATTTTAATTCATGTGTAATAGATAAAAGGAAATTTTGTCGCTGTTTGGATAAAGAAACTTCAATAAAAAAGCTGCGATTGATGAGCCAAACGACGACAAGTAAACCAATAAACAAGAAACTTCCTTCACCCCAAACCATCGTTTTTTGACGTCCGTACCTGTCCTCTAACTCCGCATACTGAGGGGTCATTTTGAACTGAATTTCGTCCGTATATAAACCCTTTTGAGTCATTTCATGTCGTAACAATTCAATACGCGCTTGTTTGGCATCTGCATTTTTTTTTAATAACAGCATTGACCACCAAGCAAAAGCCATTAAAATATAGATGGATGAAAAAATAACGGCGATGCGTAATTTCCCTGTATTTCCCATGGCACTTTTAGATTTTGAACCGAACATATTTTATAGTACTCTTTGCAATATTCGCTTTTTCGTAATAAGTTTGAACGGATAACTCATTCATAATCAATGGTTTTGAGTGAATGTCGCTGTCATTTAACAACAATTCACACCCCTCAGTATTTTGGCAAATATCGAGCGTAAAATCATATAAATCAGGCGAATCTGTTTTTAAATGTACAATGCCATCGGGTTGCAAAAACTTCCGATAGCGATTTAAAAATTGTTCAGAAGTGAGTCGTTTATTCGATTTACGTTCTTTTAAATAGGGATCTGGAAATGTAATCCATATTTCAGACACTTCGTCTTTAACAAAAAAATGCTCAATCTGTTCGATGCGTGTCCGCAAGAAAGCTACATTTGTCAAACCTGCTTCTATCGCTTCTTTTGCGCCTTTGTGTATGCGTGAACCTTTGACATCGACACCAATAAAATTTCGTTTGGGGAACATTTTGCCTAAAGCAACGGCATATTCACCACGTCCACAAGCCAATTCGAGCGTTATGGGGTTATTGTTTTTAAAATGTTCTGAACCCCATTTACCTTTTATGTCAACGAGTTGGCCATTTAGGACTGTGTTTGCGGGGTCTCTAACATCTAAATTGTCAAGGACATTGGGGAAAGTTTGAAGCTCTGCGAATTTCTTTAATTTTTGACGACTCATAATTATATTGTGTGCAAACCAAATTTTATGCTGAATGAATATTTTTTAAAATAATTATTTAAGAATTAAATTATCAATATTGTTTAATTATTGAAATAATATTCCGTTTAAATGTTTTTAGTTTTTGTTTAAAAAATTGAATCCAAATTTTATTAAATTATACAACTGATTTTTATTTTAATTCTTTTTAAATTAAAATTAGAATAAAATTATTTTAAGAATTATTCTTTTAATCTTTTAAGATTGATTAAATGATTGCAGCTAAAACAGAATATTGTTTTGATTTAATGAAAATTAAAAATATTGTTTAAGAATTAAAATGCTAATGTCATTTGCCTTGAAAAATAATATTCTGATTTAATATTTTTTAATGAACGATAATCTTTGAACGATAATCTTAGGAAGATTCAAAATCTTCCTAAGATTGTAATGTACTCTATGAAAAACGTACCCCAAATTTTCCCCCAAGCACCTCATGGGGTGCAAGTACAACTAAACCATCTTGATTATTGAAAGCATCAATATTGCAAGTCATAGGCTCAATAGCAATACTTTTACGATGAGGCGGTGTAAACACTTGTAAAAACTGCCATTTTGCTGCGCCCAATTCCTGCCAATAATGTAACCTACCGCGTTCAGATTCGAGAATGACACTTGCTTCTTTACCTTTTTCAGTGATGAAAAAACCATTATCGAGATTTGTAGCACCAATTTTTTTCAAAGTATCAAAAGCCGTATAATTTTGTTTTTCGCCTGTTGGCAACATACGGTCGTCAATCACAATGAATTGAGATTCAGGCATTTGTAACGATGTGTCGTCCACACGTTCTGACATAATGAAGTAGGGATGCCAACCCAAACCTGCTGGAATTGCTACGGAATCATCATTAGTCAATGCCATTTCCACCTCAAATTCACCTTTGCGCAGCGTCATTTTGATGTCAAACGTAAAACGAAAAGGATAGGCTTTGTGCGAACCGTCGTGTTGCCAAGTGCAATGAATCGTCGCTTCGTCGGTGGTGATTTTCACGTTTTTGACGCTCATCGGTGCGTCTTTCCCAAATCCATGAATAGAGTTATGCGTATCAGCATTATTAATGTCAAATTGATAGGTTTTACCCCCGTGGGTGTAACGTCCATCGCGTAACCGATTCGGATAAGGGAACAAAACTGCGCTTTTTGCCCAAGCATTTTCAACAAGTTCTTTGGGCGTTTTGTAACCGTCGAGAACGGAAATACCTTTAAAACGCAAGTCCAAAAGACAGGCGCCATACTGAGGGGTCAAAACGAAAGCGTCCCCTTGTTCATTTGCAAGTGTGTGTTTTTCAAAATCGCCAAAAGGCTCAACCGTATGTGTAAAAATCATTGGTCTATCGTTTAAGTGATTAAAAAGAAAGCCGTTGTTTTCCTTCATTAAGAAAAACAACGGCTCAAAAGTAAAGCGAAAAGTGGAAGTCTAACGACTGATAACCAATTTTTTATTTGTGCGTATTTGACCATCAGATATTTCGACTATGTAAATACCTGATTTTAAAAGACTTAAATCGAGTGTTTGTGCCCCCCTCAGTATATTATTCATTTTTTGAGTAAAAACCGTTTGTCCCATATTGTTGAAAATACGGACATTTAAATCTGTTGTTTTATCAAAATTCATATCCAAATTTAGGATATCAGAAGCTGGATTTGGCGACATCACAACACTTTGAGCCAACTGTTCTTCTGCTACACCATTGGCGGCATCAAAGGTCAAAAAGAATGTAAATGGGACATTTTCCCATGAATCATCCCATTCAAAATAGTAAGTCGTTCCTGCTGTAACTAATTGATTACTAATGGCAACAGCGAGGGTATCACCTAAACCTGTTAAGCAATCGTCGTCGCTACTGTTCACGAGCGTTAAATTGCTACAAATGCCGCGATACATCCAAAGACGTGTATCGACCTCTTGCCCACAGCTCGTTATGGATAACCGACCGTTGTTCGAGGGCGTGTATTTATACCAATTGGCACGACTGGCATCACCTCTTGATGCATACCCAAACAAGGATGGAACATTGACAAGACCGGGTGCGATGGTTGTCGCTGTTTCACATATTTGGGTTGCGCTGGGTGTAAATGTCGAAAACGATAAGGTAAATGTAAACAGGGTCGAGTCCCAGGCATTGTCCCATTCAAAAAAATAGGATTTATTGGCTTTTACAGGTTTTGAGATGTTGGCAGCAAATGGGTCACCACTTATCGTATTTATTTCGCAAAAATCGTCGTTAAAACCTGCCTGAATCAGTGTATCACATGAGCCTTGATACAAAAACAAACGGGTGTCAGAACCACCCTTGCAACTCGAAATGGTCATCAAACCGTCGGTTGTCGGCGTATATTTATACCATTTTGCTTTGTTTGGAAAAGGAAAAAAGTTGGAATAAGTGGCTGCACCTGCTACGAAAGAGTCAAGGGTATAAGTACCAGCTATCAGGACAATGGCTTTGCGGCAGCCACCACCGTTGTTCGTTTGGGCAAAAGAAAATGTAAATGTTGCCAGTGAAAAAATGGTTAAGAGTGTAAATCTATTCATTAGTCAGAATTAGTTGAAAAATAACTTTTGTTAGGTTTATTTGTTGAAAATCAATATTTTATACATTTAATATCCTGTCCGTTTTTCGCTCAAAAGTTTTAGTAAAACGCCATTTGTCCAGCCATAGCCGTCTTGCGAAGGATACGAACCGCCACCTGTGGCATCGGTGATGTCTTTGACATTATATTTTTCGAGCAACTTACCTGTGTTTTTATAAACATTCACATTAAGATTGACCCAACGGTTTTTGATGTCATTTGCCAATTCTTCGTAGCCATAATTCCTAAAACCTTTAATCGTGATCCATTGTAGAGGAGCAAAACCGAAAGGCGCATCCCAAGATTGACCCGATTCGAAATTTGTTGTTGCGATGCCGCCATTCATGAGCAAATTTTGTTTAATATTCATGACCAGACGGTCAGCATCGCGTTTTGAGAGCATTCTAAAAAACAAAGGATATGCAGCTGCTGCCGAAATAACGTCTGTTTGTTTATACTTTTGAATATTGAAATCAAAAAACATGCCTTTACTTTCAGCCCAGCAATAACGCATCAAAGCCTCACGTCTCCGAGATGCTTTTTTTTCCCATTCTGTTGCTTCGTCATATTTTTTTTCTATGATTTTTGCTTTAGAAATAGTCATTTCGAGGTTGTATAACAAGGCATTGAGGTCAACGGGAATGATGTCGGCTGTATTAATGGTGTTTATCGTTTTGGCATCCTCGAACCAACGGCTCGAAAAATTCCAACCCGATTCGGCAGCAGAACGAATATGTCTGTACGTTTCGGAATGTGGACGGGTACTGTTATGAGCAGTGGCAATATCTAAATGGTAACATTCGGGTCTGGGTTTATCTTTTTTGGCACTGTACCGATTGAGGGTATTTCGGTCAACTTGCACGACGTGATCATGGATAAAAAGATCTTTAGGTGCAGGATTTTCTGCGCCTTCCATCCAGTAATTGTATTCTTTTTCAAGTTGTGGTAAATATTTTAATAGCTGCCCTTTTCCTTTTTCTTCTGCTAAAAGTTGCACCATACAAGCAAAAAATGGCGGATTTGAACGACTTGCTAAATAGGTACGGTTGCCACTCGGCACATACCCCTCAGTATCTATCAGGTAAGCGAAGTTGTCAACCATATTTTCAATCATATCCACACGACCCGCAGCTTGCAAACCAAGCATAATAAAATAGGCATCGCCATAAGTCAACTCTCGGCTTTGACCCGAAGCGGCAATATAGGGTTTCGGAATAGGCAATATGGACCCCAACGTCGCTGAATCGGCGGGACGTTCCAAGACAGACCAAAGAGCATTGATATGGTCTTCAACAGGTAGGATACTGTTGGATCGAAAAGGTGGTGTATTTATTTTAGGTATCGTAAAGGTTTGATTAACAAACGTTTGCCAATTAAAATCGGGCTTTTTTCGAGCCGTTTTATAAAAGTCGAGTAACTCATCGGTGGGCGTAGCGGGTATCATATCAAGGAAAGTTTTTGAATCCTCGAATACATTATTGACCATTATGGAATCAAACAGCTCGCCAAAACGTTCATCAGGACTGAGCGTCACTTTGGGGTCTTGGTTACTGAGGGGGTTCATCGCTGCCGCACTTTTGGCTTCGTGGCTGTTGTTTCGGCAGTTTGACAACAAAAAAATAAAAGAAATATAAAGTAGTGTTTTTCTCATAAAATTATGATTATCAATATTTTAAATACTATTTCTCACACGGAGTTTGCAAAAATACGAAATTATTATGGGTCTCAAAAGAGAACGTTTAAGAGGTACGGTTTTTGTAAGTACAAGTTTGATTTTGTGGGTTTTGTTTTTTAGCTTTGTCAGAAGTTTTTAGGTCAACTTATTTTGAGGAACAAAACAGACACCTCCAATTATGAACAAAAAAGAAAGAGAATGGGAAGAAATTCTACTTCGTAACCGTTATCAACAATTACATTTAACGATTCTTCGAGAAAATGATTTTATTAAAGAATTAGGAAGCTATCAAGCTTTACTCGATTATCGAGATGTGATTTTGGATAGAATAAATGAAAAAAGAAGAATTTTAGGGCATTTAAAAGAATAAAAACATGATAAAAAATAAAAAATTTGATGACTTTTTCCAAGTTTATATCAACGCTCAAACCGAAGCGGAACAGTATTCGGTGCTTCAAGACTTTATGTTAAGTTGTAATTTTAAAGAATTATTGGCTTGGGATGACTATTTAGAAAGCAAGTCTAATCTGAAAGAAATCGTTGCTCGTGGTTTAACAAAAGACGACCATTCTTTCTTTAAGGAACAATTTGCTAGGTTTGATGATTTGGAAGCGGTTATTAAAGCGCGAAAAGCGGCTTGATACTGAGGGGGGTATTAAACTTTGAGTTTAGATGTATATATTGTTATTGCATCAAAAGTTTTTAGGTACAACATTTGAGAAGCAAAAACCAACGCCGATTCTAATGAAAAACAAACAACAATTGATTGAAAAGCTCTTGTATGAGCGTACCATCAGGAAGCAAGCACTTGATTTAAGTGTCGAAAATGAAAAAGAGTTTTTAGAAAAAATGGGTAAAAAGAAACTTGACGAACTGCGTGATTTCTGTTTAGATAGAATGATTCAGATTGACAAAAAAATTAAAGAATTATCAGACAATTAAAAATAATGGTTATGACAAAATATGATATTTTTCTAAAAAAACATAAAGAAGCCACAACCGAAACGGAACAAAAGGCTTTTTTGAATGACTATTTATTGAGTTTATCATCAGAGGAGTTGATTCAATGGTATATGGAAACGCCTGATATTATTGAACAAAATCTGAATGAACTGATTGCTTTGGAGGGCGAAAGTGGACGAAAAGAAGCGCGGGAATATCTATCTTCGGTTATTAATATTTTGGAAAAAAATAAATCCTGTGTGAAAGCTGCGGCTTGATACTGAGGGGGTCACTATTTTCGACAAAACCGCGTTCATGCGTGCTACAAACGGATGAACGCGGTTTGTGTTTTAGCAACTTTAACGTTTAGTTTTCGTTATATTTGTGGCTTAAAAATATAAAAGATGCCATATTAAAACCGTAGAGACGCAAAATTTTGCGTCTCTACCGAAAAAAAATTGTCAATCGAAATAGTAGTCAATCAACAATTAAAATATAGTCAATGGAAAAGAGGGATAACTATCAATTACTCATTGAAAAATTAGATCAATTTATACGTAAATATTATGTGAATCAACTAATTCGTGGCTCTTTGTATGCCACAGGGTTGATTTTAGCTCTGTTTTTAGGGCTTAATTTTGCGGAAAATTTCATGTATTTTCCCCCCTCAGTAAAAACGCCTTTGGTTTGGGGTTTTGTCGGTGCATCGGGCATTGCGTTGTGGACGTGGGTGTTGTTGCCTGCTTTGCATTATTTCCATTTGGGCAAAGTCATCAGCCATGAGCAAGCGGCAAGTATTGTAGGTGAACACTTTACGAATGTCAAAGATAAATTATTGAATATTTTGCAACTGCGTCGTCAAGCCGATACGCAAGAGAATCGTGATTTGATATTGGCATCCATCAATCAAAAATCAGAGGAAATCAAGCCCGTTCCCTTCAAAGCGGCTATTGATTTAACAAAAAATAAAAAAAACTTGCGGTATGCTTTGCCACCGCTTTTGTTGTTGTTGTTCGTCCTTTTTGCTGCACCGAGCTTGATAAAAAATGCGTCTGCTCGTTTGTTGAATTTTAATAAAGTTTTTGAGCGTGATGCGCCTTTTCATTTGAAAATTGAAAGCGGTGACTTGAAAGTTGTTCAGTTTCAAGACTATGATTTGACGGTCAAAGCAGACGGTGATGTATTGCCAAACGAGGTTTTTATAGAAATGAATGGCTATGAATATCGCTTGCAAAAAGATGAAAAAGACCCAACTGTTTTCCGTTATAAATTTGCGAGTGTTCAAAAAGATGTGGCTTTTAAACTGTTTAGTGGCACTGTTTCAACTCCTCAATTTGAATTAGAAGTCTTGAAAAAGCCGAATATTGCAGGTTTTGATGTGCAATTGGATTACCCTGAATACATTGGTCGCCCCGACGAAATGTTGTCGAATCAAGGCGAGTTGATTGTTCCGCAAGGCACGACGATTGCATGGTTGATTAATTCTGAAAATACAGACGATATCAAGGTGTCTTTTGCGGGGGGCAAACCCCTCAGTATTGTGCGTCAAGGTAGCTCACGTTTTACGTTTTCTAAAAAAGTGATGAGTGATGAACCGTATAAGCTATTGATTTCCAACGCATATTTGCCAAAGGCGGATTCAGTTTCTTATTCCATTACGGTTGTGCCAGATTTATATCCAACTATTGCAGTTGAAAAATTTGAAGATTCATTGAATAAGAAACGCTTGTTTTTTGTCGGTGAAGCGGGTGACGATTATGGTTTACGCAGTTTGGCGTTCAATTATCAAATAAAAAGAAACAGTGGTCAACAAGAGCCTTTGCAACGTGCGCCACTCCCTAATCCGACAAATAAAGCGGTTTCTTATCAATACACGTTTAATACTGCCGATTTGCAGTTGCGCCCAGGTGATGAAGTGTCGTATTATTTTGAGGTTTTTGACAACGACGGTGTCAATGGTTCTAAGTCAACCAAAACGGGTATGATGGTTTACACGCAGCCTTCTGTGCAGCAGATTGAGAAGGAAATGGCTAAGAATAACGACGAAATCAAGGACGATTTGAAGAAAGCGATGAAAGAAGCGCAAAAAATTCAACAAGACTTGCAGAAGTTGCGTGAAAAGATGTTGCAACAAAAAGATGTGGATTGGCAGATGAAAAAAGAGGCTGAAAAACTGATGCAACGTCAACAGGAAATGGAGAAAAAGATTGACGAAGCAAAGAAGAATTTTGAGGAAAATATGAAGCAGCAGCAGGAACTCAATAAACAAGACGAGGCTCTGATGCAAAAACAAGAGCAACTTCAAAAGATGTTTGAGGAGTTACAAAACCCTGAAATGAAGGAACTTTTGAAACAAATTGAGGAGTTGATGCAGAAAATGGACAAAGACCAAGCGCTTGAAAAAATGGAGGATATGAAGTTTTCCAATGAAGAGATGCAAAAGGAATTGGAGCGCATGGAAGAATTGTTTAAGCAATTGGAAGTCGAAAGTATGATGCAAGACCAAATTGATAAATTGGAGGAATTGGCTGAAAAACAAGACAAATTGAGTGAAGATACTGAGGGGGATAAAAAAGACCAAGAAGAACTGAAAAAAGAGCAGGACAAACTTAATAAAGAGTTCGATGACTTGGAGAAGAAGCAGGACGAAATGGAGAAAAAGAATGAGGAGTTGAAGCGCAAACAAGACATGCCTGATACAAAACAAGAGGATAAAGAGATTCATAAAGACCAAGAGGATAGTAAAGAACAGCTTGATAAAAAAGAGAATTCCAAAGCGTCCAAAAAGCAGAAATCGGCTGCCAGTAAGATGAAAAACAAAGCCAACAAGATGAAAATGGCACAACAACAAGGCGATAAAGAGCAAATTGAAGAAGATATGCGCGCTATCCGTCAGTTGTTGGAAAACCTTGTGACGCTGTCTTTTGACCAAGAACAAGTGATGAAAGATTTTGGTCCGACGGCTGAAAATACGCCACGTTATGTCAAATTGACACAGCAACAGAAGAAATTGCAAGGCGATTTTGGTCTGATTGAAGACTCTTTGCAGGCTTTGGCGACACGTCAAGCGGCTATCCAAACCTTTGTGATTGGAAAAGTGACGAATATCAAGCAAAATATGTCAGCAGCCATGGATAAGCTTGAAGATCGGAAAAAATATGAAGGGCAGGGCTTACAACAACGCACGATGACAGATGTAAATGAACTCGCGCTTATGCTTTCGGAGGCGATGCAAAATATGCAAAACCAAATGAGCAATATGCCTGGCAGTGGTTCATGTCCAAAGCCTGGTGGTGATGGCCAGGGTAAAAGTGGAAAGCCAAAGGATAAAATGAGCGAAGGGCAAAAAGGTCTGAACGAGGACCTGAAAAAGCAACTCGAACAGATGAAAAAAGGCGGTGGCGGCAGAGGTGGCGCAGGTATGAGCAAGGAATTTGCTCAAATGGCGGCTCGTCAAGCGGCTATGCGTGAGGCTTTAAAAAAGAAGCAAAAAGAGCTGCAAGAACGGGGTAAAGGTCAAGATAAAGGGCTGCAAGACATGATTGAAGATATGGAAAAGACCGAAACTGAATTGGTCAATAAAACATTGAATAATCAAACAATTCAGCGGCAAGATCAGATTTTGACTCGCTTGCTTGAATCTGAAAAAGCGGAACGTGAACGCAAAGAGGACGAAGAACGCAAATCAACGGCTGCGCGTGAGCAACAAAATGAGATGCCGCCTGCTTTGAAAGAATACATCAAGAAGCGGCAAGCAGAAATCGAACAGTATCAAAAAGTGTCGCCGAACTTGAAGCCATATTATAAAAATTTGGTTGAAGAGTATTTTAAAACTTTGAAAGGCGGTAGATAAATCGCTGATTATTAATTTTTTAAGTAAAAGCCGTTAAGACTTGCAAGTCAAGTCTTAACGGCTTTTTACTTAATGTCTTAGCGTCTTAAATTCTAACCCACGACACTCTTATCATTGGCAAAACGACTGGCATACATCATTGCACCCCCGATTAAACCAAGGTCTTTGAGCATGTTCGTCATCCCTAATTTTGACATTTCCATGTTACTCAAACTCGGTAAGTGTAGTGTCAAAATGAAAATGAGCAACATCAATGCACATAATACGGCTGCTAATTTATCATATTTACCGATAATCACGCTTAGGGCAAAGGCTAATTGAGCGAAACCGGTCAGATAGACCCATAAAGCACCACCCGAAAAATAAGCAGGAACCATGCCTGCCATTTGATTGGCATTTACAATATGAAGACAGCCAAAGACTGCAAAGGGTATAGCGAATACCCATTTTCCAAGATTTAAAATATTATTGATCATGATTAGAAGTATTTAATTGTGTAGGAAAAGTGGTTTTACGAATCTCGTTCATGAGGTGGGATACTTGATTTTATCAATTAAGTATTTGTTTCAAAAATACAGATATTGTTGTACAAAACAAAGTATTATTGAAATAAAGAGCTTTATTTTTTCATTATTACAAAATAATTGCAAAAAGATATCCGATAAATGCGATTTAGTACTTCTTTCAGTATTCAATATAGAGAACCACCTCACATGAGCAGTAGAAGCTCTTTTTTGACTGGAATGATTGAATAAATCAACCAACCACACTATTATCTTTCGCAAATGCAGATGCATACATCAATGCACCACCTGCTAAGCCAATGTCTTTTAATAAACCGCCCATTGACATCTGATTACCGCCCAAAACACCCGGTAGGTGAATAGTGAGAACAAAAACTAACAACATTAAAGCACACAGCAAAGCGGCTAATTTGTCGTATTTACCCAAAACAACACTGGCTGCAAATGCTAATTGAGCAAGACCCGCGAGATAGACCCAAATAACGCCGCCTACGAAATAGGCAGGCACCATACCTGCCATCTGGTCGGCACCAGCAAAATGCATAAAACCAAAAGCAACAAATGGCACAACAAAGAGCCATTTACCAAGACCTGTAAGACTGTTGAGCATAGTTAGAAGAATTTAATTGTTATAAAAATTGATTTTTCGACATTTAATGTATGAACATTAAACTGTGCGAAATTACTGTATTATTTAAAATATTGAATTTTTATTCTGATTACTTTTCAGATTACTAGTTTTTTATTTTACGAAATATGTATTATACAAAATATAAACTAATAATATGACAAAGACCTATTTTACCTGTTTTTAGATTTGGTATCAATTTATCAATAAACTCAAATTCTAAAATTGTAACTTCGCATTTTGGAAAACATGCATTTATTATCATTTGATTAAATAGAAAAACACAATGAAATTTACGGATTATCCTTACAAAAGACCCAATTTGAAGCGTATGACGCAGACACTGGAAAAGCGCATTTCTGAATTTGACAAAGCAGAATCGTATGAACAGGCAAGTGACTTGTTGAAGAAAATTAACAACTTACGTAGAGACTTTACTTCAGCAGCAACTATTGGACAAATTCGCCATACGATAGATACCCGTAATTCCTTTTACGATACAGAAAATCAATTTTTTGATGAAAACTCACCCGTTTTTGAAGCTTTAATCACTGAATTTTATAAAAAACTCATTGTTCATCGTTTTCGTCCTGAATTAGAAAAACAGTGGGGCGCGCAATTATTCAATATCGCAGACCTTCAAATCAAGACGTTTCAACCGAGTATTTTGACAGCCTTACAAGAGGAAAACAAATTGGCAAGCGAGTATGTCAAAATCAAAGCATCTGCACAAATTGATTTTCAAGGCAAAACCTATAATTTATCCTCGATTCAACCGCTTGAAATAGATGAAGACCGTTCAGTTCGCCAAGCAGCAGCAGCAGCGAAATGGCAGTTTTTTGCAGGTCATTCAACAGAAGTTGAGCGCATTTACCACGAATCGGTTCAAACACGGCATCGCATTGCAGTTGAATTAGGCTATAAAAACTTCGTAGAATTGGGCTATGCCCGGATGTTGCGCTCCGATTACAATGCCGAAATGGTGGCAAATTTCAGAAAACAAGTTGAGAAATTCATCGTTCCCATTTCTCAAAAACTCTACGAAAGACAGCGTAAACGTTTAAATATCAGCGATTTGAAATTTTATGACGAAGAGTTTAAATTTCCTTCTGGCAATCCAAAACCCAAAGGGACACCTGATGATATACTGAGGGGGGCTGATAAAATGTATTCTGAACTTTCACGTGATACCAACAAGTTTTTCCAATTTATGCGATCAAATGAACTCATGGACTTGGAAGCAAAAGATGGCAAAGCAACAGGCGGCTATTGCACGTATGTCGGCAAGTATCGTGCACCCTATATATTTTCAAATTTTAATGGCACAAGTGGTGATATTGATGTTTTGACCCACGAAGCGGGTCATGCTTTTCAAGTATTTTCAAGCCGCAACATGGGCATTGCCGAGTATCATTTCCCTACCTACGAAGCCTGTGAAATTCACTCGATGAGCATGGAGTTTTTTACATGGCCCTGGATGGAATTGTTTTTTGAAGAAGACACCGATAAATACCGTTTTGCACACCTTAGTGCGGCTTTACAGTTCTTACCGTATGGCGTTGCGGTTGATGAATTTCAGCATTTTGTGTATGAAAATCCAGATGTGACCCCCTCAGTAAGAAACCAAAAATGGCGTGAAATCGAGCAAAAATACTTGCCACAACGCGACTACGACGGTATTCCTTTCCTTGAAAATGGTGGTTTTTGGCAAAAGCAAAGTCATATTTTCACTTCACCTTTTTACTATATTGACTACACGCTGGCGCAAATTTGTGCTTTCCAATTTTGGAAAAAAGACCGTGAAGACCATAAAAAAGCATGGGCGGATTATGTGACGCTTTGTAAAGCGGGCGGTTCGATGTCGTTTTTGAAATTGGTCGAATTAGCCAATTTGCGTTCTCCTTTCGATGATGGTTGTGTAGAATCGGTTATTGGTGAGATTACGGCTTGGTTGGATTCGGTTGATGATTCGCAGTTTTGAGACCACTGATTTAACAGATTTATGCTGATTTTTATTCAAAAACAAAATTATAGATGTAAAAAGCAGTCATTGATTTATGGCTGCTTTTTGCATTTTAATGTTTCAATACGGTTAATCAATACACATTAATTTGATAAAAAACTTGTCAAAACTTCAAATTCGATTAATTTTGTAAAAAAAAGAAAAATGGTTGCAACTGCTATAAAAGAAAAGGAGACAAAAACCCAAACGAACGGCAATGCCTCAAAACGCATCACTTGGGAGGCATTTCAAAAAAAATACCTTTCTCGTGAAGACTTTTTTACGTATGAGTGGGTAAATGGTATGGTTGAGAAAACAAAACGATCTATGGATACTAAACAATTTGCTATCGAAGACAACTTAACAACTTTTTTTAATCGGTTAAAATTTCAAGGAAAAGTTGAAGGACAGCTTATAATTGAAGGCGATATGTTTTTCAAAGGCAATCACCGCCGCCCCGATATGGCATATTTGACAAAAAAACAAATTGCAAATATGGCAAAAGGCTCAAAAGACGACACGGCACAATTTGTCATCGAGGTCATTTCAACAACCGATGAAATGAACCGTGTTTACGAAAAAATGCAGGATTACGAAAAGGCAGAAGTTAAAGTAATATGGCATGTTTTTGCAAAATTACAAGAAGTTCACGTCTATCATGGTCGTCATTCGACGATTTATAGAGGTGATGAATTAGTATCCGCTGCACCTGTTTTGCCCGATTTCGAGATGAAAGTTTCTGATATTTTTACGATTCATGAATAAATCCAATCCCCTCAGTATATTTGTCCCAATATTCGACGTACAAATTCGTCAACTCAAAAAGCAGCCACAACCCAAAGGCTGCTTTTTGCGTTTCGTAAACATTGTTTATAAAAAATAAGTATTTTGGAAAAAATCAACTTCTCAACCATACTAAAACTCGCATGGCGCGACAGCCGCCGTCAACGTGGTCGTTTATTACTTTTCGTTTCGAGCATCATCATTGGCATCGCGGCACTTGTAGCGATTAATTCTTTCAGCGAAAACCTACAAAAAGACATCAATGGGCAAGCTCGTGAATTGCTTGGTGCAGACTTAGCGATTGATGGTCTCAACCCGCCGCCGCCCTCAGTAACGCACATCATGGACAGTATTGGCGGCACCCGTTCACGGATTGTGTCGTTTTTGTCAATGGCATATTTTCCGCAAAAAGAAGGGACACGTCCTGTGCAAGTGAAAGCACAAGACGGCAAATATCCTTTTTATGGTGAAATGAAAACCGAACCTGCTTCGGCGGCTACGACTTTTCAAGCGGAACGCAAAGCATTGATTGACAATACTTTGCAGTTTCAATTTGATTTAAAAACAGGCGATTCTGTCAAAATAGGAGAGAAGACTTACCAAATTGCAGGCATCGTCTTGTCTGCGCCTGGGCGTTTGGGTTTGCAGTCTGCGGTTGCCCCCTCAGTATATTTGCCGCTTTTGGAGGTGGATTCTGCCAATCTTTTGGTGCGTGGCAGCCGTGTTCAATACCAATATTTTTTCCAATTGGACAAAAAGAAGGACTATGATGGTTTGACAAAAAGTATAAAACCGCAACTCACAGAGGCGAAATACAGTGTCGAAAACATCAATGACCGCAAACGTTCAACAGGCAACTCGTTCAATCAAATGGCGGATTTTTTAAACCTCGTTGGGTTCATTGCCTTGCTTTTGGGCTGTATCGGTGTCGCTTCTTCGGTCAATATATATGTGAAAGACAAGTTGCCAACCGTAGCGATTTTGCGGACGTTGGGCGCAAGCGGCAAACAAGCCTTTTTGATATATTTGACTCAAATAGCCGTTATGGGCTTAGGCGGTGCAACTTTAGGGGCAGTAATTGGCACATTGATTCAACGATTTCTGCCGATTGTTTTAAAAGATTTTTTACCCATCGAAAATGTCTCTAACGACCCTTCCCTAACAGCTATTATTCAAGGCGTTATCACAGGTTTGGGCGTGTCCGTCCTCTTTGCGTTGTTGCCTTTGTTGACGATTCGACGTACTTCGCCACTACGGACTTTGCGCAGTGGATTTGAGGAATCGGAATCGGGACGTGATCCTTTGCGTTGGTTGATTTTTGCCTTAATTGCCTTGTTTATCTTTGGTTTTACCTATTTACAGACGCAAAGTGTCAAAAGTAGCTTGATTTTCATAGCGGGTATCGGTACGGCATTTAGTTTGTTGGCTGCTGTTGCCAAAGGTTTAATTTGGATTTTGAGCCGCCGCATACTGAGGGGTGTCTCTTACGCTGTGCGCCAAAGTGTCGCGAATTTGCACCGTCCACAAAACCAAACATTGACCTTAATGGTGAGTATTGGCTTAGGAACGATGTTGATTTCGACCTTATTTTTGATTCAACAATTGTTAATCAGTCAAATCTCTTTTGCAGGTTCGGGCAATCAACCGAACATGATTATGTTTGACATTCAACCGCAACAACGTGATTCAGTCGCGCAACTCGTTGTAGATTCAAAAATGCCGATTATCCAAAAAGTACCGGTTGTGACGATTCGTTTGGAAGAACTCAACGGTTTGTCACGTATTCAATATCTCAAAGACTCCACAAATCCGATTCCGAAATTTATTTATGAACGTGAATGGCGTGTCACTTACCGTGATACGCTCATTGCTTCTGAACAACTTTTAGAAGGCACTTTGCCACCCAAAGGCAGATTGGCAGATGGTACGGTGGGCGTTACGGTTGCGGATAATATAGCAAGGGATATGCGGGCAACAGTAGGCTCAAAAATCACTTTTAACGTGCAAGGCGCGTTGATAAACACGACAATTACAGGCATTAGAAAAGTGGATTTTAACCGCGTACAAACCAATTTTCTCATTTTGTTTCCAACAGGTATTTTGGAAGCTGCGCCACAATTTGATGTCGTTATCACTCGTGTTGAATCGGCAGAACAATCGGCAAAATTCCAACAGAAATTGGTCAAAAACTATCCCAATGTCTCTGTTGTGGACTTAACACAGATATTGAAAACGGTGGATGAAGTCTTGTCAAAAATCTCTTTTGTCATACGTTTTATGGCATTATTCAGCATTTTGACGGGTTTAATGGTCTTAATCAGTTCCGTTTATTTGTCAAAATATCAACGTGTTCGAGAATCCGTTTTGTTGCGTACCATTGGCGCAAGCCGCCGCACCATATTGACAATCAATGGTTTAGAATATCTTTGGCTCGGTAGTTTAGCGACATTAACAGGCATCGGTTTGTCCTTGATTTCAGGCTATGGCTTAGCGCAATTCGTTTTCAAAATTCCCTTTAAAATTGATTGGTTGCCGCTTTTAGCGACCCCCCTCAGTATAACGGCATTGGTCGTCATCATTGGGCTTGTGAGTACGCGGAAGGTGGTGAGTGAATCGCCTTTGGAGGTGTTGCGACAGGAGGATTGAGTTTGATAGTTGGTGTTATTCAAAATAAAAAAATAGCCATTCCTTGTTGAGGAATGGCTGTTTTTTTTGTTGATACTGAGGTGTATTATTTTGTTTGCCAATTGCCCAAATATTTTTTTAAGATTTCATCTTCCAAAATTTGTTTTTCATCAAAGCCAATAGGTAATGCCAATATGCCATGTAAACGTTTGGCTATAGATGTTTTGCCTTCTTTTTTAGGCGGCATTGGCTTCTTGAATTTAGACAACTGAAGCACTAATTTTTGAATAGTTGATTGTAATTGATTATATTCTAATTCAGATATTGTTATCGCTTCCATCTTTTTTTATTTAAAAATTAAGTATTTTGGACAAAAATAAGCGTTTTGTTTCAAAAAAATATGATTTTTTGTTGGAGATACTGAGGGGGTGAAAAATGAGTTTGTTAATGAAGTTCAAATGGGCATACTTTATTGTTGGTTTGTATGTGTTTGTTTTAGATTTGTGAATAGAACTAAAAGTAATGAAAAACAAAATTCTTAATCAATAATATCACTAATTCTTATGAATATATTTACAACATTCACAAATTATCAACTAACAGTTGGACAAGAAGAATTACTAAAACTGTTAGATAGTTTTTTAGAAAGCGAAGATTATTGTTTTTTACTCAAAGGATACGCTGGAACGGGTAAGACTTTTATGATGAAAGGACTAACTGATTACTTGAAAGAAATAAACCGTCCATTTATAGTTGCTGCACCAACAGGGAGAGCCGCAAAAGTCATTTCTCAACGTATTAAGTCAACGGCTTATACAATTCATAAGACTATTTATTCAAACAAAGACATAAAAGAATTTAAAACTGATAACACTGATGGAACAGAAACTTTCAAGTTTTATTATGACTTAAAAAATAATGAAGAACCAGCAAATACTATCTATATCATAGATGAAGCCTCTATGCTTTCTGATGTATATTCGGAGGGTGAATTTTTCCGCTTTGGCTCGGGTTTTTTACTAAAAGACCTTTTAAAATATATTAATTTCGATAACAATGACCATAAAAAGAAAATCATTTTCATAGGCGATAATGCACAATTACCGCCTGTAAATATGAATTTATCCCCAGCATTAGATACAGATTATTTATTACAGAACTGCAAAATATCAGCATTAAGTTACGAATTAACCGAAGTTAAAAGGCAGCAAAAAGACAGTGGAATTTTGCATAATGCAACCAAAATTCGTAAATCGTTAAAGGAAAATATTTTTAATCAAATTGATATTGAAACAAGTTTTCCTGATATAAAAGTTGTTCAACATCAAGATTTATTAAAAACTTATTTGAACGCTTGTGATAATAAACTTGATGAAGAAACAATAATAATAGCGTATTCAAATGCTTCTGTAAAGGAATACAATGATTTTGTTAGAGACTACTTTTTTCCGAAACAATATTCAATAACTCAAAACGATAGAGTTATTTTGGTAAGTAATAACTATAATTATGAAATTGAACTTTTAAATGGTGATTTTGGTGTAGTTAAAGATGTTATTTTACAAAATGAAACAAGAACAATCACTTTAAAAAGAAAAAATAGAGCAGGCGAGTTAATTGAAATACAAGTTCCTTTAACTTTTAGAGATGTTGTAATCCAATTCAGAGATTCAAAACAACAGCTTTTTGATATTCCATGTAAAATCATTGAAAATTTATTACATTCAAAAGAACGGGATTTAAGTTCAGATGAATTAAAAGCACTTTATATAGATTTTAAAATCCGAAACCCAAATCTAAAAGCAGGAACAAAAGAACTCAAAGACGCATTGCGTTCAGACAAATATTTCAATTCATTACGCATAAAATTTGGTTATGCAGTTACTTGCCATAAAGCACAAGGTGGAGAGTGGAAACGTGCTTTTATAAATTGTAAAACTGCAATGGGTTATTTTAATGCTTCATATTTCCGTTGGCTTTATACAGCATTAACCAGAGCAAAAGAAGTTTTATATACTCTTGACGAGCCACATTTTAAAATTGGAAGCAATTTAATACCTCTAAAAATTGAAAATATTACATTAAGACAAGATTTGATAATATTGAAACCCGAAGTTTTAGAAACTGAATTATCTTTTGACTTGCCACAAGAACAACCATTTTTGCAAAGTATTTTTTATGCTGTTTTTGATTTAATTAAAGATGAAGGTATAAAGATTGATGCAATCAAGCATCATCAATATTGTGAAGATTATACTTTTTCAAAAGGTATAGAAAAAGTAATGTTTAAGATTTATTACAACAATCAACAAAAGATAAGTAATATTCAGAAACCAAGTGCAATTAGTGATTTTATTAACTTGCTTAATAATAGTTTGCAATCCCTTGAAAAGAAAACTATTGTACTTGATTTGGAAGAAAAAAAAGTAATAACAACTGAACAAAAAAAAGAATTTAGCTTTTCAGAACCTTTTTTGAAGGAGTTTTATGAATTTATTCTCTCAAAAGTGGTTGGAGAAGGAATAACAGTTACACATATTGAACAATCTCCTTGGTTACAAAAATATACTTTCAAGAAAGGAAATTTTATTGCTGTTGTTAATTTTTATTATACTGGTAAGAAACAATTTAAAAAAATTGTGCCGCAAAGTTTTACTTCAATAGAACTTTTGAACTTTATTATGACTTTAATCAAATTATGAATAATTATATTTTATATTATAAAAACGATTTCCAAACGGATATTTTCAAGTTTTTGCAGGTATTACCTGATAAAACTAAATTTCATTATTCTAAAAGTGAGATAACAATACAATATTTTACTTTAACGCCCAACTATGATTTCCTTGATACAATTTCAACAGAAAATCAGCCTTATTTTTTTATTGCTCTATTTTGGACTGTTTTAATTGACCAAGTTGTTTACACTCATTTTAAGAAATACTATTCAAACTTTCAAAGACTTACATTATATCCTAAATTCATTGGTAATTGTACTGGAACTGGATTTTTCACTTCTGATTGTGGACATCATCAACATCCCAAAAAAATCTTGTTTGCAATGAACGATTATAATGATTTAGGCAACAGATTTGATTTTGATAAAGAGCCTTTTTCGCAAAATATTAAGTACCCCAAACGAAAAACAATTGTTTATGATATAAATTTTAGGCAATCTGTTTTTGAAATGGAGAAAGAAATTAATGAGTATTTAAAAAAATATCAGCCAGAAATTGACAATAAAATTTGCTGGCAATTATGTTTAAATGAACTGTAAATATGCCCGATTTTCAAACGCTCAAACAACAGGCTACCGAGTATCGGAAGGTCAGAAATTACACGGAGGCTTTACCACTTTATAAACAACTTTGGGAAGAATACCGAGAAAGTTGTGGTGTCTGGGAAGGCTGGGCTTACGCCTTTTGCCTAAAACAACAAAAAGATTATAAAAAATCATTAGAAATCTGTCGAGAGGTTTATACGCTCAAACCAGATTTTAAGAATATCAAAGACGTTTATGCTTGGAGTATTTATCATACTGAAATCGGAGTTCAAACTATAAATAACGAAACTCAATTTTTTAGGGCAGGAACAGGAATTTTAAGACTTTCCACGCAAGAGGATAAATCAGTAAAGAAAGAACCTAATTACCCATGTATTTATACGATGGCGGTATTTAAGATTTTAGAATATCTAAACGATAAAGCTATCTATCCAACTGATAAAATTTTAGAATGGACAAATAAATTAAATTTTGAATTTTTAGAAAATAGCCCTTACTCATTTACGGACAATGAAGGTAAAACAAGGGAGTTAGCATCAAAGAAAGAGCAATATTTTATGTGGCGCACTAAGGCTTTGCTTGAAAAACAGTTATATCAAGAATGTATAGATTTGTGCGAAAATGCTTTAAATATATTTGAGAACTTTCATTATAGCAATGATGTTTGGTTCGCAAGACGTATCTCGTTGTCCTATAAAGGTTTAGGGCAACCCGAAACAGCCTTAGAACAATTAAAGAATTTGCTAAAACGCAAAAATGAATGGTTTATTCAGAAAGAAATTGCAGAAATTTACTTTGAACAAGGTAATAATGACCAAGCCTTAAAATTTGCTCTTGATAGTACATTAAGTTTTGGCGATGCTGATAAGAAAATGAATTTGTACCGACTCTTAGCAGATATTTTGCAACATCAGGGAAAAACAGATGAAGCAAGAAAACATATCGAATTCATCTGTAAAATTCGCCAAGAAAACAAATGGAAAATAGATAATGATTTACAACAACAAATAACTTTATTCAGTATAGATTTATCAAAGCTATCAGATTTTAGAGTAATTCAAAATGAACTACGTCGAATTTGGGACAACCTTAAATTTGACGCACAAGATAAATTGAAAGGATTTATTAGAAGCATATTACCAAACGGAAACGCAGGTTTTATAGAAATTGATAAAGGAAAATCCTACTATTTTCAAACAAAGGATTTTAAAGGAAGAAAAGACCTGATAAATCAAGGGCAGAAAGTCACGTTTTTTTTAGCGGATAGTTTTGATAAGAAAAAGAACCAACCAACAAAAAATGCTATAAATATAAAGCCAGTATTTTAAAAGTAAAGGCATTATTATTATAAAGTCTTGGTCTTTCCAATTTTAGAACAATCATTTAGTTTACAAGTTTTGCTCTTAATTTATTAAATCATTTGTATTTTAATACTTGTTCAAAAAACAATAGCCTCGTAAACACCATTTTACGAGGCTTTTCCATTTTTAATTTAACTTTCAAAGACTTTCAATAAACTTTACTTCTTCTTCTCCTTCCAATCCGCCCGCCGTTTTTTCATCTCATCCAATTCCTTATTTTTATGCAATTCAATTTTTTGACCCAACAAACCCCGAATCACAACGGAGGCACATACGCCTCCAAAAGCGGCAGGAATATAGGAAATCGTCCCATAAGCGGATTTCTTAAAATTAGAACCGTCGGTCATCATCAAAGAGTCTTTGGGGGCGGGTTCGTCGCTGAAAACGGTGATTAAGCCGCGCCTAATGCCTTTTTTCTTCAATCTTTTCCGAATTTTCAAAGCAAAATGGTCTGTATAAGTATCGTATAGGTCGGCTACTTTAATACGTGTCGGATCCATTTTGCCGCCTGCTCCCATCGAACTGACGATGTTCAAGCCATTTTGTTTAGCAGACGTAATCAAATACAGTTTAGGTGAAATGCTGTCAATGCAGTCCATCACGTAGTCGTATTTAGCGGCTTGACAAATTTCCTCTGCCATATCGGGCGTTAAAAAGTCCTTGCGTACATGAAGAATTATATCTGGATTTATAGCCGCTAACCTTTCTGCCATCCATTCTGCCTTAGAAACGCCATGATTTGTCGCCAAAGCGGGTAATTGACGGTTGCGATTGGTGGGGTCAACGACATCGCCATC